>DASSMS010000094.1:0-58686 GCA_035688575.1 Nocardioidaceae bacterium
CCCCAGGTTCGCCGGGCCGAACGCCACGTCGTCGCGCACGGACGGCATGAAGAGCTGGTCGTCGGGATCCTGGAACACCACGCCGACCCGGCGGCGGATCTCCTGGAGGTTCTCCTTCGTCACCGGCAGGCCAGAGACGGAGACGGAGCCCGCGCCGGCGGTCAGGATGCCGTTGAGGTGGAGCACGAGCGTCGTCTTGCCGGCGCCGTTCGGCCCCAGCAGGGCCACGCGCTCCCCACGGTGGACGTGCAGGTCCACCCCGTACAACGCCTGGTGGCCGTCCGGGTAGGCGTACGCGAGCCCGCGGACGTCGAGGACCGGGGTGCTCATCGGGCCCTCCCGTCGTACCCGCGGGAGAGCATCGCGAGGTGCACCCGCTCCCCGCGCTCGTAGGAGCGGACGAACAAGGCACCTGCGGTCCGTGCGTAGACCGGCCAGGCCCGCAGTCCCCGGCCGCTGAACCCACGTGACTCGCGGGCGATCCGCATCCGTCGCATCTCGTCGGTGACCACGTCGAGGTAGCGCACCATGAACCCGACGATCTGCACGAGCTGGCTGGGGACACGGAGCCGCTCCAGTCCGACGAGCACGTCGCGGGGCTCGGTCGTGGCCGCCAGGGTCAGGCTCGCCATCACACCGAGGGTGCCCTTGGCGAGCAGGCCCCAGGCAGCGAGGACCCCGGCCTCGGAGACGCTGAGCCCGAGTACGTCGACCCGGGGGCCGGTCGCCACGAACGGCATGAGCAGCGCGAAGACCACGAACGGGACCTCGACCACCATCCGCTTCGCGATGTAGCCGAACGGTACCTGCGAGACCGCGATGACGCCGAGGACGAGCGCGAAGTAGCCCGCGAAGACCGGGTACCACTCCCGTGGGGTGGCAACGACGGTGAGCATGAAGACGACGAGGGTCGCGATCTTCACGTGTGCCGGAGCGCGATGGATTCGCGAGTGACCGTGGTAGTGCAGCTTGTGGCCGTGCCCGGCACCCATGTCAGCCGCCGCCCGGGTGGTCGATCCTGCCGGCCTCGTGACCGAACCTGTCGAGATCCTCGGCGTCTCGTTCCTTCGGCTCCCCTGCGGGCTGCTCGTCGCCGCCCGGGGCCGCCGACCCCTTCCGGCGTACCGCGTAGGCCAGGCCACCGGCGAGAACCAGCACGACGAGCGCGCCGATCACTCCGGCCAGCCCTCCCGCGAGCGCGTCGTCCTCGATGCGCTTGACCTCGTAGTCCGATAGCGGTGAGCCGGTGGTGGGCGAGTCCTCCGCAGTGTCGGCGAAGCCGACCTTCTCGGCGACGTACTCGAGGCCATCAGGATGGCTCGACGCGTAGTAGCTCGCGACGCCGGCGACGAGCAGTGCCGCGACGAGGGCCAGCACGGCGAAGGTACGGGTCCTCATGAAGCGGCCTCCGGCTGCGCGGAGCGGATCTCGAGCTCCCGGGTACGCAGTGCGGGGCGGGCTCCGTACACGAGGTCGGGGCGGAGCGCGATCACGCTGGCGACCACGAGTCCGGTGATGACTGCCTCGCCGATGCCGATGAGGGTGTGCCAGCCGAGCATCGCGACGGTGAGGCCCTCGAGCGGGACCGGGGCCGTGCCACCGACGGCGTAGAGGCCTACGAAGACGAGCGCCGCCGCGGGCACGGAGACGAGCGCGCCGATCGCGGCGAGCGCCGGCACGAGTGCCATCTTCTTGGGGAGGAGCATCTGGAGGCCGCGGAAGACGAGCCAGCCGACGGCGACCCCGACCACCGCGAGCAGGGTGACGTTCGTGCCGAGCGCGGTGATCCCGCCGTCGGCGAGCAGAAGGGCCTGGACGACCAGGACGACACTGACCGCGAGGACGCCTGTCCACGGACCCACGAGGACGGCGGCGAGCGCGCCACCGAGCAGGTGGCCGCTGGTGCCGAGGCCGACGGGGAAGTTCACCATCTGCGCGGCGAAGACGAAGGTGGCGACCAGCCCTGCCATGGGGGCGGTGCGGTCGTCGAGCTCGTGGCGCGCCTTACGGAGGGCGACCCCGACCGCTGCCGCTGCGACCAATCCGGTCGCGACCGACGTCGGTGCGTCGAGAAAGCCGTCGGGCACGTGCATGGCTGGTCCTCCGTTGGCGCGTCTCGGGGCCGCTGGCCGGGCGGCCGGCGAGGGGCAATACGTTGTCTCGGTCCCCCAGCGGCGTGCGGTCGTGGACAAGCCGCAAGCGGCGTACCGCCGGCCTTCGTCCACGAGATCCTCGGGCGACCCGGCGACTCCCGCGCGCCACATGAAGACTGTACGTTATTGCGAACGACTTGCAATAAGCCGCTACTCCTGCCGTCCTCGGCGGCCGGAGGAACCACGGAGGAGAGCTCGATGAGCGAGAACCGCCTGAACCCGGGAGACGCCGCCCCGGACTTCACCCTGCCGACAGACGACGGCTCGACCGTGACCCTGTCCGACCTGCGAGGCCGCAAGGTGATCGTGTACTTCTACCCGGCCGCGATGACTCCGGGCTGCACCAAGCAGGCCTGCGACTTCACCGACTCGCTCGACTCCCTCCAGGCTGCCGGCTACGAGGTGCTCGGCATCTCCCCCGACAAGCCGGAGAAGCTCGCGAGGTTCCGCGAGCGTGACGCGCTGACGATCACGCTGCTTTCGGACCAGGACAAGTCCGTGATGACCGAGTGGGGCGCGTTCGGCGAGAAGAAGATGTACGGCAAGGTCGTCCAGGGTGTGATCCGTTCCACGCTCGTCGTCGACGAGGACGGCAAGGTGGAGGTCGCGCAGTACAACGTCAAGGCCACCGGTCATGTCGCCAAGCTGCGCCGCGACCTCGGCCTCGCCGACTGAGGACACTCCGGCCCCTAGACTGTGCGGCGCGCGCCCGTAGCCCAATTGGCAGAGGCAATCGGTTTAGGTCCGATCCAGTGCGAGTTCGAGTCTCGCCGGGCGCACTCGCGCGGCCTCTCCCTCGACGGAGACACCCGGCGTCTATGGTCGGGCTGCATGAGCTCTGTGGAGATCGTGCCGTTCGAGCCCGGCCACGCCGCCGGCATCGCCCGGCTGTGCACGACGGTGCAGTGGCCCTCCCTGACCGACCCCGACGTGGTGCTCCGGATCTGCACCGCACCGGGCTCCTCCGCCTACACCGCGCTCGTCGACGGTGAGGTGGTGGGCTTCGCGCAGGCGCTCGGCGACGGCGTGCTCCAGTCTCACCTGAGCTTCCTCGCCGTCCACCCCGCACACCGCCGTCGGGGCATCGCCCGGCTGCTGACCGTGGCGACGTTCCAGGCGACGGGCACGAAGCGGATGGACCTGATCACCGACGATGCCGAGGGGTTCTACGAGAAGTTCGAGCACAAGGCGATGGCGGGATACCGGATCTACCCGGGTGTGTGAACCAGCTCGCTCCACCCGTTTCGAACGGCCTGCATCGGGTGACCATCCACAGGTACCCGATCGCGAAGGAGCCTCCCGGTGAGAGCAGCCGTCTACGACACCTACGGCGACGCGGACGTCATCTCCGTGCGCGAGCACGACGACCCGCCTGTGGGACCTGACACCGTCCTGGTCCGGGCGAGGGCGACCAGCGTCAACCCCGTCGACTGGAAGATCCGGCTCGGCTACCTCCAGGCTGCCTACCCGCACCATCTCCCGATCATCCCCGGCTGGGACGTCTCCGGTGTCGTCGAGGCCGTCGGCCCGGCGGTCGTCACCGGGGTCGAGGTCGGCGACGAGGTGTGGGGCTACGTGCGCCGGGACGACGTGAAATGGGGTACGGCGGCCGAGCTCGTCCCCGCGCCCCAGCGGACGGTCGCGCGCAAGCCGGAGAGCCTGTCGTTCGAGGAGGCGGCGGCGGTGCCTCTCGCCGGCCTCACGGCGTACCAGGCCCTCGTCGAGGCCCTCGACGTCCAGGCCGGAGATCGCGTGCTCGTGCACGCGGCGGCGGGCGGGGTCGGTCAGTTCGCCGTGCAGATCGCCGCCGCCCGGGGCTGCGAGGTCGTCGGGACCGCGAGCCCGCAGAACCACTCCGCCCTCGAGGAGCTGGGAGTCTCGGAGGTCATCGACTACCGCCAGGGGCCCGTCAGCGAGCAGCTCTCCGCTCCGGTCGACGCCGTGCTCGACCTGGTTGGTGGTGCGGCTCTCGAGGACGCTCCGAAGCAGACCGAGGATCCCGCTCGCATCGTCTCGATCGTCGATGCTCAGACGGTCAGAGACCTCGGCGGACGGTACGTCTTCGTGCGGCCCGAGCGCGAGCACCTCCAGGCCCTCGGGGCGCTGGCCGACGAGGGCAAGCTGCGCGTGGACGTGTCCGAGGTGCTCCCGCTCGAGCGGGTCGCCGACGCGCACCTGCTCTCCGAGACCGGCCATGCGCGGGGCAAGATCGTCGTCACCGTCTGACACGTCGACGGCAGCAGGCGCGCGCGAAAGTTCGTGACTGCGTCGGTCCTGCGTGGTTGGCTGCTGCCATGACGCTCGACTACCTGGCCCACCTGCGCGAGGACTCCGCCCGGTTCGCCGCGGTGCTGCGCGACGCTCCCGCCGACGGAGCGGTGCCGACCTGTCCCGACTGGCAGGCCGACGACCTGCTGTGGCACCTCGGCGAGGTGCAGTGGTTCTGGGGCACGATCGTGCGCGACGCCGTCACCGACCCCGAGAGCCTCGAGCACCCCGAGCGACCGGACGACCGGGCGGGGTTGCTCGCGTTCTTCGAGGCGGCGACCAAGGAGCTCCAGACCGCGCTGGCCGACACCGACCCAGCGGAGCACCGGTGGACGTGGTCGCAGGACCAGACGGCCGGATTCATCCGCCGGCGGCAGGCCCACGAGGCCCTCGTCCACCGCGTCGACGCGGAGCTGACCGCAGACGTCCAGCGCGCCCCCATGGACCCCGAGCTCGCCTCCGACGGCATCGACGAGGCGCTGCGCATCATGTACGGCGGTTGCCCGCCGTGGGGGCGGATCGACCCGGAGCCAGGTGTGACGCTACGGATCCGTACGTCGGACACCGGCCGCTCCTGGCACGTGACCCTCGGCACCTTCAGCGGCACCGACCCCGAGGGCAGGACCTACAACGGCGAGGCCGACATCGTGGTCGCGGACGAGGACGCGGGAGACGACGTCGCGGCGACCGTCGAGGGCGCCGCGGCCGACCTGGACTGCTGGCTCTGGGGCCGGCCGACGATCGGGGCCCTGCACCGCACGGGCGAGGAGCTCGTCCACGAGCGGTTCCAGGAGATCCTCGCCCAGGGCGTCGACTAGTCCTCGACCCGGTCCAGCAGTCGGATCGTCACCAGGTCACCCGCGTGCTTGCCGATCGCCTTGCGGATGTCGGCCTTCACCGGCAGCTTGTGCGTGCCGTCCCCCATGGCCATGAACGAGCTTCGGAACGGGTGCCCGTCGATCGTCCCCCGCACCTTCACGAGGCCGCGAGTGCCGAAGAAGGCGACCGAGTCGGGCCAGACCACGTAGGTCCAGCCACCCTTGTCAGGGCTCTTCTGGAGAGTCGCCGTGAACTGCTCGTGCATGGTGGGCTCCTTCGGTCCAGGTTCTCATTGTGGACCTCGGCGCCCCCGCGAACTCATCGCGCTTCGCCGGGCTCCTTCAGTGCCTCGGCCACGACCGGGGCGATCCGCCGCAGGGCCTCGCCGCGGTGGGAGATGGCGTCCTTCTCGTCGGGCGGCAGCTCGGCGGAGGTCACGTCGTGGCCGTCTGCGACGAAGAGCACGTCGTAGCCGAAGCCGCCGCTCCCCCGCATCTCGCGGATGATCCGGCCGGGCATCTCACCGTGCTCGACGTGCTCCACCGTCCCACCGGCACCGTCCGGGTGCACGAAGGCCACGGCGCAGCGGAAGCGCGCTCCACGGCGATCGTCCGGCACGTCCGCGATCTGCGCGAGCAGGAGCTCGTTGTTCGCCAGGTCGACATCGGTGGAGCCGTCCTTGGTCAGGCCGCTCCACCGCGCCGACAGGACGCCCGGCATGCCGTTGAGCGCGTCGACGCACAGGCCGCTGTCGTCGGCGAGGGACGGCAGGCCCGTAGCCGCGACCGCCGTGCGGGCCTTGATCAACGCGTTCCCCTCGAACGTGGGCTCGGTCTCGGCCGGCTCGTCGTAGTGATCCACGTCATCGAGGCCGAGCACCTCGACGTGAGGGACGAACCCCTCGAGGATCCTCTGCATCTCGGCGAGCTTCTTGGCGTTGCGCGAGGCCAGGAACACCCGGGGGCGGGCCTCGACAGGCTCGACCACCGACGTACCGGCCTCGACCGACTCGGAGGGGCGCTCAGCCACGGAGCGCCTCCTGCTGCAACCGGGTGAGGTCGGCGCAGCCCTTCTCCGCCATCGAGAGCAGGCCGTCGAGGTGGCGACGGTCGAAAGGCTCCCCCTCGGCGGTCCCCTGCACCTCCACGAAGAGGCCGTCGCCGGTCATGACGACGTTCATGTCGGTCTCGGCCCGGACGTCCTCCTCGTAGGGCAGGTCGAGGCGGACCTCGCCGTCGACGATCCCGACGGAGACCGCGGAGACCGACCCGGTCAGCGGCTCGCCCTTCAACGCGCCCTGCTCGCGCAGGTGGGCGCAGGCGTCGGCGAGTGCGACATATGCGCCGGTGATCGCTGCGGTCCGGGTGCCGCCGTCGGCCTGGAGCACGTCGCAGTCGAGGACGATCGTGTTCTCGCCGAGCGCCTTGTAGTCGACGACCGCACGCAGCGACCGGCCGATGAGCCGCGAGATCTCGTGGGTGCGGCCGCCGATGCGCCCCTTCACCGACTCGCGGTCGGAGCGCGTGTGGGTGGCGGACGGGAGCATGGCGTACTCCGCGGTGACCCAGCCGAGTCCTGAGTCCTTGCGCCAGCGGGGTACGCCGAGGGTGGCGGAGGCCGCGCAGAGCACCCTGGTCCGGCCGAACTCGACGAGCACCGAGCCGGCCGGGTGGTCGAGCCAGCTGCGGGTGATCTTGATGGGTCGGAGCTCGTCGTTCTCGCGTCCGTCAGGTCGGGTCGTCATGTGCGAGACCCTACCCAGAGCGGACATGCGCCGAGGCACCCCACCGCCGGCGCCCGTCGGTGGGGGTCTGGACCGCTCCCCCACAGCCGCCCCGCGCCCCGCCGCCGTCGTACGTCGAGGTCCCCTCGTGCCATTGACAGGCGCAACGGGCGGGGCGTTCCTTGGTCGCATGGGCGGGATGGATCACACCGGGGACTCGTCCTCGCCACCCCCCGGACACATCCCCGCCCCTCGCTCCCCTCATCGCTACACGAGCTCCGAGGCCGACGAGCTGTCCCGGCTGCGCCAGGGGGACCAGGCGACCTTCGGCGAGCTGGTGCGTCGCCTCCACCCGACCATGGTCCGGGTGGCGAGCGGCTACGTGTCGTCGCGGGCCGTCGCCGAAGAGGTCGCCCAGGACACATGGGTGGCCGTGGTCGAGCAGCTCGACCGTTTCGAGGGGCGGTCCTCGCTCAAGACCTGGATCTTCCGGATCCTCACGAACAAGGCCAAGACGCGGGGCGCGCGGGAGCGTCGTACGACTCCCTTCTCCGCGCTGGCAACCGCTCGGGAGGCCGAGGAACCCGTCCTCTCCCCGGATGCCTTCTTCGACGAGAGCCACCGGTGGTCGGGCCACTGGACCCAGCCCGTCGTCGCCTGGGAGCTGCCTGAGGAGCAGCTCTTGTCCGAGGAGCTCGGCCAGGTCCTCCAGCAGGCCGTGGACGCACTGCCGACCGCCCAGCGGCTCGTCGTGGCCCTTCGTGACGGTCAGGACCTGTCAGCGAGCGAGGTCTGTGACATGCTCGACTTGAGCGAGGCCAACCAGCGGGTCCTGCTCCACCGCGGGCGGACGAAGGTGCGCGCAGCGGTCGCGGAGTACGTCGAACGGCTGGGGGTGACGATTTGAACCCCGATGACGTGAAGTGCCGCGAGGTGGTCACCGTGCTGACCGACTACCTCGAGGGTGCACTCCCCGCCGAGCAGCGCGCCGCCCTCGAGCAGCACCTGTTGACCTGCGAGGGCTGCACGAACTACGTCGCCCAGCTGCGCACCTCGATCACCCTCACCGGCCAGCTCCAGGAGGAGGACGTGCCGACGCCGGTCATGGACAGGCTGCTCCAGATGTTCGAGGACCGGTCGAGCCTATGACGTGGTACAAGTTCCTCGCCCGGGGCGCTGTCGGACCCTTCAGCGGCCGCCCCTGGCCCTCTCCACAGGGGTTCGGCCGTCCAGGCGGCTGGATGGCTGCATCCCGTCTCGAACCGTGCCGCAGCGGGCTCCACCTCTGCCGTCCCACCGACCTGCCGCTCTGGCTGTGCGAGGAGCTCTACACCGTCGAGGTCGAGGGCGAGGTGCTCGCGCACGACAGCTTCGTGCTCGTCCACCGGGCGCGGCTCGTGGACCGTGTCGACGCCTGGCGGCAGGAGACGGCGAGCTCCTTCTGCCACGGCTGCGCCCTGCGCGTCCGCGACCTCGCCGTGGAGGCACTGCGCGCTGCCGGCCGCCTTCAGGAGGCCGACCGCCTGGAGGGCTGCGACACCACCGATGAGATCGAGACCGTCGCAGGACGGATCACTCACGGCGACGAGCGGGTGACATCCCTCGTCGGGTACGCCATGGACGCCGCCCGCTTCGCCACCGCGACGCGCTCCCAGCAACGCTGGGCGGCCGGCGCCGCGACCACGGCGTTCGTCTCCGCGACGGCCTCCCGCGTGGCCGCGAGCGGGTCGACCGGCCTGGACGGGGCCGAGGAGGAGCGTCGACGGCAGGGCGAGTGGCTCGCGTCCCACCTTCTCGTCACCCACTGACGCTGCGCACCCGCACGTCGCAGACAGGTGGTCCAACCGCTGTAACGCCTGGCCCCGGTGCGTGACAGCACCCACATGACCGACACCCAGCACGGGACCGAGGACCTCGCGAGCGCCCGCCCGCCGGTCCGGCACCGCCGATGGTCGCGTCCGACCTACGTGGTTCCCGCACTCCTGGCAGGACTGGCCCTGATCGCAGTCTTGGCGTACCTGTTCCAGCCTTGGAGGCTGCTCGTCGACGAGGTCGTCGACGACCCCCTGCCCGGCGCCGGGGCGGGTGCCCGCCCCGGTGATCCAGGAGCAGCCGGACCGACCGTGCTCGCGACGGGTCGCTTCGTCAGCCACGAGCACGCGACTTCGGGCAGCGTGCGCGTCCTGCGACTGCCGGGCGGACAGCGCATCCTGCGCATCGAGGACCTCGAGACCTCCAACGGTCCCGCGCTCCGAGTGTGGATCACCGACGCGGACGTGCGCTCCGGGCCGGCCGGCTGGTTCGTCTTCGACGACGGCCGGTACGTCGACCTCGGCGCCCTGCGCGGCAACCTCGGCGACCAGAACTACCCCGTGCCGCACGAGGTGGACCTCGGCGAGCTCACGAGCGTGAGCATCTGGTGCGAGCGGTTCAGCGTCTCCTTCGGCGCCGCGGAGCTCGATCCCCGCGCCCAGCACCGGGGGTGACGAAACCGGCGTCCCCCCTCAACAGCCACGAGAGCAGCCAC
The DNA here is from genome assembly GCA_035688575.1 of Nocardioidaceae bacterium. Classification (GTDB taxonomy): domain Bacteria; phylum Actinomycetota; class Actinomycetes; order Propionibacteriales; family Nocardioidaceae; genus Nocardioides_C. The sequence continues at coordinate 9,491 of DASSMS010000094.1, forward strand.
AGGACACACCTGCCAGGGAGGCAGACATGGACGATTTCGACGTCGTCGTCGTGGGCGGCGGTCCCGCCGGGGAGAACGTCGCCGGCAGATGCGCGGACGGAGGTCTACGGGTCGCGCTGGTCGAGCACGAGCTCGTGGGCGGTGAGTGCTCCTTCTGGGGCTGCGTCCCCAGCAAGACGCTCATCCGGCCCGGCGACGCTCTCGCCTCCACCCGACGGGTCCCCGGCGCCTCCGCCGCGGTCACCGGGCGGATCGACGTGACCGCGGCACTGGCCTGGCGCGACGAGATGACCGGCGGATGGGACGACGCCGGGGCCCTCCCCTGGCTCGACGAGAAGCGCATCACCTTGATCCGGGGCAAGGGACGTCTGTCCGCCGAGCGCGAGGTGGAGGTCGAGACCGCCGACGGCACACGCCGTCTCCGCGCCGACCGCGCCGTCGTGCTGGCGGTGGGCACCAGACCCTTCCTGCCCCCGGTCGACGGCCTCCGCGACCTCCCGCCCTGGGACAACCGCGCGGCGACCTCGGCCAAGGAGGTCCCGCGGCGCCTCCTCGTCCTCGGCGGAGGAGCCGTGGGCGTGGAGCTGGCCCAGGCGTTCCGGCGGCTCGGCAGCGACGAGGTGACCGTCGTCGAGGGACAGGAGCACCTCCTCGCACGGGAGGAGCCCTTCGCCGGCGCCGAGGTGAGGACCGCCTTCGAGGCAGAGGGCATCACCGTCCTGACTGGTGCGCTGCTGACCCTTGTCCGACGCCGCAGCGTCGACGGTCCGGTCGTCGCCACGCTCGAGGACGGCCGGACGCTGGAGGGCGACGAGCTCCTGGCGGCCGTCGGCCGTCGTCCGGCCACCGACGACATCGGGCTGGCCGCCGTCGGCCTCGAGCCCGGGAGGTACGTCGAGGTCGACGACACGCTGCGAGCCACGGGGGTGGCCGGAGGCTGGCTGTACGCGGTCGGCGACTGCAACGGCCGCGCCCTCCTCACCCACATGGGCAAGTACCAGGCCCGCATCGCGGCCGACGTCATCCGCGGTCTTGACATCTCCGACCGGGCCAGCGCGCAAGCGGTCCCGCGGGTCACCTTCACCGACCCGCAGGTCTGCGCGGTGGGACTCACGGAGACGGAGGCGAGGGAGCGCGGGATCGCCGTGCGCGCCGCGACCTACGACCTGGGAGCCGTGGCCGGCGCCTACGTGCACGGCCGCGGCATCCACGGCACGGCGAAGATCGTCGTGGACGAGCCACGCGGCGTGATCGTCGGTGCCACGTTCACCGGACCCGACGTCCAAGAGCTGCTCCACTCCGCGACGGTCGCAGTGGTCGGGCAGGTCCCCCTCACCACGCTCTGGCACGCCGTGCCCTCGTTCCCGACGGTGAGCGAGGTCTGGCTGCGGCTGCTCGAGGACTACGGCATCTAGGAGTACAGCCATGCCCGACGTCTCGTTCCACAACCTGCTGGCGGTCTGCGCGATCGCCGCCCTGGCTCCCCTGATCCTGGGCTTCGCTCCCGGGCTCCGCATCCCCGCGATCGTGCTGGAGATCGTCGCCGGCGTCGTCGTCGGCCCCTCGGTGCTTCGTTGGGTCGAGGTGGACCTGCCCGTGTCGATCCTGGCGGTCCTCGGCCTGGCGTTCGTGCTGTTCCTCGCCGGGCTCGAGATCGACCTCCACCGGTTGCGCGGCCGGGTGCTCACCGCGGCGCTGCTCGGGTTCGCCCTGACCGTCGTCCTCGCCCTCGGCGCTGCCGCCGGCTTCGCCGCCGGGGGCTGGGTCTCCAGCCCGCTGATCGTGGCCACAGCCCTCACCGCCACCGGGCTCGGCCTCGTCGTCCCCGTCCTCAAGGACGCCGGCCAGGTGGACTCCGAGGTCGGCCAGACCACCATCGCCGGCTCGTCGGTCGCCGACTTCGGCGCGGTGCTGATGCTGTCGTTCCTGTTCTCGATGTCCCCGGCAGGAACGGGCTCGCGACTGACGCTCGCGGTGGCCTTCGCCGGGCTGGTCGTGCTGACCGCGGTGGTCGTGATGCGTGCCGGGAGGTCGATGCGGCTCGGCGACGTGCTGCTGCGCCTCCAGGACACCACCGCGGAGATCCGCGTTCGGTTCGCCGTGCTCCTGCTCGTCGCCTTCGTCGTCCTCGCCGAGCTGTTCGGCCTCGAGAGCATCCTCGGCGCGTTCGTGGCCGGGGCCGTGATCGGCGCGGTCGACAAGGACTCCGCGAGCCATCCCCGGCTGCGGACCAAGCTCGAGGCGATCGGCTACGGCTTCCTCGTCCCCGTCTTCTTCGTGACCAGCGGGCTCCGCCTGGACCTGTCCGGCCTGCTCGCGGACCCCGCTGCCCTGGCCAGGGTGCCGCTGTTCCTCCTGGCCCTGCTCGTCGTCCGCGGGCTCCCCGCTGTCCTCTACGTGCCCGTCGTCGGCCGGCGGTCGGCCATCGCGGCAGCGCTCCTCCAGGCGACGTCGCTGCCGTTCATCGTCGCCGCGACCCAGATCGGCGTCGAGCTGGGGCAGCTCAGCCCGGTGAACGCCGCGGCGCTCGTCAGCGCGGGCCTGCTCTCGGTGCTGGTGTTCCCGCCCGCCGCGCTGGTGCTCCTGCGTGGCACGAGCCAGCCGCCGGCCTCCGGCCGGTCCGACGCGACGACGGAGGCCGCGCGATGACCCGGACCAGCCTTCGTGCCACGGGCAAGTCGGCGTTCACCGTCCACGACCCGGCGTTCCTCGACGTGCTCGGCGAGCACCCGCGGCTCGACCACGTCCTGTCCGTCGACGCCCACGAGGGACCGGTGTACGTCGCCGACGAGGACGCCCTGTACTTCACGACGCTGCCCCGGCCCGGGTCGGCACCCGCTCGGACCCCTCAGGTCGCCATCAAGCGGCTCGCCCTGGACGGTTCCTCCTTCCCTGTGGACCCGAGCGCCCTGTCGACGCTGCGCGCGGAGTCCAACGTCGCCAACGGCATGACCCTGGGGCAGAACGGCGAGCTGATCGTTTGCGAGCAGGGCTCGCGCGTCGAGCAGGCCCGGATCAGCCGGGTGGACCGCGCGTCCGGCCACGCCGAGACGGTCGTCGATGGTTGGCGCGGGCTGCGGTTCAACTCGCCCAACGACGTGCTCGTCGCGAGAGACGGGGCGGTCTGGTTCACCGACCCCTGCTACGGCCACCTCCAAGGGTTCCGGCCCGAGCCGGTCGTCGGCGACTACGTCTACCGCTACGACCCGGCGACGCACTCGTCGGCCGTGGCGGCCGACTCGTTCGTGAAGCCGAACGGCCTGGCCTTCTCCCCCGACGAGCGCGTCCTGTACGTCACCGACAGCGGCGCGAACCAGGAGCCCGGCAGCTACCACGTCGGCCTCCCCCACCACATCGTCGCCTTCGACGTCCTCGGAGGACGTCACCTCTCCGCCCCGCGCCTCTTCGCCGTGACCACACCCGGCTTCCCCGACGGCATCAAGGTCGACGTCCGCGGCCGGGTCTACGCCTCGTGCTTCGACGGCGTCCAGGTCTTCGACCCCGCGGGCGACCTGATCGGCGAGATCGGAGTGCCGGGCGGCGCCGTCAACTTCTGCTTCGGGGGACCCGGACGCAACGTCCTGTTCATCACCACCGACACCGACATCTGGGCCGCGGTGCTCGCGACCTCAGGAACGTGAGGAGACACGTCATGACCGCTACACACACCCGCAGGATCCTCGACGCGGCCGGAGCCACCGCGGTAGCGGAGGCCGCGCAGGAGCTCGCCACGGCCGAGGGCCATCGCGTCGTCATCGCCGTGGTCGACCCGTGGGGCCACCTGCTCCACCTGCGCCGCACCGAGGGTGCGCAGATCGCCAGCGACCAGGTCGCCATCGACAAGGCGCGGACCGCCGCGATCTTCGTCCGTCCCAGCCGCGAGATCGAGGAGCAGGTCAGCGGTGGCCGTCTCGGAGCGCTAGCCCTGCACGACGCGGTTGCGCTGACCGGCGGCATCCCGGTCCGGGTCGACGGCGAGGTCGTCGGAGCGATCGGCACCAGCGGGGAGACCCCCGACGAGGACGAGGCCTGCTCGCTCGCGGGCGCCGCCGCGGACTTCTCGGTAGCCGAGGTGCCGGCGCTCTCCTACGCCCTGGCGCGGAAGGCTGCGGCGGCCGCCGGAGCGGTCGCGGGTGCCCGCGGCGTCGCCCCCGTGGTCGCGGTCGTCGACGCGGGCGGCGAGCCGGTGTTCCTGTGGCGGCCCGACGAGGCCCAGGTGGCGAGCGTCGGGGTGGCCGTGGACAAGGCCCGCACCGCCGCGATGTTCCGCCGGCCCAGCCGTGACTTCGAGCAGCAGGCCGCGGGTGGCCGTCCCTCGGCGCTCCACCTCGCCGGTGCCGTGCCGCTGCAGGGCGGGATGCCGATCGGCCAGGACGGCCACGTGATCGGCGCGGTCGGCGTCAGTGGCGCCTCCTCGGCCGACGAGGACCAGGAGCTCGCCGAGATCGCGACCGCCGCGGCGGCCACCACCGACGCCAGGCATTTCCCGGCCGACGAGGTGCACCAGCAGTTCGCCACCGGCGGGCTCCTCCTGGACACCCCGGCGTACAAGGTCGACGCGGGGCGCCGAAGCGGCCCCGGGGAGGTCGAGTTCCACGAAGGCGTCACCGACGTGATGCACGTCGTCGAGGGCAGGGCGACCGTGGTGACCGGCGGGGAGATGCACGACGTGCGCGAGGTCGCTCCCGGTGAGCTCCGGGCGGTCTCGACGGAGGGCGGCACGGCCCACGAGATCTCGCCGGGCGACGTGCTAGTCGTCCCCTCCGGCGTACCCCACCAGTTCGTCGACGTCTCCGACCCCTTCCTCTACCTCGTGGCGAAGGTGGAGGCCTGACGTGCCCGCGACGCGCACCTTCCTTCCCGGCCCACCCGAGATCCTGCCCGGGCGCCCGGACGCGGTCGTCGACCTGCAGACCGACGAGGGGGCGGCCCTGGTCGCCGCTCAGTGGCGCTACCACGACGCCGAGGTACGTGAGGTCGACTTCGTCGGTGTCGGCGAGGACCTAGGGCCCAGCGGAGCGCCCAACCGCACCTACGACATCGAGCCTCACGCAGAGGGTGTCGACGTCGACGACTCCGGCTGGCAGCACCTGGCTCCGGCCGACACCCGGAGGAGGCTGTCCACCGGCAAGGTCTGCTTCGGCTGGTACCGCACCACGGTCACCATCCCCGAGCGGGTGGGCGACCTCGACCCGACCGGCGGAACGGTGGTCTTCGAGGTCGTGGTGGACGACTACGCCGAGGTCTGGGTCGACGGGCGGCTGCCGATCGCGCTCGGCGCGAGCGGCGGTCCGGTCGTGGCCGGCTTCAACGCACCCAACAGGGTGGTGCTGACCCGCGACGCCCACCCCGGGCAGCGGTTCCAGATCGCGGTGTTCGGGATCAACGGGCCGGTCTCCGCCGCGCCCGCCAACTACATCTGGTTCCGCACCGCGACGCTGGACCTCTACCGCCCGGAGCGGGCGCGCAGCGGCGTGGAGGTGGCCTACGACGTCGACCGCGTCGACCAGCGCCTCGACGACCTGGTCCACCCGGGCACGCCGTTGGAGCAGGTGGCCACCGGCTTCTCCTTCACCGAGGGGCCGGTGTGGAGCCCCGACGGAGCACTGCTCTTCAGCGACCCGAACGCGAACACGGTCTACCGCTGGAGCGAGCCCGGCGCGGTCAACGTGTTCCGCGCGAAGAGCGGGTACACCGGCTCCGACATCGGCCGCTACCACCAGCCGGGGTCGAACGGTCTGACCTTCGACCCCCTCGGCCGCCTGACCGTGTGCCAGCACGGGAACCGGCAGGTGCTGCGTGTGGAGCGGCGGGGCAACACCACCGTCCTGGCCGACCGGTACGACGGCCGGCGGCTCAACAGCCCCAACGACCTCGTGTACGCCGCCGACGGAACCCTGTTCTTCACCGACCCGCCCTTCGGGCTGCCCGGAGGACCCGACGACCCGAAACGCGAGCTCGACTTCAGCGGTGTGTTCTGCGTGCGTGACGGCGTGGTGCACCTGCTCACCGACGCGCTGGCCGGGCCGAACGGCATCGCGCTCTCCCCTGACGAGCGGTTCCTCTACGTCGGCGACTGGGACCCGCACCACAAAGTCGTGATGCGCTACGAGCTCGACACCTCCCTCGACGTGGTCGGCTCCGACGTGCTCTTCGACATGACGGACGCCCCCGGCGAGGACGCGATCGACGGGCTCAAGGTCGACGAGGCCGGGAACCTCTACGTCTGCGGCCCCGGCGGCATCTGGGTCCTCTCCCCCGACGGCGACCACCTCGGCACGCTCCACCTTCCCGAGGCCCCGCACAACCTCGCCTGGGGCGACGAGGACGGCCGCACCTTGTACGTCACGGCACTGACCAGCGTCTACCGCTTCCGCACCGCCGTCCCCGGCGACCGGCCGTGACCCCGCCACCACCCGACCCACCGAACCCGCAGGAGAACAATCATGAGCAAGGGACTCACCCCCGGCGCGACGCTGCCCGACTTCGAGCTTCCCGACGACACCGGCACCAAGCACCGGCTGTCCGACCTCCAGGGCGACAACGCGATGGTGCTGCTGCTGGGCCGTGGCGAGCACTGCCCTCGGGAGCGGCAGCACCAGCGCGAGATGGTCCGCTTCCACGGCTGGTGCGCGGTCGCCTTCACCCAGCTGGTGACGGTGCTCCCGAACACGCTCCACGACGTGAGCAGGCTGCGGATCTCCACCGGCGCCTACTGGCCGTTCCTGGCCGACACCGACCTGGAGGTCCAGCGGAGGCTGGAGATCGACGAGTACACCGACGGCCACCACGCGGCGACCGTGCCCCACACGCTGGTGCTCGCACCGGGCCTCGTCATCGACAAGGTCTACGTCGGCTACTGGTTCTGGGGCCGGCCGTCCCCGGAGGACCTCTGGGCCGATCTGCGCGACCTGCACCGTCGGACCAAGACCGACTTCGACCCCACGACAGCCCAGGCTCGCGCCGCCTGGACCGCTGCCCACAAGACCGGCCTGCCGGTGTAACGCCCGCGGCCCTCGGAGGACTCTTCCGAAGCCCCACCGAACCACCGGCAGCACACCAACGACCCACATCGAGGGAGACAGACATGCGAGGACTACAAGGCAAGAACGTCCTGGTCACCGGCGGCACGTCCGGAATCGGCCAAGCGATGGCGGTCCGGTTCGCGGAGTACGGCGCGAACGTCGCCATCAACTACCTGAAGCAGCCCGAGGAGGCCGCCGAGACCGAGGAGCAGGTGCACGCCTGCGTGCGGCGGGTCAAGGAGAAGGGTGTTCGGGACGTACTCGTCCGTGGCGACGTCTCCGACGAGGCGGAAGTGGTCGCCATGGTCGAGGACACCGTCCGCCAGCTCGGGGGGATCGACATCCTCGTCAACAACGCGGGCATCCAGATCTCCCGACCGACGGAGGAGCTCTCCGCAGCCGACTTCGACCGGGTCCTCGCGGTCAACCTGCGCGGCGCGTTCCTCTGCGCCCGCGAGTCGATCCGGCGCTTCATCGAGCAGGGCACGCAGGGCGTCGTCATCAACGTCTCGAGCGTGCACCAGCGGATTCCCAAACCGGGCTACCTCGGCTACTCCGTCAGCAAGGGCGGCATCGCCAACCTCACCACGACGCTCGCCCTCGAGTACGCCGGCCGCGACATCCGCGTCAACGGCATCGGCCCCGGCGCGACGGTCACCCCCATCAACCGGGCGTGGGTCGACGACCCCCAGAAGGCCCAGCAGGTGACCTCGCACATCCCGATGCCGCGACCCGGCACCTCCGACGAGATGGCAGGCGTCGCCTGCTTCCTCGCCAGCGACGACGCGGCCTACATCACCGGCCAGACCCTGTACGTCGACGGCGGGCTGACCCTCTACGCCGACTTCCGAGAGCCCTGGTCGTCCGAATGAGCGGCTCCGACCAGGCCTGGTGGCCATCGCCGTTCGGCGCCGACGACCAGCACGGCATGCTGAATCACATCACCGACGAGAAGCGGCTGGCCGCCTTGTCGCGCGTGCGCCACGGCCGGGTGTTCGACCTCGGCCGCGTGCTGGACGAGACGGTGCCGGTCTTCCCCGGACGCTACTTCCGCCAGTCGCTGCTCAGCACCGCCCACCACACGAACGCCCGGGAGGGAGGAGGACTCGGCGAGAACCAGGTCAACTGGGTCATCGAGATCGTCTCCTCCACCACCCAGCTCGGCACCCACCTGGACATGCTCAACCATCTCCAGATGGGTGACCGCGGCTACAACGGCTGGACCGTGGCCGAGCTGGCCGAGCCCTGGGGCACCAACCGTCTCGGGGCGGAGACCGCCCCGCAGATCCTCACCACGGCGTGGCTCGTCGACGTCCCCGCCGCGCGCGGCGTCGAGAGCCTCGACCGCGGCGACGTGGTGACCCTCGAGGACGTCAAGCGCGCCCTCGACGGGGCAGTGCCCGAGCCCGGCGACGCGGTCCTGTTCCACACCGGCTGGGGCCGTCACTGGGCGAGCGCCGACGAGTACCTCGGCGGCGAGCCCGGGCCGGGCATGGAGGTGGCCCGGTGGCTCGCCGACCACGGCGTCGCACTGACCGGCTGCGACACCTGGAGCTACGGCCCGGTGCCGGCCGAGGACCCAGACCGCCCCTTCGAGGTGCCCCAGTTCCTCAACGTCAGGCACGGGGTGTTCGTCGTCGAGAACCTCGACACGTCCGCCCTGGCAGCCGAAGGCGTGCGCACCTTCGCGCTCGTCCTCACCCACCCGAAGCTCCGAGGCGCGACCGGCGCCTGGACCTCACCCATCGCCCTGGTCTGAGGAGGCCACGGATGAGCAACCACTACGACATCGTCATCATCGGCACCGGCGCGGGCGGCGGCACGCTCGCCCACCGCCTCGCCGCGTCCGGCAAGCAGATCCTGCTGCTCGAGCGCGGCGACTACCTGCCCCGCGAGCCCGAGAACTGGGACAGCCGGGAGGTCTTCGTCAACGGCCGCTACAAGGCACCCGAGGAGTGGTACGACAAGGACGGGAGGCCTTTCCACCCCGGGGCCCACTACTGGGTCGGCGGCAACACCAAGGTCTATGGCGCGATCCTCTTCCGGCTCCGTGAGCGCGACTTCGGCGAGGTCCGCCACCACGGTGGCATCTCTCCCGCCTGGCCCCTGTCCTACACCGACTTCGCGCCGTACTACACCGAGGCCGAGCGCCTGTACCACGTGCACGGCCACCGCGGCTCAGACCCGACCGAGCCGCCGTCCGGGGACCCCTACCCTCACCCGCCGGTCAGCCACGAGCCGCGCATCCAGCGGCTCGCCGACGACCTGAAGCGGGCCGGCCACCACCCATTCCCGCTGCCGGTCGGTGTGATGCTCGACGAGGCCGACCGCGAGAACAGCCGCTGTGTCCGGTGCTCCCGGCTCGACGGGTTCCCCTGCCTGGTCGACGCCAAGGCCGACGCGCACGTCGTCGCGGTGCGCCCTGCCCTGCTGCACCCCAACGTGACGCTGGTCCGCCGCGCGAAGGTCGAGCGGCTCGACACCGACCCGACCGGCCGCAGCGTCAACCGGGTCGTCGTCGAGCGCGACGGCGCCCGGGAGACCTACAGCGGCGACATCGTGGTGGTCTCCTGCGGCGCGGTGAACTCCGCAGCGCTGCTGCTGCGGTCCGCCTCAGACAAGCACCCCGACGGCCTGGCGAACTCCTCCGGCGTGGTCGGCCGCCACTACATGGCCCACCTCAACTCGGCGCTCATCGCCCTCTCCCGCGAGCCCAACCCGACACGGTTCCAGAAGACGCTGGGGCTCAACGACTTCTACTGGGGAGCCGACGACTTCGACTTCCCCCTCGGCCACATCCAGATGCTCGGCAAGACCGACGGGCCGATGCTGAAGGCAGGCGCCCCCAAGGGGACGCCGAAGCCGATCCTGGAGTACGTCGCCAAGCACGCGATCGACTTCTGGCTCACCACCGAGGACCTCCCGCACCCGGGCAACCGGGTGACCGTCGACCGGGAGGGTCGCATCAGGCTCAGCTACACCGACCGGAACACGGAGGGACACCGCCGTCTGGTCCGCAAGCTCGAGCAGCTGCTCCCCCATCTCGGCTGTCGGGAACGTCTCATCCCCAACACCGTCACCCGTGACGAGCGGATCCCGCTGGCGGGGGTGGCCCACCAGTGCGGGACGGTGCGCTTCGGCGACGACCCGGCCGGCTCGGCGCTCGATGTCAACTGCAAGGCGCACGACCTCGACAACCTCTACGTCGTCGACACCAGCTTCTTCCCCTCGAGCAGCGCGGTGAACCCCGCGCTCACTGCGATGGCCAACGCGATGCGCGTCGGCGACCATCTCCTCGACCGGCTCGGCGTCTCGACGCCCCAGGTCGTGGGAGCGCAGGCATGAGCCGGGCCGGGCGCAGGCCGGTCGTCGTACTCGCCCGCGGTGTCGCAGCCGGACTTGCCGGCACCGCGGCGATGACGGTCTCGAGCACGGTGGAGGCGAGGCTGCGAGACCGGCCCGCCTCCACCGCACCGGCGCGCGCTGCTCAGAAGGTGCTTGGCATCGAGGAGTTCGCCTCCGAGCGGGCCCAGGAGCGCTTCAGCACGGCCGTGCACTGGGGCTACGGGACCGGCTGGGGAGTCGCCCGTGCGCTGCTCGGTGCCCTCGGGCTCAGCCCCGCCGTGGCGACCCCCACGCACCTCGCCGCGATGTGGGGAGGTGCCCTGGCGATGCTTCCGGCCCTCGGGGTCACCCCACCGCCCACCCAATGGGGACGGGAGGAGGTCGCGATCGACCTCTTCCACCACCTCGTCTACGAGGGCAGCACCTCCCTCGCCTACGAGCTCCTCGACCACCGTTGACTTCTGCCTTCCGACCGCCGGAGCGCTGTAACGCTCGGGCCGCCTGCGGGGACTGTTCATCAAGAGCTACTCATCAACCGGAGGACACGATGAACACCACGACGACCGCAGCACCCGTCCACGACGCACGCGTCGAGCTCTGGCGGTTCGAACGGCTCCGCGCCGCCCTCTACCCCCCGGATGCCGCCATGACCCTGGCGACGAACCGGCAGGTGGACCTGCACACCGCCATCGGCCTCCTGGCCGGCGGCTGCCCCCCGAACACCGCCCTCGAGATCTTGTTGTGAGGAACCCATGAGCACTACCCCGATCGCCGACCACGCCCTTCTCTCGGACTGCCACTCCAGCGCTCTGGTGGACAAGGAGGGGTCGGTCGAGTGGCTGACCTTCCCCCGCTTCGACAGCCCATCGATCATGGGCCGGCTGCTCGGGGAGAACGCCGGGCACTGGGCCGTCAAGCCCACCGGTGCCGCCAGCGCGCGGCGCCGCTACGTCGACGACACCCTGGTGCTCGAGACGACCTTCGACACCGACGGCGGCACCCTCGTGCTGACCGACGCGCTCGCGATGGGCCCCGACAACGCGGGTCACGCCATCGGGAGAAACGCCCCGCACGTGCTCCTACGCACCCTCAGCTGCCCCTCGGGCGAGGTGGAGGTCGAGATCTCCTACGCGCCCCGCCCGGAGTACGGCCTCGTCGTGCCCCTGCTCTCCGAGGTCCCCGGCGGCGTCACTGCCCGAGGCGGCGCTGAGTGGCTCGTGCTGACCACCCCTGTCCCCCTCGACCTGGACACCGGCACGGGCACCGGGCGGTTCCGGATAAGTGCCGGGGAGACGCTGCGCTTCGCGCTCGACCGCTCCACCCTCAGCGAGACCCCTGCCCGGGTCTGGGCCGACCACGAGCTGGAAGAGATGCTGGACCGCACCCTCGAGGCCTGGCGGTCGTGGTCCGCGCTGCACCAGACCTACGACGGCCCGTGGCGCGACCTGGTCCACACGAGCGGCCGCGTGCTGCAGTCGCTGACCTACCAGCCCAGCGGCGCGATCGTCGCCGCGGCGACCACCTCCCTGCCCGAGGGAGTCGGCGGGGAGCGCAACTGGGACTACCGCTACTCCTGGGTGCGCGACGCCAGCCTGACCATGGAGGCCCTCTGGGTTGCTGCCTGCCCGGACGAGGCGACCGACTTCTTCTCCTTCATGGCGACGGCGGCCGCATCCGGCGTCGGCCCCGAGAAGGCGCTGCAGATCATGTTCGGCATCGGCGGCGAGCACGACCTCACCGAGCGCACCCTCGACCACCTCGGCGGCTGGCGTGGCAGCCGGCCGGTCCGCGCCGGCAACGGCGCGTGGAACCAGCAGCAGGTCGACGTCTACGGCGAGCTGCTAGGAGCGGCGCACCGGCTGTCCGACCAGCTGTCGAACCTCGACGCCGACACCCGTCGGTTCCTGGTCGCGCTCGCCGACGCCGCCGCGGTGCGCTGGCGCGAGCCCGACCAGGGGATCTGGGAGGTCCGCGGCGAGCCGCAGCACTTCCTCTACTCCAAGGTCATGTGCTGGGTCGCCCTCGACCGCGCCATCGCGCTCGCCGACGTCATCGGCGACGGCTCCCACGTCGAGCAGTGGAAGCGCACCCGCGACGAGATCTTCGAGACCGTGGTCCGGGAGGGCTGGAGCGACGACGCCGGTGCGTTCACCCAGCACTTCGGCACCGACGCCCTCGACGCCTCCAACCTGATGCTGCCGATCGTCGGCTTCCTGCCCGCCACCGACCCGCGCGTGCTCGCCACCATCGACGCGATCGAGGAGCGACTCACCGACGAGCGTGGCCTGGTCTACCGCTATCGCACCGAGGAGGGCGTGGACGGGCTGGCCGGAGAGGAGGGCACCTTCCTGCTCTGCACATTCTGGCTCGCACAGGCCCTGGCGATGGCCGGGCGAGTCGACCGGGCGCGCAAGGTCTTCGACCGGGCGGTCCGCTACGTCAACGACCTGGGGCTCCTCGCCGAGGAGGTCGACCCCGAGACCGGCGAGCTGCTCGGCAACTTCCCGCAGGCCTTCAGCCACATCGGGCTGGTCAACGCGGCGTGGGCGATCTCGGAGGCCGAGCGGCAGGCGAAGCACGCCGCCTGAGCCCGGGGCACGCGCGTCCAGCTGCTCGCCGGGCATCACGCTTCAGAGGTCGTACGTCGCTCCGCAGCGCGCGAGCTCGAGGGGCCCGTCGAAGACCGGACGGGCCTCCTCGAGCGCGAGCTTCGGGTCGTACCACGGCGGGATGTGCGTGAGCACCAGCCGTCCCGCGTCGGCGCGGACCGCCGTCTCGGCGGCCTCCTTGCCGGTCATGTGCAGCCCCTCGGGGTTGTCCTCACCCTCCCGGAAGCTTGCCTCGGCGAGCAGCAGGTCGGTGCCACGCGCGAGGTCGACCAGGGCGTCGCAGGGCGCGGTGTCCGCGCTGTAGACGAAGGAGCTGTCCTGGTGGCTGACCTTCATCGCGTAGGTGGGGATCGGGTGCGCCACCCGGGTGACCTCGACGGTGAGGGGGCCGACCGTGACGACGTCGTGGTCGTCGTACTCGTGGAAGTCGAACTCGCCGGTCATCCCGGGAGTCTCGGAGAGGCCGTAGGCACTCGCCATCTGCTTCGCGACGCCGGGTGGTCCGTGGACGGGGATGCGCGGCGGGGCGCCTGCCGGGTGGTACTTGCGCATCACGTAGTAGCCGCTCATGTCGAACCAGTGGTCCGGGTGGAGATGGCTGATGAACACCGCGTCGATCGACAGCGGGTCCGTGTGCTCGTGCAGGCGGCCGAGCGCCCCGCTCCCGAGGTCGAGGAGGATCCGCCAGACGCGGTCCCCCTCCTCCGCCTCGACGAGGTAGCTGCTCGCGGGTGAGTCCGGTCCGGGGTAGGAGCCTGAACAGCCGACGACGGTGACCCTCATGCCACTCCCCCGGTCCGGGCCGCGTGAGGTGCCCACGCGGTCTGCTGGGCGAGCTGGCTTGCCGACTGGAGCTCGGGCCCGAGGAACCTGCTGCCGATGTGCGCGAACTCCTCCGGGCTACCGGTGGTGAGGAACCTGTGCTCCGGCGGGCCGAGGGACGGGTCGCGCTCGAGGCCGTGGCGCACGAGGAGCTTGTAGACGTCCTTCGCGGTCTCCTCCGCGCTCGAGACGAGAGTGACCTGTTCGCCCATGACGTAGGACACCACGCCGGTCAGCAGCGGGTAGTGCGTGCACCCCAGGACGAGGGTGTCGATGCCGTCGGAGATCAGCGGGTCAAGGTACTCGTGGGCAGCCGCGAGGAGCTCGGGGCCGCTCGTGACGCCCGCCTCGACGAACTCCACGAAGCGCGGGCAGGCCTGTGTGTGGAGGGTGACGTGGGGCGCGGCGGCGAACGCGTCGTCGTAGGCCATCGACTCGGCCGTCGCACGCGTGCAGATCACGCCGATCTGACCGGTTCGGCTCGCGGCGACGGCGCGGCGTGTGGCGGGGAAGATCACCTCGACCACCGGCACCGGGTACCTCTCGCGAGCGTCCCGCAGCACCGCTGCGCTCGCGGAGTTGCACGCGATGACGAGGGCCTTGACGCCCTCGTCGACGAGGTGGTCGAGGCACTCGAGGGCGTACTCGCGGACCTCCCCGATCGGCTTGGGCCCGTAGGGCTGCCGGGCGGTGTCGCCGAGATAGAGGATCGGTTCGTGTGGAAGCTGGTCGATCACCGCGCGGGCCACGGTGAGTCCACCGAAGCCCGAGTCGAAGATGCCGATAGGTGCGTCCGCCACGCGCCCAAGGCTAGTGGGGCAAGGCGGCGCTTGCCCGCGTGAGCGACCCACGTCACCTGCGACGGTGGTCACGTTACCCGGCGGTACGGCGGGCACGCGTCTGCTTCAGGGCGCCGCACGGGCCGCGGAGCGCAGGTCCTGACCAGGTCCGCGGGACCTAAGACTCTCCCCGCGCCGTCGGCCCGAGCAGACACTTGTCTCATGAGGTACGAGACGCAGTTCGTGGATCTTCAGGCCCAGCACACAGCCGTCGTCTGCGGGCATGTGACGACCGCCCAGCTCCCGGAGTTCCTGGGATCGGCCTTCGGCGAGGTGATCACCGTCCTCGACAAGCAGGGCCTGATCCCGACGGGGGCGCCGTTCGGCCGCTACCGGCCGACCGACGGCGGCTTCGACGTAGAGGTCGGCTTTCCGTGCTCCGGTGCGGTCGAGGCCACGGGCCGTGTGGAGCCCGCCGAGCTGCCGGGAGGCCGGGTGGCGCGCACCATGCACGTCGGCGCCTACGACGACGTGGGCGAGGCGTACGAAGCGGCGATCTCCTGGCTCACCGACGAGGGGTACGTGGTGACGGCCGCGCCGTGGGAGTGCTACCTCGACGGTCCCGAGGTCCCGGAGCCACGCACCGAGGTGTTCGTCCCCTGCGAGCCCGCGCACCCGCACCACGAGTGACCGGGAGCGGCACCGGAACTCAGTCGGCGGAGGGTGGCCGTTCGTTGTAGCGGCCCGCGAGCTCCTGGCCGGACATCGTCTGGATCGCGGCCATGATCTCGTCGGTCAGCTCGCGCCGCGCGCGGCCGGCCGGGACCCCGTCGAACCGGGCGACCGGGTCGATCGGCCTCCCGAACTGCACCGAGACCCTCGCGGGCCTCGGCACCCGCGTGCCCACCGGCTGCAGCTTGTCGGTGCCGGCCAGCCCGACCGGTACGACGGGCGCTCCGGACGTCATGGCGAGCCAGGCCACCCCTGTGCGCCCGCGGTAGAGGAGGCCGTCGCGGGAACGGGTCCCCTCGGGGTAGATGCCGAACGCCCCGCCGGAGGAGAGCACCGAGAGCGCGGCGTCGAGGGAGGCCTGCGCGGACCGGGTGTCGTCGCGGTCGACCGGGATCATCCCGAGGCCGCCGAACCACCAGCGGCTCAGCGTGCCCTTGACGCCGGTGCCGGTGAAGTAGTCGCTCTTGGCGAGGAAGGCCACCCGCCGCGGGACGACCATCGGGATCACCATGCTGTCGACGAACGACAGGTGGTTGCTCGCGAGGATGACCGGCCCCTGCCGGGGGATGTTCTCGAGGCCGGTGACCGTGGGCCGATACACCAGCCGGAACAGAGTGGCCAGCACGACCTTCAGAAGCTTGTAGACCATGCGACCCCCTGTGTGTCGTCCCTCAGGCCCAGAGCTGGCCGTCGAGACGCTCCTCGGCCTCCTCGAGCGTGCCCTCGTAGGCACCGGTGGACATGTACTTCCAGCCTCCGTCGGCCACCACGAAGACGATGTCGGCCCGGTCGCCGGCCTTCACGGACTTGCGCGCCTGGGCCATCGCGGCGTGCAGGATCGCACCGGTGGAGATGCCCGCGAAGATGCCCTCCTGCTCGAGCAGCTCCCGCACCCGGCGTACCGCGTCGCGCGGGCCCACCGAGAACCGCGCGTCGATCAGCGAGGGGTCGTAGAGCTCGGGCACGAACCCCTCGTCCATGTTGCGCAGGCCGTAGACGAGCTCGCCGTAGCGGGGCTCGGCCGCGATGATCCGCACATGGGGGGCGTGCTCCTTGAAGAAGCGACCGGTGCCCATCAGCGTGCCGGTGGTGCCGAGGCCGGCGACGAAGTGGGTCACCGTGGGCAGGTCGGCGAGGATCTCGGGGGCGGTTCCCTCGTAGTGCGCGAGTGCGTTGGCGGGGTTGCCGTACTGGTAGAGCATGACCCAGTCGGGGTTCTCCTCCGCCAGGATCTTCGCGACGCGCACGGCCTCGTTGGAACCTCCCGCGCCGGGCGAGGAGACGATCTCGGCGCCCCACATGCGGAGCAGCTGGCGGCGCTCTTCCGAGGTGTTCTCCGGCATCACGCACACCATGCGGTAGCCGCGCAGCTTGGCGACCATCGCGAGCGAGATGCCGGTGTTGCCCGACGTGGGCTCGAGGATCGTGCAGCCGGGCGTCAGCCGGCCGTCCTTCTCCGCCTGCTCGAACATCTTGAGGGCGGCGCGGTCCTTGATGGAGCCGGTCGGGTTGCGGTCCTCGAGCTTGGCCCAGAGCCGCACCTCGGGGGTCGGCGAGAGCCGGGGCAGGCCCACCAGGGGTGTGCCTCCCACCGAGTCGAGGAGCGAGTCGAACAGCATCTAGCCGCGCGCCACCTGCACCATGGCAGCTGAGCCGCCGGCGACGGCAGGCAGGACGACGACCTCGTCGCCGTCGTCGAGCTTGGTCTCGAGGCTCCCGGTGAACCGGACGTCCTCGTCGTTGACGTAGACGTTGACGAAGCGGCGCAGCTCGGAGCCGTCGATCAGGCGCTCCTTGATCCCCGGGTGGTTCGACTCCAGGTTGTCGATCAGCGCGGCGAGCGTGCTCCCCTCACCCGACACGACCTTCTCGCCCCCGGTGTAGGTGCGGAGGATGGTCGGGATGCGTACGTCGATGGCCATCTGGTCTGGCTCCTTGAACTCTCTGTCGGCTGTGTCGATCTGGTGCGTCGTGCGGGACGTCGAGTGTCCGAGGCGGCCTCACCCGTCTCAGGACTCCACCACCGAGACTTCTTCCTCGGTGACCTCGCCGTCAACGATCCTGAATGACCTAAACTCCACCGGCCCCTCGCTATTCCCGTGCTCGCGTGTGGAGACGAGCACGTAGTGCGCGTTCGGCTCCGAAGCCAGGCGGATGTCGGTGCGCGACGGGTAGGCCTCGGTGGCGGTGTGGGAGTGGTAGATCACCACCGGCTCCTCGTCGCTCTTGTCCATCTCCTTGTAGAGAGCGAGCAGCTCCTGGGAGTCGAACTCGTAGAAGGTCGGCGACCCCGCGGCGTTGACCATCGGGACGAACCGGGTGGGCGTGTCGGACCCCTCCGGCCCGGCCACGATCCCGCACGCCTCGTCGGGGTGGTCCTTCTTGGCGTGGGTGACGATGGCGTCGTAGGTCGCGCGGTCGATCTTCAGCACGTCACGAGAGTATCCGGGGCGCCTGAGCGACCCACCGAGCCCGTCGTACGTCCGGATCCTGAGACCTGTCGGATCAGGCGTGGCCGGACACAGAGGCGACGAGCGTCTCCTGCAGGTACCCCACCCACTCGTAGATGTCGTGCACGTGGGTGCGCGGGTCGTCGTCGGGGAGGCTGCGCCAGTAGTCCTCGTCGCCCTCCTCGACCCCGAGCCGGGTGGCGAGCGCGAGCCGGATGTCGGTGAACGACCGCATCCACGCGTGGACCTGGGTGGCGTCGAGCTCGACGTCGATCCAGAGCCCGTCCTCCTCGAGCTCGGGCGGCAGGCCGGCCTCCTCGAGCTGGTCGATGATCGCCGCGGCGTTCCTGGCCTTTCCGTCGCGCAGGGCGCCCTCGGTGAAGCGGCGGAACTCTCCCGCGGCCTCCTCGTCGTCGGGGTAGGCGGTCGGGAACAGCCGCGCCAGGACCGGGTCGTCGGGCTCGGTGGTGGGCCCTGTGAAGTCGAGCAACGCCTCGAGCGGGTCGGTCGCGCTCGACGGCACGGCGGCCTCGTTGCGCAGCAGCTCGACCAGCTGCGACGCGAGCGAGCGCAGCAGGTCGGCCTCGAAGCCCGAGAACGTCGCCATCGCTCCCCGGCCGCGCGGCACGAAACCGCTCATCCGGCGTCTCCGTGCCGCCCTGAGCGCGGCGAGCACCGCCGAGAGCTGCTCATGAATCCGCCTTCTCCATCGTGGCCCAGAGGCCGTACTCGTGCATCGCCTGAACATCGCGCTCCATCTCCTCGCGCGAGCCTGCCGACACCACCGACTTGCCGTCGTTGTGCACCTCGAACATCAGCTTCTCCGCCTTCTTTCGCGGGTAGCCGAAGTAGGTCTGGAAGACGTAGGTGACGTACGACATGAGGTTCACCGGGTCGTTCCAGACAATCGTCACCCAGGGCTTCGCAGGGGAGGTCAGCTCCTCCGCCTCCGGCCGCTCGATCTCGACGGGCATGGGTGCAGACACGTGCAACATCCTAGGCTGTGGCAGGTGACGACTGCATCGACGGCACTGCTGACAGACCACTACGAGCTGACCATGGTGCAGGCTGCACTGCGCGCGGGCACCGCCCACCGCAGGTCGGTCTTCGAGCTCTTCCCCAGGCGCCTCCCCGACGGCCGGAGGTACGGCGTCGTGGCCGGCGTCGGACGTGCCCTCGACGCTTTCGAGCGCTTCCGATTCGACGACGAGGTGCTCGAGGTCCTGCGGGAGGGGCGGGTGGTCGACGACGCAACGCTCGAGTGGCTCGCGTCCTACCGCTTCAAGGGCGACATCTGGGGCTACGCCGAGGGCGAGATCTACTTCCCGTACTCCCCCCTGATGATCGTCGAGTCGACCTTCGCCGAGGCAGTCGTCCTCGAGACGCTGCTGCTGTCGGTCCTCAACCACGACTCGGCGATCGCCTCCGCGGCCTCGCGCATGACGTGGTGCTCGCGCCAGCGCCCGTGCATCGAGATGGGGTCGCGCCGGACGCACGAGGAGGCAGCGGTCGCGGCAGCGAGGGCGGCGTACGTCGCCGGCTTCTCAGCCACCTCCAACCTCGCGGCGCGGCAGCGGTACGGCGTCCCGACGACCGGCACGAGCGCACACAGCTTCACCCTGCTGCACGACACCGAGCGGGACGCGTTCACGGCCCAGGTGGAGTCGCTCGGCAAGGGCACGAGCCTGCTCATCGACACCTTCGACATCACCGAGGCCGTCAGGCTCGCGGTCGACGTGGCGGGGCCGGAGCTCGGCGCGGTCCGGATCGACTCCGGCGACCTGGGCATGCTGGCCACCAGGGTCCGCGAGCAGCTCGACTCTCTCGGCGCGACCGACACGAGGATCATCGTCACCTCGGACCTCGACGAGTACGCCATCGCCGCGCTCGCGGCGGCCCCGGTCGACGGGTACGGGGTCGGCACGTCCCTGGTGACGGGGAGCGGCCACCCGACCTGCGGGTTCGTCTACAAGCTCGTCGCCCGCGAGGACGACACCGGGACGATGGTGTCGGTGGCGAAGAAGAGCAAGGACAAGGTCTCCATCGGCGGCCGCAAGTACGCCCTGCGCAGGCGGGACCGCAACGGGGTCGCGGAGGCCGAGGTCGTCGGCGTGGGCGAGCCGCCCGTGGACGACGGCGACGACCGGGAGCTGCTGGTTCCCCTGGTCCGTGACGGCGAGGTGGTGGGCCGGGAGGGCCTCGAGACCGCGCGCGAGCGCCACCTCCGGGTGCGTGAGGAGCTGCCGCTGCCGGCGCGCATGCTCTCGCGGGGGGAGCCGGTGATCCCGACCCTGCACCTCGGCGGCTGACCGCGGCGCCGCGCCGCCGGGGTCCTCGGACCCGATGACCGTGGTGCCCGGCTCGGCTAGCGTGGGTCCCATGAAGCGCGCACTCATCGTGGTCGATGTCCAGAACGACTTCTGCGAAGGTGGCAGCCTCCCGGTGGCGGGGGGTGCGGAGGTCGCCTACCGGATCGGCGCCCTGCTCCACCACTGGACCGAGAAGGACCCGAAGGCACCCGACTACGCCGCCGCTGTGGCCACGCGCGACCACCACATCGACCCCGGCAGCCACTTCTCGGAGGAACCCGACTTCGTCGACAGCTGGCCGCGGCACTGCGTGGTCGGCACCGACGGGGAGGCTTTCCATCCCAACCTCGACCCGCAGCCCTTCGACGCCATCTTCCTCAAGGGCGAGCACGCTGCGGCCTACTCCGGCTTCGAGGGCCGCTCCGCCGAGGGTGTGCCCCTCGCCGAGTGGCTACGCCGCCACGACATCACCGACGTAGACGTGTGCGGCATCGCCACCGACTACTGCGTGCGCGCGACGACCCTCGACGCCGTACGCGAGGGGTTCAACGTCAGGCTGCTGACGGACCTCGTCGCGGGTGTCGCCGAGGCGTCCACGAAGGCAGCCGTCGTGGAGATGCGCGCTGCCGGAGCGCACATCTCCTGAGTCTCCAACCGGCCCCCTCAGTGTGGCTGGCGGCGCCGCTGAGGCTGCGGCTTGCGCTGCGTGGGTACCTCGCCGGCCGCATCGCTCGGCAGCTCGGTCTCGGTCACGCGCCAGCGGCCGATGAGCATCATCGTGATCCCGTCCACCAGGACCTGCACTCCGAGCAGCACACCGAGCAGGACGTACGACGCGTCGAACAGGTTGAGGAGCACGATGAGGCCGAGGGCCGTGGACACGATGCCCGCGAACAGCAGCGGGATCCTGAAGACGGAGTCCTGCGCCGCCGCTGCCAGCCGCACGACGCCTCCGGTCAGGAAGATCACGCCCGCGATGAGTGTGAGCGTAGTCGCCGCCGCCTCGGTGTCACGTAGGAAGAACAGCCCCAGGACCGTCAGGAAGGCACCGGTGAGCGCTGCAGACCAGAAACCGCCCTTCCCGATGCGGAAGAAGGACGCCACCAGACCGACGACACCGGCGATCAGCAGCAACCAGCCCATGAACAACACGGATACCGTCGTGACGAAGGACGCGTAGCCGAGGATCACGAGACCCCCGAGCGCGAGTACTGCGCCGAGTACGACGTCCCACCCCGTACGGCGTAGCTCCAACTGTGGCATGGACATCTCTCGAACCTCCCGGTGAGCAAAGGGTTGAAGCCCACCTGCTACCAGCGTGCCCCCGCCCGCGCGGCCGCGCCTCATCCACTGCGGGTGGTTCCTGGACGGCTGACCGGGATCGGGTCACTCGCCCCGGAAGACCGGGCGGCGCTTCTCTGAGAACGCGCGCATGCCCTCGGCGACGTCGGAGGTGCGCAGAAGGACGGTCTGGCCGCTGCGCTCGCGTTCGAGGGCGTCCTCGAGACGGTCGAGGGTGGCGGCGTTGATCGCCTTCTTGGTGGCGGCGTAGGCCAGCGGGGGCCCCGCGGCGAGACGACGCACGACCCGCGAGACTGTGGCGTCGAACTCCTCGTCGGGCGCCAGGTGGCTCACCAGTCCCACGCCGTGCGCCTCCTCGGCCGTGAGCGCCTCACCGAGGAGCGCCATCCTCATCGCGCGGGCCCGCCCGACCGAAGCGGCCACCGTCGCCGTCGCTCCGCCGTCCGGCATCAGGCCGATCCGTGAGAACCCGAGCATGAAGCTCGCCGACCCCGCCGCCACCACGAGGTCACACGCGAGCGCCGCCGAGCAGCCCACCCCGGCGGCGACCCCGTTGACCGCCGCTACACACGGCTTGGGCGAGCCCGTGATGGCGCGGATGATCCGGTTGGCCCGGTCGAGGCTCGTGACGTCGAAGTGCTCGTGGGCGTCCTCACCGCTGAGGTCCGCCCCTGCGCTGAACGCCGGGCCGGTGCCGCGCAGGACGATGACGTGGACGTCGTCGCGCGCCGCCGCCTGCTCCAGCTCCTCCGCGAGCCGGTCGGCCATCTCGGCGGTGAGCGCGTTGAGCTGCTCGGGCCGGTCGAGGGTGATCCAGAGGGCACCGTCATCGGTGCTGATCGCCATGCCGTCGGTCATTCGAGCAACCTAGCGCCTCTGGCGACCCACCGGATGTGAGCAACGGACGACGGAGCCGACCGTGTGCCGTCCGTCGCTCACATCGGGACCACGCGGAGCCGGGGTCAGCTGATCGTGACGTCGGCGCCCCCGGAGACCAGCTTCCAGTCGACCGAGGCGAACTCGGTGGCGTCCACGACGCCCTGAGCGGTGACCCAGTCGATGATGAGCTGGCGGATCTCCACCTGGCGGTTGTAGAGCACCGGGGCGTCCTTCACGTGCGGGAAGTTGCCCCCGCCCGACTGCCGGTAGTTGTTGATCGCCAGCGCGAACTCCTGCGTGTCCTGGACCGTGGCGCCGTCGTAGGCGAGGTCGACGATCCGGCCCTCGCCGGGCCCCTTCGCGAGGTCGATCTTGTAGGTCAGAGGAGCGTCCAGGCCACCGACGATGTCGTAGTTGTAGTCCGGGGTCCCGTTGGGGGCCGTGGGGGTCACCGCGTTCGTGACCTCGTCCATGGTGAACGGCCCCGTTCCGCTGACCTGCTCGAAGTACCGCGCCGAGAACTCCAGGTAGTCGCGCAGCTGTGCGCCCGTGATCCGGACCGCGAGCAGGGTGTTGTCGTAGATGTAGAGTCCCGCGACGTCGCGCACGGTGACGTCGCCCTCCGGGATGGCCGCGGCGCGGTTGAACGGCGCCGCGATGCTCAGCACGGGGAGCGCCGCGTCCGCCGTGCCGGCGAGGGCAGCCTTGACCTCCTCGGCCTGGACGTGGTTCACGAAGTCGATCGCTGCGACGTCCTCGACCACCGCCCGGGCTGCCGACATCGGCTGCAGGGAGCGGCCGATGACCGAGTTGACGTAGTCGACGACCACGTCGTGCTGCTTCGACAGCGCGGCGACGACTGCGGGGTCCTCGTCGACCGTGTTCGCGTTGAGCAGCTGCGCGCCGACGGACCGGACCTTCCAGCCGCTGCGGGTCGGCTCGAGGTCGAAGGTCAGCACCGCCAGGCGCATGCCCCAGCGCAGCGGCTCGGTCAACAGGACCTTCTTGCCGGTCTTCTCGTTGGTGACCCAGCGCTCCACGATCTCCTTGTGGGCGTGTCCGACGAGGATCGCGTCGATGCCGGGGACCTGCTCGGCCACGAGCGTCGCGGCGTTCTCGGGATAGGGCAGCGCGTCTCCGTACGACGAGCTGGTGTCCGCACCCGAGTGGGCCGACACGACCACGACGTCGGCGCCGTCCTTGCGCATGCGGGGGACGTAGATCTCGGCCTGCTCGACGAGGCCCGGGAACTCCATCCTGCCCTCGACGTGGGCCCTGTCCCAGATGGCGATGCCGGGGTTGGTCAGCCCCAGGATGCCCACCTTCACGACGCGATCACCGACGCGGAGCTTCCTGATCACGTACGGCGGGAAGGCGGGGAGCTTGGAGGCCGCGTCGAGCGCGTTCGCGCCGAGCAGCGGGAAGTCGAGCTGCTCCTCGAACTTCCGCAGCAGCGGGATCCCGTAGTTGAACTCGTGGTTGCCGAGGGCCGCGGCGTCGTAGCCGACGATGTTCATCGCCTCGGCCATCGGGTGCACCGAGCCCTCGGTGATCGGGTCGATCTTGGCGTAGTAGTACGCCAGCGGTGTGCCCTGGATGGTGTCTCCGGCGTCGATCAGGAGCGTCGTGCGCTCGCCCCGGTCCTCGCGGACCGCCGACACGAGGGTGGAGATCTTCGCCAGCCCGATGTCGTTGGCCGCACTGTCGTTGTACTCGGCGTCCTTGAAGTAGTCCCAGTTGAAGACGTTGCCGTGGAGGTCGGTGGTGCCGAGCACGGTGATCCGTGCGTGATGCCGGGGCCCGCCCTTGCCTCGGCGACCGGCCGCCTCTGCGGCGGAGGGGACGAAGCCGACAGCGGCGAGCGCGGCGGCTCCGGTGAGGACGGTACGGCGGGTGGGGCCGGCCTCCCGGGTCGCGTCGGACGAGGTCCCGTCCAGCGTCGGGGCAGGCGAGACGATCGGGTCGTTGTGGTGGTGCGACAAGGGATCCCCCTGGCTCGAAGTGGTGCGGCGTAGGTCACGCCGCGGCATTTGTATCTCATCGAGCCACTCGCGCGGGAGAGGACGAAGGTCCTGTTGCTCCCTAATCGAGATGTTTTTGTAATCTGCAAAGAGCGGTGTCAGGCACCCCAGCGCTCGGCGAGCGTCGTGACCACCTTGAAGTTCCGGTTGGTGCCGGGGAGGAGGACCTTCTTGAAGGCGCCGAAGAAGTCCGCCTGCATCGTGGGGTGGTCGAGCCAGATGTGGACGGCACGGTCGACCACCGCGGCCGACTCACCGGGGCGGTCCCACGCGGCGATCTGCTGTGCGACCTCCGGGCCCGGAACATCACGTTCCTTGAAGAACGTGAGGTAGCGACCGTGCCCCTCCGACCCGCCGAACGGCGAGGGCAGGCGCATCGCCTGGTCGTGCACCGATCGCAGCTCCTCGGGACGGAGCAAGACCACGGGCACGTCCATCCCGCACCCGGCGGCGATCGCCTCCTCGACGTACCTCTCCACCTTCTCCGAAGAGCGCATCGAGGTGCCGAAGCGGACGTTGCCGGTCTGGATGTAGGTCTCCACGTCCGTCAGCCCGGCCTGCTCGAGGCATGACCGGAGGTCGGCCATCTTCAGGACCCGGCCGCCCACGTTCACCGCACGCAGGAAGGCGATGTAGCTCGGCATGGTGCCAGTCTGGCCGGTCAGCTGTTGGAGTACACCGCGGAGCCGCCGTCGTCTCCGTCTGCGTCCGGGCCACGACCCGCCCAGGTCCAGGCGTACGCCAGGTCCTCGGCCGCCACTCCCGCCTCGCCGAGGTCGAGAGGCCGGAAGGTGTCCACCATGACCGCGAGCTCGTCGAAGAACTCGGAGCCGAGGGAGGCCTCGATCGCCGAGGGCTGGGGGCCGTGGGCGTAGCCCCCCGGGTGCAGTGAGATGGACCCGACGTTGATGCCCGAGCCCTTACGCGCCTCGTAGTCGCCGCCGACATAGAACATGACCTCGTCGCTGTCGACGTTCGAGTGGTAGTACGGCACCGGGATGGACAGCGGGTGGTAGTCGACCTTGCGCGGCACGAAGTTGCAGACCACGAAGTTGTGGCCCTCGAAGACCTGGTGCACCGGCGGCGGCTGGTGCACCCGCCCGGTGATCGGCTCGAAGTCCTCGATGTTGAAGGTGTAGGGGTACAGGCAGCCGTCCCAGCCGACCACGTCGAACGGGTGGGTCGCATAGGTCATCCGGGTGCCGACGATGCCGCCCGGCCCGCTGCCCCGGTGCTTGACGAGCACCTCGATGTCCGTGCCCTCCACGAGCAGCGGCTCGTCGGGACCGTAGAGGTCGCGCTCGCAGTAGGGCGCGTGCTCGAGGAGCTGCCCGTAGCGCGACAGGTAGCGCTTGGGCGGCGCGACGTGGCTGTTGGCCTCGATGACGTACAGCCGGCTGCCGGCACCGGCCGAGGGGTCCGGCAGCCACCTGTGCGTGGTGGCTCGCGGGATCACGACGTAGTCGCCGGTGCGGTAGGTGAGCTCGCCGAACACCGTCTCGACGACGCCTTCGCCGGCCTCGACGTACACGCACTCGTCACCGATGGCGTTGCGGTAGTACGGCGAGGTCGCGCCCGCGACGACGTAGGAGATCCGCACGTCGGCGTTGCCGAGCACGAGCCGCCGCCCCTGCACCGGGTCCACCTTCCCGGCCGCCTCGGCGTCGAAGAGGCCGTGGAGCTTGAGGTGCCGGGGCTTGAGCGGGTGGTTCGCGGTCGTGGCGAGGTCGGGGAGCTCCCAGACCTGGCTGTCGACGATCGCCGAGGGGACCCCGCGGTGGTAGAGCAGCGACGAGTCGGAGGAGAAGCCCTCCTCCCCCATCAGCTCCTCGTAGTGGAGCTCTCCCGAGTCGTTGCGGAACTGAGTGTGCCGTTTGGCCGGGATCGTCCCCACCTGGCGGTAGAAAGCCACTGTGCATCTCCGTCGTCCACCGCGCTCAGGCGCGAGCGTTCGTTTATCGAACGCGTCTGTCCGGTCACAGCAACCATGCGTTAGTGTCGGCAGCGTGTCAACCATCCCTGCCGCCTTCAGGTCGCTGGTCGACGACGCCGCGATCTTCCCGCCTGGAAACGCCCCGCTGCAGGAGGCGCTCCACGCTCACCTCAGACACCGCTCCGAGGCGTACGCCGACCTCGTAGGCCCCTTCGTGGTCAGCGACATGGCGCTCCCCGACCTCATCGAGGCGGTGCGCTCGGACAGCGGAGCCGGGTCCCTCGCGGTCTCCGTCGTGGTCACCGGTGGAGCGGGCGCGATCGAGCCGGCGGTGCGCTGGGCGTCCCGCGCCGAGGAGCTGGAGCTGGCGAGTCTCGAGCTGGGCCTGCGCGACGAGGAGGACCTCCCCCGCAACGCCCGCCGTGTCACCACGGTCGTCGACCAGCTTCGCGCGGCCGGCGATCTCGACGACGAGACACCGGTGTACGTCGAGCCGCCCCGCGCCGTGGGTCCGACTCCGGCGCCGTCCTGGCTCACCGCGCTCGACGAGATCGCGGCGCTCGACCTCCGCCTGAAGTTCCGCACCGGCGGGGTCACTGCCGACGCCTTTCCGACGGCTGCCGAGCTCGCGACCTGCATCGACGCCGCCCTGGACCGCGAGCTCCACTTCAAGTGCACCGCCGGGCTGCACAACGCCGTGCGTCACCGCGACGACGAGACGGGGTTCGAGCACCACGGCTTCCTCAACGTGCTGCTGGGGACCCGGGTGGCGCTCGACGGCCTGCCACCCGCGGAGGTCGCCCGGCACCTCGACGCCCACGACCCTGCCGAGGTCCGCGACGCGCTCGAGGCGTCCGGCGAGAAGGGGCTGGCGTCGGCCCGCCGCTGGTTCACCTCCTTCGGCTCGTGCTCCGTCCTCGAACCCCTCGAGGACCTGATCGACCTCGCCCTACTTCCCGACCTGCCCCTGGAGAGCGCATGACCGCCACCGAGCACACGTCCCGCAAGCCCGGGCAGAGTCCCGACACCTGGGTCGAAGGGGCGGCAGGGTCGCTCTACGACGTCGACAACCTGCCCTACGGCGTGTTCTCCCACGACGGCGAGCCGCCTCGGGTCGGCGTCCGTATCGGCGACCACGTGCTCGACCTCGCGCCCGTGGCGGCCGGGGACATGCTCGAGGTGGCTCACGTCTTCGAGGCCCCCGACCTCAACCCCTTGATGAGCATGGGGCGCCCCACCTGGGACTCCGTACGCTCCTGGGTCACCTCCCTGTTCACCGACCCGGTCCGCCGCGACCTCGTCGAGCCGCTGCTCGTGCCGGTGGACGAGGTGACCATGCACCTGCCTGCGGTCGTCGCCGACTACGTGGACTTCTACTGCTCCCTCGACCACGCCACCAACGTCGGGCGGATCTTCCGGCCCGACGCCGAGCCGCTCCTCCCGAACTGGCGCCACGTACCGGTCGGCTACCACGGCCGGGCGGGCACGGTGGTGGTCTCGGGGACCCCGGTCCGGCGTCCTCAGGGGCAGCGCAAGCCACCCACGGCAGACACGCCCTCCTACGGCCCCTCGCAGCGGCTCGACATCGAGGCCGAGCTCGGCTTCCTCGTGGGCACGCCGACCCGGATGGGAGACCGAGTCGCCGTGGACGCCTTCGCCGACCACGTCTTCGGGGTCATGCCGCTCAACGACTGGTCGGCCCGCGACATCCAGGCGTGGGAGTACGTCCCGCTCGGCCCCTTCCTCGGCAAGTCCTTCGCCACCTCCGTCAGCGGCTGGGTCACCCCCCTGGCAGCGCTCGAGGCCGCTCGGGTCGACCTTCCCGGCCAGGACCCCGAGCCGCTCGACTACCTCCGAGTGGGGCCGGGGGCCGGCTACGACATCGACCTCGAGGTCGTGCTCAACGGCGAGACGGTCGCCCGTCCGCCGTACCGCACCATGTACTGGTCGCCTGCGCAGATGCTCGCGCACATGACCGTCAACGGCGCCTCGCTTCGCGTCGGCGACCTCTACGCCTCAGGCACGGTGAGCGGTCCCGAGCGTGACCAGCGCGGCTCCTTCCTGGAGCTCTCGTGGGGCGGCAAGGAGCCGTTCACCGCCGGGGGCCGGGAGCGGACCTTTCTCGAGGACGGCGACGAGGTCATGATCCGCGCGACCGCGCCCGGTGCCCGAGGTGGCCGGATCGCGCTCGGCGAGGTCACCGGCACGATCCAGCCCGCGCTTCCCTGACCCGCACGGGTGCTCGGAGGCCGTTGGCTCAGAGCCAGGCGAAGAGCCGTACGACGGTCCCGGCAGACCCTGACCTGACCTGCACGAGGTCGCACAGCTGGTTGGCCATCCAGACCCCCCGACCGGTCTCCGCGAGGTCGTGGAGCAGGTCACGGCCGACCAGCGGGTCCTTGATCAGGCCCGCGTCGGCGATCTCCACGACGAAGGCCCCCGGCTGCCTCCAGGACCGGAGCAGCCCGGCGCCGCCGCCGTGCAGCACGCTGTTGGTGGCCAGCTCATGGGCAGCGAGCACCAGGTCGTCGAGCGCCGAGCGTCGCACCCCCGCCGATTCGGCGAGGCGTCCCACCATGCTGCGCAGCCCGGCGAGGTCGGCCGGGCCGAACTCGCACATGTCCGCATCGGTGGGTGCCGGCGTGAGGGGGCTGCTGAAGCGGCTGTGGGCGAGCTCGAGACCTGCATACTCCTGGCCGCCAACGAGGCCGTGTGCCGTCGGATGAGTGCGCACCGCTTCGTCGATCACCTCGGCCGGGAGGGCCGAGATGTCGTAGGGGCACATCAGGCGCCACCCGGGACCGTCGTCGAACGCGAGGTTGAGGAGCGCCTCGTGGAAGACTGCCTCCTCGATCTCGGCGTCCCGACGGCCCGCCCACACGGGCTCGCCGACGCCTCGCACCGGGCCGGCGTCATCGGTGTCCGCGAGGAACCGCCGCCACTCGGGAATGATGCAGGCGGGGTTCGCACCGAGCTCCGCCATGTCGACGAAGTCCACCCGCGTAGCGTCGGCGCCGAGGGCCGCCTCCACCGCGGCAAGCCGATCGGGAACAAGCGCGACCAGCACCGGCTCGCCCTGGTCGATCCCCTCCCGGATGAAGGGCAGGACCGCTGTCACCAGCTCGTCGATGCCGCGGTAGAAGACCGCCTGGTGCTCGAACCTCTGAGGCACGCCCTGCTGCGCGCACTGTGTCGTCGTACTCAACACTTCACTTCTCCCCCTGGACCGACGGCCATTCGCGGACCGTCGAGTTCGTCCACCCAGCATGCAACGCGACCGCGGAGATGGACAGGGTTGTCTACGGACTTTTTCGGGACGTTTCTCAGCAGCGAGTAGCCCGAACACGTCATCTGCCCGCCACCCCTCCGTGTCCCCCCTCCAAATTGGTGATCGGAAGCCGACCAGGCGGGTCTATGGTCTTGACATGAAGACAAGGTTCGCGAAGCACTTGGCTGCTGTCACGCTCCTGTCGCTCGCCCTCGCCGGCTGTGGCTCCGACGACGGCGGCGGCGGTTCCGCGTCCGGACTGGAGCTCATCAACGAAGGCCAGCTCACGGTCTGCTCGGACATCCCCTACCCGCCCTTCGAGATGGAGAGCGGCGGCGACTACACCGGGTTCGACATGGACCTGATGAAGGAGATCGCCGCAGGGCTCGACCTCGAGCTCGCCGTCCAGGACTCCTCGTTCGACGGTCTGCAGAGCGGTCTGTCGCTCAACTCCAACCAGTGCGACATCGTCGCCAGCGCGATGACCATCACCGAGGATCGCGAGGAGAACATCGACTTCACCGAGCCGTACTACGACTCGAAGCAGTCACTCCTCGTCCCGAACGACTCCGACATCGAGTCGATAGACGATCTGGCCGGCAAGAAGGTCGGCGTCCAGCAGGGCACGACCGGCAAGACCTACACCGAGGAGAACGCCCCGGACGCCCAGATCATCAGCTTCCCCAGTGACGGCGAGATGTACCCGGCGATCCAGGCGGGCCAGGTCGACGCCCTGCTGCAGGACCTGCCGGTGAACATCAACCACACAGAGGACGGCGAGTTCAAGATCGTGGAGGAGTACGAGACCGACGAGTCCTACGGCTTCGCGGTCCGAGAGGAGGGCTCAGAGGCCCTGCTCGAGGCGGTCAACGAGCAGCTGCAGAAGCTGCGTGACTCGGGCAAGTACCAGGAGATCTACGACAAGTACTTCAAGGTCGACTGAGCCCAGGCGACAGGGACGGGGTGGCCATGAAGCGCTCGACGCGGACGAAGATCAACCGCGGCATCCTGTACGCGATCCTCTTGGTCGCCCTCGGCCTCGTGATCCTTCTCGCCGACTGGGCCGCGATCAAGGAGAACTTCTTCGACGTCGCGGTGCTCGAGACACTGTGGCCCGAGATCGTCACCGTCGCCGCGAAGAACACGATCGTCTACACGATCATCTCGTTCGTCGGGGGCCTCGTGATCGCCCTCGTCCTGGCGCTGATGAAGCTCTCGCCGATCGGTCCCTACCGCTGGATCGCCACCTCCTACATCGAGTTCTTCCGTGGGCTGCCGGCCCTGGTGGTGATCATCGGGTTCGGGTTCGCGGTGCCGATCGCGTTCGGCTGGCGCCCTCCGGGAGGAACCATCGGCGCCGGCATCATCGCCCTCATCGTGGTCTCGGCCGCCTACATGGCCGAGACCATCCGAGCCGGCATCCAGGCGGTGCCGAAGGGCCAGACCGAAGCCGCACGCTCACTGGGGATGACCTCGTCGTGGACCACGGTGTCGGTGGTCCTTCCGCAGGCGTTCCGGATCATCATCCCGCCCCTCACGAACGAGTTCGTGATCCTGATCAAGGACACCTCGCTGCTCTTCGTGCTCGGGGTCGCAGCGTCGGAGCGGGAGCTCACCACGTTCGCGCGTGACGCGGTCACCACGAACCAGGACTCCTCGCCCCTGCTCGCCGCCGCCGTCCTCTACCTGATCATCACCCTTCCGCTCACCAGGCTCATTGCCAGGCTCGAGCGCCGGACCCAGAGGGCGAGGTGACCGCGCCGTGACCACCCCGACCACCCCGACCACCGCGGCGATCGAGGTACGCGAGCTGCACAAGTACTTCGGCGACAACGAGGTGCTCAAGGGCATCGACTTCGAGGTCGCCCACGGCCACACCGTGTGTGTGATCGGCCCGTCCGGTTCCGGGAAGTCCACGCTCCTGCGGTGCGTGAACCTCCTCGAGGCCCCGACCTCGGGGACGATCATCGTGGAGGGTATCGACATCACGGACCCCGAGACGGACGTCGACGCGGTCCGGTCCAGGATCGGCATGGTCTTCCAGTCGTTCAACCTCTTCCCCCACCTCAACGTCCTGGGGAACCTGACGTTGGCGCAGCGGCGGGTGCGCAAGCGCAGCAAGGAGGAGGCCGAGGAGATCGCCCGGCACAACCTCGACAGAGTGGGGCTGGCCGACAAGATCGACGCCTACCCCGCACACCTCTCCGGCGGGCAGCAGCAGCGGGTCGCCATCGCCCGCGCCCTGTCGATGGACCCCGACATGATGCTCTTCGACGAGCCCACGAGCGCGCTCGACCCCGAGCTCGTCGGTGACGTCCTGGCGGTCATGAAGGAGCTGGCCCACGAGGGCATGACGATGATGGTGGTCACGCATGAGATGGGCTTCGCTCGCGAGGCCGGCGACAAGCTCGTGTTCATGGACGGGGGTGTGATCGTCGAGGAGGGCGACCCGACCGAGGTCCTGGCGAACCCGCAGCACAAGCGGACCCAGGACTTCCTCTCGAAGGTCCTCTGACCCAAGCCCTACGATCATCGCGTGAAGCCGTTCCTGCTGCTGTCCACGCGTGCCGAGGACATTGCGGCGGACGACGAGTACGTCGCCTTCCTCCGCGAGACCGGCCTGTCTCCCAGGCGGCTGCTTCGCGTGCGGATGGAGGCCGGACCACTGCCACGGATCGACCTCGACGACTACGCAGGGATCCTCATCGGGGGCGGCCCGTTCAACTCCAGCGACCCGGCGGAGCTCAAGTCCGCCGTGCAGCACCGGGTCGAGCGCGAGATCAGCGCGCTGCTCGACGAGGTCGTGGCCCGCGACTTCCCGTTCATGGGTGCCTGCTACGGCGTCGGGACGCTCGGCGTGCACCAGGGCGGGGTGATCGACCGCAAGTACGCCGAGCCGATCGGCTCCGTGCCCGTCATGCTCACCCCCGAGGGTCGGGCCGACCCGCTGCTCGAGGGCCTGCCTGAGGTGTTCGACGCCTATGTCGGGCACAAGGAGGCCTGCCGGGTCCTCCCCTCGACGGCGACGCTGCTCGCGGGGTCGGCGACCTGCCCGGTGCAGATGTTCCGGGTGAAGCAGAACCTCTACGCCACACAGTTCCATCCCGAGCTCGACCGGGCCGGGATCATCACGCGGGTGCACGTCTACCGGGACTACGGCTATTTCCCGCCGCAGGAGATCGACGACCTGGTCGCTCGGCTCAACGGCACCCAGGTCGCCGCGCCGACGAGGATCCTCGCGAACTTCGCTGCCCTCTACGGCTGAGGACGAACGACGCGGGGGCCGCGGTCGCGGGTATCAATTACCAGGTGATGCAGGAGATCTGTCTCTTCCCATGGTGATATCACCGTGGGAGGAGACAGATCGCCCACATACCTTGGTAATTGTTCGCCCGGCCCTAGAGGTTGCCGCGGGCCTCCTGCTCACGCTCGATGGCCTCGAAGAGGGCCTTGAAGTTGCCCTTGCCGAAGCCGAGCGAGCCGTGGCGCTCGATGAACTCGTAGAACACCGTCGGACGGTCGCCCATCGGCTTGGTGAAGATCTGGAGCAGGTAGCCGTCCTCGTCGCGGTCGACGAGGATGCGACGCTTCTTGAGCTCCTCGATCGGCACCCGGACGTTGCCGATCCGCTCGCGCAGCTCCGGGTCGTCGTAGTAGGAGTCGGGCGTGTCGAGGAACTCGATGCCGTTGTCCCGCAGGATGTCGACGGTGCGGAGGATGTCGTTGGTGGCGAGCGCGATGTGCTGGCAGCCCGCGCCGTCGTAGAACTCGAGGTACTCGTCGATCTGCGACTTCCTCTTGGCGATCGCCGGCTCGTTGAGGGGGAACTTCACGCGGTGGTTGCCGCTCGCCACGACCTTGGACATGAGGGCGGAGTAGTCGGTGGCGATGTCGTCGCCGATGAACTCCGCCATGTTCGTGAAGCCCATGACCTTGTTGTAGAACTCGACCCACTCGTCCATCCGGCCGAGCTCCACGTTGCCGACGCAGTGGTCGACGGCCTGGAACAGCCGCTTGGGGTGGCCCTCCGCGCGGGTGACCGTGGTCTGCTTCGCCACGTAGCCGGGCAGGTAGGGACCGTCGTAGCGGGAGCGGTCGACGAGTGTGTGCCGAGTCTCGCCGTACGTCGCGATCGCCGCGAGGCGGACCGTGCCGTGCTCGTCGCTGACGTCGTGGGGCTCCTCGAGGACCGTCGCGCCCATCGCCCGGGCGTGCTCGATGCACTTGTCGACGTCGGGCACCTCGAGCGCGAGGTCGACGACGCCGTCACCGTGCTTGCGGTGGTGGTCGAGAACGGGGCTGTCCGGGGTCACGCCGCCGGCGAAGACGAACCGGGCAGAGCCGGAGCGCAGCACGTAGCTCTTGGAGTCACGGCAGCCGGTCTCCGGGCCGCGGTACGCCTCGAGGTCCATACCCAGGGCGAGCTGGTAGAAGTTCGCGGTCTGGGTGGCGTTTCCCACGACGAACCCGACGGCGTCCATCGCGGTCACCGGGAACGGGTCGGAGCTGGCGTCGTACTCCACGAGACCGACGAGCTGCTTGAGCTGGTCGAGGGTGAGGTCGGCCTTGAGCTCGTCGGGGGTCAGGGCAGTCGAGGGGGTCGAGGGGGCACTCATGCCCCGCAGCATGGTGGTTACAGACATTGTGTGCAAGAGTACGCCGAAAGCCTGCGCAAACTGTCCAATGGAAGGGTCCGGGATGGACGGCTTGGACGCCACATTGCTCCGTTTGTTCGCTGAGCAACCGCGCATCGGTGTGCTCGAGGCCTCCCGGCGTCTCGGGGTCGCTCGTGGCACCGTGCAGGCACGCCTCGACAAGCTGTCGCGGTCGGGCGTGATTGCAGGATGGGGACCGGTTCTCGACGCCGAGGCGATCGGCTACCCGGTCACGGCGTTCCTCACCCTCGAGATCCGGCAGGGCTCCGGGCACGAGACGGTCGCAAGGCACCTCGCCGCGATCCCCGAGGTCCTCGAGGCCTACACGATCACCGGGGCCGGCGACATGTGGGCCAGGGTCGTGGCGCGCTCCAACGCAGACCTGCAGCGGGTCATCGATGCCGTGCTGTCCGACCCTGGCATCGTGCGCTCCACGACCGTGATCGCGCTGGCGACGCAGGTTCCCCACCGGGTGCTCCCCCTGCTCGAGGACGCGGTCGCCCGCGGTACGACGCAGACGTCATCCCGACGGTCTCCGGCCGGCTGACCGGGACTGTTGCCGGGGGCCGGCAGGGTCAAGCCACCGCTAGCGCACCCGACACGGGCGCTCGCGGAGGCGACCGGGGGGCGGCCACCGCTGCCACAACCGACACGGGAAGCGGCCCTCATGAGAGGCGGCGGGCCACCTCATCTGCCGCGGCGGAGACTCGTGGGCCGGCTGCCGAGGCGTCGAGATCACCGAGAGTGACGATGCCGACCGAGGCCTCGAGCCCGTCGATTCCGAGCACCGGCGAGGCCAGCCCACGCGCCCCGGGCTGGAGCTCCCCGACGGTCTGAACGAACCGGTCGCCTCGCTCGGCCGCACCGTCGGCGATCGCGCGACCGAGCAGGATCGCCCGGCCGGCCGCGCCCTGGTCCAGCGGGTGTCTCGCCCCGACACGGTAGGCCACGTGGTAGTCGGTCCAGCTCGGCTCGACCACCGCGACGGCGAGAGCCTCGCCGCCGTCGACCAAGGTCAGGTGGGCTGTCGCGCCGAGGTCCTCGGCGAGCCCGCGAAGAATCGGGTTGGCGACCTCGCGGAGGACCGGCTGGAGGCCACGGGCCAGCGCGAGCACTCCTAGCCCGACGTGCAGGCGCCCCGCGGCGTCGCGCCGGGCCAGCCCGTGCTGCTCGAGGGTCGTGACGAGTCGGTAGACCACCGTGCGGTTCACGCCGACCGCCGCCGCGAGCTCGGTGATCGTGAGCCCGCTCGGGTGGCCGGCGAGAACAGCCAGGACGCGGAGGCCACGGTCCAACGTCTGGGAGGTCTCGGCGGCCATGCAGAGCAGCGTAGCCCTGCCCGTCGTACGGCACGCAGGCTTGCACAGCGACGATCCGCACTGGCCACGGCAAACTGTTGCTTCCCACGGCAAGATCACCGTGGGAAGCAACCAATTGCCGGCATACCTTGGTAATTGATGCCGCCCCCGGGGGCGTCAGGAGGTTTTGCGCGCCGCCCACTCGCGGATCCGGTCGATCCGCTTGGTGAGCTGGTCCGCGGTCGCCACCGCGGCGGCCGGCCCCCCGCACTCACGGCGCAGGGCCGCATGGGTCACGCCGTGCGGCTGGCCGGTGCGGTGGTTCCAGGCGGCGACGAGCCCGTTGAGCTCGCGTCGCAGCACCGCGAGGTGCTCGTGCGTGGACACGTCCCGAGTCACGTCCTCGGGCCTGGAGGAGGTGGCCTTCTGGCGTCGGGCGCGGTCGCTCTGCCGCTGGTGCAGCAGGTCGCGCACCTGGTCGGGCTCGAGCAGGCCGGGGATGCCGAGGAAGTCCATCTCCTCCTCCGAACCGACGTGCACCTCCCCCGAGTGGCCGAACTCGCCGCCGTCGTAGAGCACGCGGTCGAAGGTCGCCTGCGAGCCCATCGCCTCGAACGTGCCCAGCTCCTCGGCGCTCGCCGCCTCCGACGCCTGCGCCTGGTTGAGCAGGTCCTCCTCCGCGGCGAAGATGTCGCCCTCGTCGTTGACCTTTCGCTGAAGGACGTGGTCGCGCTGCACCTCCATCTCGGAGGCGAAGCCGAGGAGGTTGGGCACCGACGGCAGGAACACCGACGCGGTCTCCCCGCGCTTGCGTGCTCGGACGAAGCGACCGACCGCCTGGGCGAAGAACAGCGGGGTCGACACGGTTGTCGCGTAGACCCCCACCGCCAGCCGCGGCACGTCGACACCCTCCGAGACCATCCGGACCGCGACCATCCACCGGTCGTCGCTCTCGGAGAACTTCGCGATCCGCGACGAGGCCGCCTTCTCGTCCGAGAGCACCACGACCGGGCGCGTACCAGTGATCTCCTTCAGCAGGGCGGCGTAGGCGCGGGCAGAGTCCTGGTCGGAGGCGATCACGAGCCCACCGGCGTCGGGCACGTGCCTTCGCACCTCCGACAGCCGCCGGTCGGCGGCCTGGAGGACCGAGGGCATCCAGGAGCCCTTCGGGTCGAGCGCGGTCCGCAACGCCTGGGCGGTCATGTCCTTGGTCAGCGGCTCGCCGAGGCGGGCGGCCACCTCGTCGCCCGCGCGGGTGCGCCACTGCATCTCGCCGCTGTACGCCATGAACAGCACCGGGCGCACCACGTGGTCGGCGAGTGCGTGCGCGTAGCCGTAGGTGTAGTCCGCGACGCTCTTCGGCACGCCGTCGCCGTCGGGCGCGTAGGTCACGAAAGGGATCGGGTTGATGTCGGAGCGGAAGGGAGTACCGGTCAGCGCGAGCCTGCGGGTGGCCGGCTCGAACGCCTCGCGGATCGAGTCGCCCCACGAGAGCGCGTCACCGGCGTGGTGCACCTCGTCGAGGATCACGAGGGTCTTGAACCGCTCGACACGGATCCGGTGCGCCAGGGGGTTCGTCGCGACCCCGGCGTACGTCACGGCGACGCCGACGAAGTCCTTGCTCGTCGGACCCTTCTTGCCGGAGTAGGACGGGTCGATCGGGATACCGACCCGGGCCGCGGCCTCGGCCCACTGGGTCTTGAGGTGCTCGGTCGGGGCGATCACCGTGACCCGCTCCACGACACGGCGCGAGAGCAGCTCGGCGGCAACGGTCAGCGCGAAGGTGGTCTTGCCGGCGCCCGGCGTCGCGACGGCCAGGAAGTCGCGCGGGTTGGTCGTGAAGTACTGCTCGATCGCGGCCGACTGCCAGGCGCGAAGCTTGGTCGCGGTACCCCAGGCCGCCCGGGCCGGATAGGCCGGCGGGAGGTCGTTGAGCGGGGCCGGGATGGCGTCGGCGGAGTGGTCGAGTCTGGTGTGGGCGAGGTTGTCTGCGCGGTTCGCGGCAGCCACGAACGTCCTTCCGGGTGGGGTGCGATAGGAGACGGGAGGGCGAGGGGCGCCGGTCACTCCTCGCCGTCGTCGCGCAGCTCCTCCCACGCCTCCTTGCACTCCGGGCAGACGGGGTACTTCTCCGGGTCGCGGCTGGGCACCCACACCTTGCCGCACAGGGCGACGACGGGCGTGCCCATGACCATCGCCTCGGTCAGCTTGTCCTTGGGGACGTAGTGCGAGAAGCGCTCGTGGTCCCCCGAGTCGGTCGGGACCGTCTGCTTCTGCTCGATGGTCTGGGCGCCGGGGCTCATCTGGGTACTCACCCGGCCTAGTCTAACGAGCCCTCCCCCGCCCCGGGTCAGTTCATGCTCGGGTCGGCCGGACGGGTCGACACCCACGCCAGCTCCCCCGGCTGACGTCTCAGCACCCGGGACCAGAGCCCGTCGGGGCTGGCCCCGAAGACGTCACCGGACTCCATCGGTACGACGTACCAGGACCCCTCCTCGATCTCGGCGACGAGCTGGCCGTCGCCCCACCCCGCGTAGCCCGCGAAGATCCGCAACCGGGAGATGGCGTCGTCGAGCAGCTCGGTCGGCGTGTCGAGGTCGACGATGCCGGTGTCGTCGAACAGCCTGCGGAACCCCACCGGGTCTTCGTCCGGGTCGTGACCCGCCGGGATCGACGCGACGGCGAGCGCGGAGTCGGTCCCGACCGGCCCCCCGTGGAAGAGGACACCGGGCTCGGCGGCGAGCTGCTGCCAGCCTTCGAGGATCTCGCCGACCGGGACCGGGGAGGGGCGGTTGAGCACGACGCCGAGGGTGCCGCTCTCGTCGTGGTCGAGAAGGAGCACGACTGTCCGCTCGAAGTTCGGGTCCACCAGGCGAGGCGTGGCGACGAGGAGCTGCCCGGCGCGCAGGACCGCCTCTCCCGGCTCAGGCATCGCGCCCCTGCCCCGGTGCGGGTGACTGCCGACCGACCTCCCCGCTGTGGGCCTGCTCGGCCGCGTGCCGCACGGCAGCGGCCACCGACTTGTGGACGTCGGGGTGGAAGACGCTCGGGATGATGTAGTCGGCGTTGAGCTCGTCCTCGGACACCGCCGCCGCCACGGCCTCGGCGGCTGCCACGAGGACGCTGTTGTCGATGCCACTGGCGTGGGCGTCGAGAAGCCCCCGGAAGACCCCGGGGAACGCGAGCACGTTGTTGATCTGGTTCGGGTAGTCCGAGCGCCCGGTCGCGACCACGGCCGCATGACGTCGCGCGGCGGCCGGGTCGACCTCCGGCACGGGGTTCGCCAGGGCGAAGACGATCGAGCCGTCGGCCATCGTGGAGACGTCGTCGCCGGTGAGGATGTTCGGCGCCGAGACACCGATGAACACGTCGGCTCCAACGAGCGCGTCGCGCAGGCTCCCGGTGACCGACGCCTTGTTGGTCGCCTCGGCGAGCCAGTGCAGCGACTCGTGCAGGCCGGGGCGGTCGCGGTGGATCACACCCTCGATGTCGGCCACGACCACGTCGGTGACGCCCGCCTCGAGCAGGACCTTCAGGATCGCGGTGCCAGCCGCGCCGGCCCCGGACATCACCACTCGCACGTCGGACATCTTCTTGCCCACCACACGCAGGGCGTTGGTGAGCGCGGCCAGGACGACGATCGCGGTGCCGTGCTGGTCGTCGTGGAAGACCGGGATTTCGAGGATCTCCCGCAGCCGGGCCTCGATCTCGAAGCAGCGGGGGGCGGAGATGTCCTCGAGGTTGATGCCCGCGAAGCCGGGGGCGATCGCGCGCACGATCTCCACGATCTGGTCGGGGTCCTGGGTGTCGAGACACAGGGGCCAGGCGTCGATGCCGGCGAACCGCTTGAACAGGGCGGACTTGCCCTCCATCACCGGCAGCGCGGCGGAGGGGCCGATGTTCCCGAGCCCGAGTACCGCCGACCCGTCGGTGACGACCGCGACGGCGTTGCGCTTGATGGTCAGACGCCGGGCGTCCTCCGGGTTCTCCGCGATCGCCTCGCAGACCCTGGCCACGCCGGGCGTGTAGACCATGGAGAGGTCGTCGCGGTTGCGGATCGGGTGCTTGGGAGCCATCTCGATGGTCCCGCCGAGGTGCATGAGGAAGGTCCGGTCGGAGACCTTGTGCACGACTACGCCCTCGAGCGCCCTGAGTGCCTCGACGATGCTGTCGGCGTGCGCGGTGTCCGATGCGGCGCAGGTCACGTCGATGGTCAGCTTGTCGTGGCCCGAGGCGGTCACGTCGAGGGCGGTCACCATGCCCCCGGAGCGCTCGACCGTCGCGGTCAGCTCGCTGGTCGCGGTGCCCCCGGCGGGCAGCTCGAGTCGGACGGTGATCGAGTAGGAGATGCTCGGTGTAGAAGCCACGCCCTCATGTTGTCATGACCCGAACCCGGCACGGATGAATGAGCCCCGACCGCGACGCACGGGGAGGGAGTCGCGGCGGGAGAACCGCGGGGTGGCGTCGCAGCCGGGGCTGCTCGGGGAGGGGCTCGGCCCTCGTGGGGGTGGTGTCAGGCGGCGAGGTGCAGGTGCGCCTTGACGCGCTCGAGGAGCGACTGCCTTGCAGGGGCGGCCCGGCGGCGGCCGGGCTCCCCCGGGCGGACGGCGCCGGGGCGGTAGGCCTCACGGGCCTGCTGCTCGATGGCGCGGCCGACGCGGGCGGCGGCGTGGTCGGCCGGGCTGGCCTTGCCTGCCATCGCAGCCATCAGCGTCCAGTCCTTGCCGTGCGCCTTCTCGAGCATGGCCGCCATCTCCTCGGAGGCGGGGCGCTCGGTACAGGCGTCCAAGATGGCGCGCAGGCCGGCCAGCGCGGTCGCGTTCTTGCGCCAGGCGGTCGTCACAGCGGACTCGAGGTCCACGGGCTGCCCCATGAGCTCGCGCTCGATGGCGCCGGCCAGGCGGGTGTGCCAGCGAAGCTGGAGCGCGCCGAGCAGGGTCAGCTCGTCGCCGAAGGTCTCCGCAACGCCGGGCAGCTCCATCGGAAGCGCCCCGTCGCGGTGGGTCTCGGCGTGCTCGAGAACGTTTCGGAGTACCTCTCCGCGGCGGTGGAAAGCGTCCCAGGTCATGGGTTCATCCTTTCTACATACCGTTGGTACGTACCAACAGTATGGGACATACCCATGGTTGGGCAATCTTGAAACGGTGTTCCTGCACAAAAGACGGTGTTCTAGGACACACGGCGACAAACCACGCTCGGCACCGTGATCTGCTGCACACCCTCGCGCTGGGGCGGACATATGCTCGGAGGATGACCACCAAAGTCCTGCGCAAGGTCCCTGGAGCCTCCCGCCGCCAGCAGTACTCCGCCTCCACCAAGCGCGCACTCGTCGAGGTGGCCACGGAGCTCTTCACCCAGCAGGGGTACGCCGGGACCAGCCTCGACGCGATCGTCGCGGGAGCGAAGGTCACCAAGGGAGCGCTCTACCACCACTTCAGTGGCAAGCAGGCTCTGTTCGAAGCGGTCTTCGAGAAGGTCGAGGCCGACGCCAGCAAGAGCATCGGCAAGGCGATCCGCACGACCAGGGACCCGTGGGAGAAGGCAGTCCTGGGTCTACGGCAGTTCCTCGAGATCGTCCAGCAGCCTGCGTACAGCCGCGTGGTCATCCAGGAAGGCCCCGTCGTGCTCGGCTACGAGCGGTACCGCGAGCAGGAGGAGCGCTCCACCTTCGGCATCGTGCAGGAGATCGTCTCCTCGGTGCTGCGGTCCTACGACCTCGAGCCCAGCATGGTCGAGACGTTCAGCCGGGTGTTCTTCGGCGCGATGTCGGCCGCCGGAGCAGCAGTCTCCTCCGCGGAGGACACCAAGCGGGCGAGCGCGGAGGTCGAGGCCGCGATCGCCTTCATCCTCGCGGGCCTCCGGCAGCAGGCCGAGTCGGGACAGCAGCTGCCCGGGCCCGACGACCTTCTCGAGGAGGGGGCTACGACGACAGAGGAGGACGCCGGCTGAGCCGGCGCCCTCCTCGGGTGTCTCTGCGGTTCCCGGACGGGCCGGGCAACTGCCTCACTTCTTGAAGGTGACGTTCCCGCCGTTGGTCGGGACCAGCTCCACCCACACCTTGCCGGCCGGGAGCGAGAGCTCCCCCGACTTGGTGCGCAGCGTGACCGGCGAGTCGAGGCCCTTCTTGCTCCACGTGCCGCGGACCACCGAGCCGCCGTGGAAGACCATGGCCTGGCCGTTGCCGACGAACTTGGTCTCCGGCACCGGGTTGCCGGCAGGGTCCTTGTAGCCGGCGTCACCGACCTTCACCCGCAGGACGAGCACGGTGTCGGGCTGGAACTCGTCACCGGCCGCCGCCTCGGAGTTCAGGTTGACGTAGCTCCCCTTGCGGAACTGCCAGCTCGTGGTGTGGCCGGCGGAGAAGGTCGCGGCGATGCTGCGCGCCCGCTGACCGGCCGGGAAGTCCTCTTCGGGGCCCCAGGAGAAGTAGCTCTCCGGCGGCCCGGACGACTTGAGGGTCTTGGCGAGCCTGGGCAGGTCCATGAACAGGTTGTACGGCGCGGTGCGGCTGCCGTCACGCGTGTAGCCCGTGCCACCCTCGCCGATCACCTTGATCCCCTGGGACTGCATCCGGCGAACCGTCGCCGGCGCTCCCCCGCTGGCCACGACGACGGCGTCCGCGGGCTTGACGATGCCGATGTCGGTGGCGCGCATGGATCGCACCGGCCCGACGCGGCCGGGGACCTGCGAGTAGTAGAAGACCGCGAGGCGGGTCGAGCCGCCCTCGACGAGCTCCTCGGTGACCAGGTCGGCCTTGCCAAGCCCGATCTGCGGGTTGCTGCTGCCGGTGTTGTCGATCTTCACGACCATCACCGGGTGCTTCGGGGCATCCCCCTCTGCGGGCAGGCCGGTGAGCGGCCACTGGCCGGCGAGGGTCGCTGTGTCCGCGGTGTTCTGGGCGTCAGGTGAGCCTTCCGGCTCCGGGCTCTCTCCCCCGCCACACGCGGAAAGGGCGAGAGAACCGACGAGAGCGAAGGAGGCGAGGCACAGGAGACGGCGCGTGCCACGGCGGGCAGAACGTGACGAAGTACGCAAGGGGAATCCAACCATGGTTTAAGTGTGACGCAGGGCCGCCGCCTGGACTGGAGCGGCCCTGCGTTCGCACGACGTGTCGGGCGGGGTCAGGTCAGCGCAGGGTTCCGGCGAACCACTGGTTGGTCCACGGGCTCGAGTGGTGGACCCGCTTGCCCGTGGAGGGAGCGTGGACCATCATGCGCTTGCCGTTCTTCCAGCCGGTGAACACCGCGACGTGGTAGACGCCGCCACCGTCGTAGAAGAACATCAGGTCACCCTTGCGCATGTTCTCGCGGTTGATGCGGTCGGCGAAGTCGGCCTGCTGGTCCGACGTACGCGGGACGTTCGTCATCCCGGCCTTGCGGTAGCTGTAGTAGATCAGGCCGGAGCAGTCGAAGCGGTTCGGGCCGGCGGAGCCGTAGCTGTAGGGGTCGCCCTTCTGGTTGCGGACGATGTCGACCGCCTTGCTGATGCGCTTGCCGCGGGACGCGGCGTCGGCGGACGGGGTGAAAGCGAACATGCTGGCCACCAGAACACCGGCGAGCATGAGGGAGAACACGGCAAAAGAGCGCGCGCGAAGAATCGCAGACATGAAGAGTTTCCTTTCCACGCCTGTGAGGTGAGCTGTCGGGTTCGAGCTGAAAGGTGCTCTGCCACCGGTACGGCGGCTTCACCCCGAGCGTCCGGGAGGACGCGTGAAGATGTGGGTCCCCCACTCCTACCCTTGGAAGATCGGTTACGGGACAGGGGTCAGACTCAGGCGGGTAGGACTCGGCGTAACCCGGTCTGACTATGAAGTTGTGCCTCGGCCTCTAGGTCCTCGTTCGACCCCCCGGTCGCGGTGACCTACCGAGCAAACCCGACGAGGATAGGCAGGCACTTCTTCGTATTTCCAAGCTTTCGAGAACAAAAACGTCCCGTGGATCACATCCACGGGACGTTTTAGCGCTCAGCAGAGCGGATATATGAGGCCAGGATCACACCAGGTCAGAGGGTGCGAAACGGGCAGGGTCTGGTAGCCACCTCGGACCAGACCGGGCTAGATCTTCGCGCCCCCGTCGACGTAGAGGGTCTGACCGGTGATGTAGGACGCCTCGTCGCTGCAGAGGAACGCCGCCGTCGCGGCGATGTCCTCGGGGTAGCCGACCCGGCGCACCGGGTTGCGCTCGGCCGCGGCCTTGCGGTAGTCCTCCGGCTCGACACCCACGCGGCGTGCGGTCGCGTCGGTCATCTCGGTGACGATGAAGCCCGGGGCGATGGCGTTGACGTTGATCCCGAACGGGCCGAGCTCGAGGGCCAGGGTGCGGGTGAAGCCCTGAAGCCCCATCTTCGCCGCCGAGTAGTTGGCCTGGCCGCGGTTCCCGAGCGCAGAGACGCTCGAGAGGTTGAGGATCTTGCCGTACTTGTGCTGGACCATGTGCTTCTGGACCTCGCGGCTCATCAGGAAGGAGCCGCGCAGGTGGACGTTCATGACCATGTCCCAGTCGTCCTCGGACATCTTGAACAGCAGGTTGTCGCGGGTGACCCCGGCGTTGTTCACGAGGATGTCGATCTTCCCGAGCTCCTCGACGACGGCCGCCACGGCCCCTTCAACGGATCCGGCGTCCGCGACGTCGCAGGCGAGACCGACAGCCTTCTCGGCGCCGAGGCCCTCGGCCGTGGCTGCGGCCGCCGCCTGGTCGAGGTCGAGCACCGCGACGGCCGCGCCCTCCTCGGCGAAGCGCTTGGCGGTGGCGGCACCGATGCCGCGAGCGGACCCGGTGACGACGGCGACACGACCGGCGTAACGACTCATGCGAGCTCCTCCTGTGCGCCTTGGCCGGCGCGGACGTGTGAGACGTGGAAGTGGGGTCACTGTAGCCATCGACCCGACCACCGCTCGACCGGGTCGTCGCCTCGGTCGGGTCTCGGCGAGCGCTACCCCGTTTGCGCATACGCGGACGGGGTAGTGTCACGGCTCAACGTCCGCGTCGTTGTCGAGGCTGCGCAACGACCGGGCCCGCCCACGAGACCATGGGAGGGCCGCCGATGTCCTCACCGGTCGCCTGGTCCGTCCAGACGCACTGGCCCGCCGACCCCAGGCACGTCGGCGACGCCCGCCGGTTCGTGGTGGACCGTCTCGTCGCCGACGACCTCGGGCACCTGACCGACGCGGCCGGCCTCATCGTGAGCGAGCTGGCCACGAACGCCGTCAACCACGCGAACTCGCCGTTCCGCCTGACGATGGTGCGCGACGACCGCCGCGTCCTCCTCGAGGTCCACGACGACTCCTCCGGCGAGGCCGTGGCCCGGGACGGCGACCCCCTCGATGTGAGCGGGCGGGGACTCCACCTGGTGAGCGTGCTCAGCGACGACTGGGGCGTGACACCACACGCACAGGGCGGCAAGTCGGTCTGGGCCACGCTCGACGTGGCCGGCGCGTGAGGCTTCAGCGCTTGACCGCGCGCCCGAGGTAGATGCGGCCGAACACCTTCACACCGGGCAGGTAGAAGGTGTCGAGGTCCTCGACCACGAGTCCGCTGCCCCCCACGACCTCCGCGATCGGGCGGTCCAGGTG
This sequence comes from Nocardioidaceae bacterium, assembly GCA_035688575.1. GTDB lineage: Bacteria > Actinomycetota > Actinomycetes > Propionibacteriales > Nocardioidaceae > Nocardioides_C. The sequence continues at coordinate 54,489 of DASSMS010000094.1, forward strand.
GCACCCCGCCGCCAGCCGCCGCTGGACCGGCGTGAGGCGGTGCTGCCACCGCGCCACCCCGGGGTCGGGGGCAAGCCCGTGCTCGAGGAAGTGGAAGGCGCCCCCTGGCCGGAGCACCCGCGCAACCTCCGCCAACGCGACCTCCACCCGCGGGATCGTGCAGAGGGTGAACGTCGACAGGGCGGCGTCCATCGAGCCGTCGGCCAGGGCGAGCTCCTGACCGTCCAGACCAGCGCGTACGACGGGAGGGCGCCCGCCCCCGCTGTGCTTGGTCTCCGCGATGTGCCAGGCGACGTCGGAGGGCTCCACGGCGGCCACACGGTCCACCGCCGGTGGGTAGTGCTCGACGTTGAGGCCGGAGCCGAACCCGATCTCGAGGACCTCTCCCTCCAGGCCCGTGCAGACCCGCTCACGGAGCTTGTGGATCTCCCCTGCTCCGAGCAGCAGGTCGGTGACCCTGGGCACGACCTGCTCGTTCCACCACCGCATGTCAGTCCCCTCTCGTCGGCTCCTCGGCGAGTGCAGCAGCCACCCGCGCGGCGTACTCCTTCATCTCCTCCTCGGAGGCGTACTTCGTACGCGGCCAGAAGAAGCCTCGCAGGCCGTCTCCCTTGGTCCGTGGCACCACGTGAAGATGCAGGTGCGGGACGCTCTGGCTGACCGTGTTGTTCATGGCCACGAACGTCCCCTGCGCACCGAGCGCGGCGGGAATCGCGGCCGCCAGCCGCTGTCCCGCCCAGAAGAACGGGTCGCGCAGTGACGCAGGCAGGTCGGCGAACGTGGGGACGTGCTCGCGCGGCACGAGGAGCACGTGCCCCTTGAACACCGGGCGGTGGTCGAGAAAGGCCACCAGATCCTTGGTCTCGAGCACCGCGTGGGCGGCCGTCTCCCCCGTGGCGATCCGGCAGAAGAGGCAGTCAGGCACGTTGCCGACCCTAGCCCTCACCTCCTGCTCGCGCCGTCCGGCCCGCCCGATTTGCTCCTCGGGGGAATACCCAGGAGGGTATATGGCATTGACTGTTACCGTAGACGTACCGATACCCCCATGGGTATGAACCGGAAGCTCTCAGGAGGCAGTGCGCATGATCACCGTGACCCCTATCGACACCCCCGGTCTCGGAGACCGGACCTACCTCGCCCATGACGGCAAGGTTGCCCTCGTGGTGGACCCGCAGCGCGACTACGACCGGGTCCTCGCCGTCGCCGAGGATGCAGGGGTACAGATCACCCACGTGTTCGAGACGCACATCCACAACGACTACGTCACCGGCGGCCTGGCGCTCGCCAAGGAGCTCGGCGCGGCCTACCACGTGAACGCCGACGACCCCGTCGAGTTCGAGCGCGTGGGCGTCCGCGACGGCGACGTGGTGGAGGTCGGCGACAAGATGCGCCTCCGCGTCGTCCACACCCCCGGCCACACGCACACCCACCTGTCGTACGCGCTCTCCGCGGACGACAAGGCGATCGCGGTCTTCACCGGCGGCTCGCTGCTCTACGGCTCCACAGGCCGCCCCGACCTGCTCGGCCCCGACCACACCGACACGCTGGTCCACGCGCAGTGGCGCTCCGCCCACCGGCTCGCCGAGGAGCTCCCCGACGAGACCGAGGTCTACCCGACCCACGGCTTCGGCAGCTTCTGCTCGGCCACCCAGAGCGAGGCACCCTCCAGCACCATCGGCCAGGAGAAGGTCTCGAACCCGGCGCTGACCCAGGACGAGGAGGAGTACGTCGAGAAGCTCCTCGCCGGCCTGGACGAGTGGCCCGCCTACTACGCCCAGATGGGTCCGGCGAACTCGGCCGGCCCCGAGGCCCCCGACCTCTCCGAGCCGACCCCCGCCGACCCGGCCGAGCTGCGACGCCGCATCGAGGCGGGCGAGTGGGTCGTCGACCTGCGCACCCGCGAGGCCTTCGCCGCCGGTCACCTGATCGGCAGCGTGAACTTCGGCATCGACGGCCAGTTCATCACCTACCTGGGCTGGATCATGCCCTACGACGCCACCGTGACGCTGCTCGGCGAGACGCCGGAGCAGGTCGCCGAGGCGCAGCGTGACATGGCCCGGATCGGCCTCGAGAAGCCGGCCGCCATGGCCACCGGCAAACCCGAGGAGTGGGCCGGCGACGGGCCGCTCGGCTCCTTCCCCGTCGCCACGTTCAAGGACCTGAAGGTGGCCCTCGACGAGGCCAGGGAGAAGGGTGACGACGACTTCGTCGTCCTCGACGTCCGCCGTGGCCCGGAGTTCGACGAGAGCCACATCGAGGGTGCGGTGAACGTGCCGATCCACAACGTCCTCGCCCACATCGACGACATCCCGCGCAAGAAGCTGTGGATCCACTGCGCCGGTGGGTACCGCGCGAGTGTCGTCGCCTCGATCCTCGACGCCCGGGGCTACGACGTGGTCGCGGTGGACGACGCCTTCGCCGACAACGCCGCTCCCGCCGGGCTGCCGCTGACCGCCTGAGACGCGACACGACTGTGAGAGGGTCGGCTGCCGCGCGGCGGCCGACCCCCTCGTGAGAAACCGACAAGAAGGAGTACGACCTTTCATGACCAGCACCCCTATTGAGGCCCGCCGACTCTCCGTGCAGACCCTCCAAGAGCGCTTGAGCAGCGAGGACGCTCCCCGTGTCCTCGACGTCCGCACCCCGGCCGAGTTCGAGACCGCCCACATCCCCGGCTCGTACAACGTGCCCCTGGACAACCTGCGCGAGCACCGCGCCGAGCTGCGGGCGCACCTCGACGAGGACGTCGTCCTCGTCTGTCGCACCGGCGGTCGCGCCGAGCAGGCCGAGAAGGCGCTCGCCGAGGTCGGCCTCCCCGGGCTGCGGGTCCTCGAGGGCGGCATGGTCGCCTGGGAGAGCAACGGCGCGCCGGTCAGCCGCGGCAAGCAGACGTGGGAGCTCGAGCGGCAGGTCCGACTCGTCGCGGGCAGCATCGTTCTCTCAGGCGTCCTCGGCAGCATCGTGGTCCCGGAGCTGAAGTGGGTCGCGGGCGGCGTCGGCGCCGGCCTCATGTTCGCCGCACTGAGCAACACCTGCGCCATGGGGATGCTCCTGGCGAAGATGCCGTGGAACCGCCGCCGTGGCGAGTCGTGCGACATGGACGGGGTCGTCAAGGCCCTGGCAGAGGCGTCCTGATGGAAATCGACCTCATGCTCGGGGTCGTGCTGGCGCTGTCGCTGCTCATCGGGGCCTCCCTCGGTGTGCTCGGCGGCGGCGGCTCGATCCTGACCGTGCCCATCCTCGTGTACGTCGCCGGGATGGACCCCAAGGAGGCCATCGCCGCCTCCCTGTTCGTGGTCGGGGTGACGTCAGCGGCCGGCGCGATCAGCCACGCACGTGGTGGACGCGTCCGGTGGCGCACCGGGCTGATGTTCGGGGCGGCGGGACTTGTCGGCGCGTTTCTCGGCGGCATACTCGGCGGTCACCTCCCGGGCGAGCTCCTGCTCGTGGCGTTCGCGCTCATGATGGTGGCCACCTCCGTCGCGATGATCCGCGGCCGCAAGGTCGACGAGTCGAAGAAGCACAGCGACCTGCCGGTCTTCCGGGTCCTGCTCGACGGCCTCGTGGTCGGTCTGGTGACCGGCCTGGTGGGAGCCGGCGGTGGCTTCCTCGTGGTGCCGGCGCTCGCACTGCTCGGCGGGCTGCCGATGGCGGTCGCAGTCGGCACGTCCCTGCTGGTGATCGCGATGAAGTCCCTCGGCGGGCTCGCGGGCTACCTCAGCTCGGTGCACCTCGACTGGGGTCTCGTGATCGCGGTCACCGTGGCCGCTGTCGTGGGCAGCGTGCTCGGCGGTCGTCTCGCCGGTCGCATCCCGGAGGCCGCCTTGCGCAAGGGCTTCGGCTGGTTCGTCCTGGTCATGGGCGGGTTCGTCCTCGTCCAGCAGGCTCCGGACGACCTCGTCGTACCCATGCTCGGGGTGATGGCCGCGCTGGCCCTCGCGGCCGCTGTCTGCTGGGCCTTCGTCGAGTCCTGCCCGCTGCGTCAAAGCACCTCGGTGGAGCGCGCCCCCGCGCACGCCTGACCCCTCGATCCACCGCCCGGGCCGCTTTCCCCCGCCGGCCCGGGCGGTGTCCACGTCTGCCGCGGATCGGTCACATAGCCAATTTTGGCGAAGACGCGGCTTAGCGCCGATTGGTTCCATCGAAGGACGCATTGCACGTCCACGCCTATCGGCGCCGCCAGGGGGGCTTCACAATG
>DASSMS010000029.1:0-4482 GCA_035688575.1 Nocardioidaceae bacterium
GACCGTGTCGCCGATGACCGTCGCCTCGTGGGCCGGCGAGCCCTTACCACCGTGGTAACCGTCCTCGACGAGCTTCTTGGCGTTGTCCCAGGCACCACCTGAGTTGGCCAGGAAGACCGCCATCAGCGTGCCGGTGCCGATCGCCCCGGCGAGGTAGGCGCCGAGCGGGGCAGCACCCAGCCCGAAGCCCACCGCGATCGGGGCGAGGATGGCCAGGAGACCTGGTGTCGCGAGCTCGCGCAGCGAGTCACGGGTGCAGATGTCGACGACCTTGCCGTACTCCGGACGGCCGGTGCCCTCCATGATCCCGGGGATCTCGCGGAACTGGCGGCGGACCTCGAACACGACCGCACCCGCCGCCCGGCCGACGGCGTTGATCGCCAGGCCTGAGAACAGGAACACGACCGAGGCGCCGATGAGCAGGCCCACGAGGTTGGCCGGGTTCGCGACGTTGAGCACGCCGAGCAGGCCGAGCGCCGCGTCCGCGTTCTCCGGACGTTCCTGGAGGGCCCCCGACGCCTCTGCGGCCTTGCCGACCGCGTCGGTGAAGGACCCGAACAGCGCGGTCGCAGCGAGGACCGCGGTCGCGATCGCGATGCCCTTGGTGATCGCCTTGGTGGTGTTGCCGACCGCGTCGAGCTCGGTGAGGATCGCCGCGCCCTCCTCGTCGACGTCACCGGACATCTCGGCGATGCCCTGGGCGTTGTCGGAGACCGGGCCGAAGGTGTCCATCGCCACGATCACGCCGACGGTCGTGAGCAGACCGCAGCCGGCCAGGGCGACCGCGAAGAGCGAGACGACAGTGACGCCGCCGCCGAGCAGGAACGCGCCGTAGACCGCCGCGCCGATGACCAGAGCGGTATAGACCGCCGACTCGAAGCCGACCGAGAGGCCGGACAGGATGACGGTCGCCGGGCCGGTCAGCGCGGTCTTGCCCACGTCCTTGACCGGACGGTGCTCGGTGCCGGTGAAGTAGCCGGTGAGCGAGAGGATGAGGGCCGCGAGCACGATGCCGATGATCACGGCACCGGCTGCGATGAACCGCGGGTCGCCGTCGGGCACCGGGTTCTCGCCGAACAGCACGAGGTCGAGCAGGACGCCGGAGCCCTCGACCTGCGTGAGCTGCCCGAACGAGCTGGGCAGGTAGACGAACGCCGCGACCGTGCACAGCACGGCGGAGACGGCAGCGGAGATGTAGAAGGATCGGTTGATCGTCTTCAGACCGCCCTCACCGACCCGGGGGCGGGTGATGTAGACGCCGAGGATCGCGGTGAGCGCACCGATGGCCGGGACGATCAGAGGGAACACGAGGCCCTCGGCACCGAAGGCCGCGGTGCCGAGGATCAGCGCCGCGACGAGCATCACGGCGTAGGACTCGAACAGGTCGGCGGCCATGCCCGCACAGTCACCGACGTTGTCGCCGACGTTGTCGGCGATCGTGGCCGCGTTGCGCGGGTCGTCCTCGGGGATGTTCTGCTCGACCTTGCCGACCAGGTCCGCCCCGACGTCGGCGGCCTTGGTGAAGATGCCGCCGCCGACTCGCATGAACATCGCCAGCAGCGCGGCGCCGAAGCCGAAGCCCTCGAGCACAGCGGGCGCATCGCCCTTGTAGATGAGGACGACCACGGAGGCCCCGAGCAGGCCGAGGCCCACCGTGAACATGCCGACGGTGCCGCCGGTGCGGAAGGCCACCCGCATCGCGTCGTCGCGGCCGTGCTCGCGCGCCGCGGAGGCGACCCGGACGTTGGCGCGCACGGCGAGCCACATCCCGAGGTAGCCGATGGTCGCGGAGAAACCTGCGCCTACCAGGAAGAAGACCGAGCGTCCGATCCTGATCGCCCAGTCGTCCGCGGGCAGCGCGAACAGCAGGGCGAAGGCCAGCACGGCGAAGACCGCGAGGGTCTTGAACTGCCGTGTCAGGTAGGCCGAGGCCCCCTCCTGCACGGCGAGGCCGATGGTCTTCATGTTTTCAGTGCCGTCATGGGCAGCAAGGACCTGACCGCGGAACATCACTGCCATCGCCAGGGCGATGACGGCGATGACGCCGACCACGATGATCAGGGTCTGGTTGCTCCCGGACAAAGACACATCCGCGCCGGTTGCGGCGAGGGTGGGTCCGGACATGTGAGTCCTCCTCCGGTGGGCCGAAGCGGCCCCTCGAGTTTGAGCCGAAACCCGCGGTGTCCCCCGCGAGCGGTCAGGCCGAGGTGTGATCTGCCTGACACGAATGTGCCCGGAGTCTACTGAGACTCAGCCAACACGCCAGAGCATGCACTGTGGCGTAGGACACATTTTTTCGAGATGGTGCTCACCGCACCGATCCGGGGGAGAATACGCACCCGGTCCGCGTCCCTCAGGACAGCGGCCAGCGCATCGAGACCGTGGTCCGGGACTCGTCCTGCGAGACCTCGAAGTCGTCGATCAGACCTCGGAGCAGAGCCCACGGCTCGATGCCGTCGAGGTCGCTGTCGGGGTGGTCCTCGACGCTGACGACCGAGGGGGTGCTGACGTCGACGCTGAGCGCGTCGTCGATGGTGATCGTCACGGCGACAGGGCTGCCCTCCGACGTACCGGGGCGGGATCCCTCCTCGCCGAGGAAGAGCGCGCAGGCCTCGCCGGCGGCGAGGCGGACCTCTTCGACGAACTCCTCGTCGCGCCCCGCACGGCGGGCTACCGAGGCCGCGACGAGGCGGACGGTACGCACGAGGGCAGGGTCACGGGCGATCGTCACGGTCACTGCTGCAGCCGTGCGATCCGTGCCAGACGGCATGGTTCCCCTCAGAGGTCTGCGAGCGCTTCGGCCTGCGAGCCGTGGATGGTGAAGACCTTGGCCAGGCCGGTGATGCGGAAGATCTTGAGCAGGCGCTCCTGGTTGCAGATCAGGCGCATCGAGCCGTCGTGGGCGCGGACCTTCTTGAGACCGCCGACGAGCACACCCAGCCCGGTGGAGTCGAGGAAGTCGACCTTCTCCATGTCGATGACGAGGTTGTAGTGACCCTCACCAACGAGCTCGGTGATCTTGTCCCTGAGCCGCGGTGCGGTGTAGACATCGATCTCCCCGCCGACCTCGATGATGGTGTGTCCATCCTCGTTGCGCGTCTCGAGTGACAGATCCACGTGGTTTCTCCCAACGATGCCGCGTGCGCGGAGTCCTCGGAAAGCGCCAAGCGACGCCCTCCCCTGTGCAACGTGTATTCAATCATGCCCCCAAACCCCCCGCAGGTCACGCATTGGCAACGCCCCGGTGCCGATCACGACGGAATCGCGTGCAGCCGAGCCGACCAGACGTTTGCGAAGATGCGGTAGTGGCTCCACGAACGCAGCAGTCCGTCGCGGACGCCCTCCACCGGCTGAGTGGTCAGGGACGCGAGGACCGCCTCACCCACCTGGAGGTGCTCCCTCCTCGTCAGGGGCGTACCGCCGAGTGGCCCGGGTGGGCCGACGCGCGGCTGGTCGAGGCATGGCGGGCCCGTGGCATCGAGCGTCCCTGGAGCCATCAGTCGGCGGCAGCCGAGGCGGCGTACGGCGGTCGGCACGTCGTCATCTCCACCGGCACCGCGTCGGGGAAGTCGCTGGCCTACCTCATGCCGGCACTCACCTCGGTGCTGTCCAAGCGCCGGCCGAAGGGGCAGCGCGGCTCGACCGTGCTCTACCTCTCGCCGACCAAGGCGCTCGCCCAGGACCAGCTCTCGAGCCTCCTCGCACTCGGCGTGCCCGACCTGCGCGCGACCACGCACGACGGCGACTCCTCCTGGGAGCAGCGGGACTGGGCGCGCGACCACGGGGAGTACCTCCTCACGAACCCCGACATGCTCCACCGGTCGATGCTCCCGAGCCATGCCCGCTGGGCGAGGTTCTTCTCGATGCTCGACTTCGTCGTCGTCGACGAGTGCCACCACTACCGCGGTGTCTTCGGGGCGCACGTGGCGCAGATCCTGCGGAGGCTGCGCCGGGTCTGCGCGGCGTACGGCGCCAGCCCGACCTTCGTGCTCGCCTCCGCCACCGTCGCCGAGCCCGAGACGTCCGCCCAACGACTGACCGGCCTGCCGTTCGTCGCGGTTACCGAGGACGGCTCGCCCCGCGGTCAGGTCTCGCTCGCGCTGTGGGAACCGCCGTTCACCTCGTACGGCGGAGAGAACGGCGCCCCCGTGCGCAGGTCGGCCACCGCCGAGATCTCCGACCTGCTGACCGACCTCGTCGTCGACGGGGTTCGCACGCTCGCCTTTATCCGATCCCGGCGTGGCGCGGAGACGGTGTCCCTGACGACGAAGCGGCTGCTCGACCAGGTCGCGCCGGGTCTCTCGGGGCGCGTCGCCGCGTACCGGGGCGGTTACCTGCCGGAGGACCGCCGCGCAATCGAGCAGGCCCTCCGCGCCGGCGAGTTGCTCGGGCTCGCGGCCACCAACGCGCTCGAGCTCGGGATCGACGTCTCGGGGCTCGACGCCGTGCTGCTGGCCGGCTTCCCGGGAACCCGTGCCGCGC
>DASSMS010000179.1:0-34685 GCA_035688575.1 Nocardioidaceae bacterium
GACGAGCACGAAGAGCCCGAGCAGCACCGAGATCTGCACCTGGGCGGCGCCGGACAGCTTGTCGTGCTTGTCCTGGAGCCGGATCCCGCCGTAGAGGTAGTGCATCAAGACAGCGGCGATCAGCCCCATGACGGTCGCGGCCATGCCGAACCCGACGAGGTAGTGCAGCCATGGCAGGTCGAAGACGTAGAACCCGATGTCCTTGTTGAAGTACGGGTCGGTGGAGCCGAAGTCGTTCGCGTTGCGCCACAGGAGGAACTCACGCCACTTGCCGGCGCCGGAGGATCCCGCGAAGAGCGCGAGCACCAGGCTCACCGCGAGGAGCAGCCAGCGGCGCAGCGGCTCGACGACCTCGCGGTAGCGGTCGAGACTCGCCTGCTCGAGCGATGCCGGCCGGAACAGCGGCCGGAAGCGGTAGGCGAGGAAGATGTTGAGCCCGACGAACACGCCCATGAGCAGGCCGAAGACGACGAACAGCAGGACCCGTGTGCCGAGCATCTTGCTGAACACCGAGCCGTAGTCGACGCTGCGGAACCACAGCCGGTCGGTCCAGATGCCGGTGAAGACCGAGAGGCCGAAGAACGCGACCACGAGGACGATCCCCGTCAGCAGCAGGGCCCTCGAGCGCTGGGGTGGCCGCCCAGCCGCTGCCGGGCGCGGCTTGGTCGGGGGTGGTTCGTCGAAGAATCCGCTCACTGCTGTCCTCTGTCTAGTTCTCGAGCGTAATGGCCAACAACTCTAGGAGAGCCGGCACGAGATCGGGGCTTTCCACCACAGAAGCGGCGTCGTCGTGGGAGCGGAACCGCAGGGCGCAGTACGTCGCCCCGTCCCGGGTCGCCGCCGCGACGATCCGGACCTCCTGGCGTTCGGGGTGCGAGGCGGCGAACGCCTCGGCAGCCTCCCGGCCCGCGGGGATCTGGTCGTCGGCACCGGGAGGGAGCACCAGCCGCTCGACGACCGCGGCGCAGCCGAACACCTCGGCCGGCCACATGATGCCCTCGAGCACCTCCTCGAGCGACCGGTCGACCGGTGTGTGGTCCTGCTCGACGGGCGTCAGCGACCCCGCAGCCGAGGTCTCGTCGATGCCCATCGCCGCGGCCAGCGCGGGCTCGCGAGCGAGGAGGTCCGCGGTCGGGACCAGCGCGTACAGGCGGGAGGGCTGGTCCCAGCCGGCCTCGGCGGCGTGCCGCTCGATCTCGCGCACAGCAACTGCGAGGACGGGGTCGACCTCGCGGCCGTTCTCACCGGGCATGGGCTCGTGATCCATTTGCCTGCTTCACCCACACTTCGGCAGCGCGACGTCGGGGTCCTCGGAGTACCGCTGCAGCGACTCGACCGCACTGTGCATCGTGGGGGCCTTCACGAGCCTCATCTCCTCCGCGTCGAGCCCGACCGCCATGGCCGACCTGCAGTTGCCGGGAGGCACGAAGAAGACGTCGGCGCCGGAGTCCGCGGCGGCGACGATCTTCTGCTGGATGCCTCCAATAGGTCCAACGCTTCCGTCCTCGTCGATGGTTCCCGTGCCGGCGATCGCTGCGCCACCCGTGAGAGCACCGGGGGTCAGCGTGTCGTAGACGGCCAGCGAGAAGATCAGTCCCGCGCTGGGGCCACCGATCCGGTCGTCGATGTTGACCGACACGTCGAACGGGAAGTCGTAGCTCGGTCCGACCACGATCCCCACCATCGGGGTCTTCGGGTCGTCCTTCGAAGGCTCGGGCACGACTCGCACGGTCTTCTCCTCGCCGTCACGGCGCACGACGAAGGTCGCCGCATCGCCCTCGGGCGTCTGCCGCACGAGCCGGGACACGTCGGTAGCGTTGCGAATCCGCTTCCCGTTGACCGACACGATCTGGTCCCGCGTCTCGAGCTCGCCCTCGGCCGGGCTGTCGGGGGTGACCGCGAGCACCTCGGTGATCTTGTCGAGGTCGTAGCCGAGCTCGGTGAGCGCCACCGCCACGGCGGTGTCCTGGGAGCTGACCATCTGCACTGCGCTCTGCGTGTCGACGTCCTCCTCGGACTCGTCCGGCCCGTAGAAGGCCTCGCGCGGGTAGACCGCACGCGACTTGTCGAACCACGCGGTCAGGGCCTCGCCCAGGTGGACCTCCTGGGTGGGACCGGTGATCTGGATCGTCGTCAGCTCCAGGCGCCCCTCGGTCGGGTAACGGTCGTGCCCCTTGATGCTGACGATCTCCTCGCCACGGTCCTCGGCGAGGACGTCGACGGTCGGGCCGGGGCTCATCGTCACGTACGGAACCGGCATGGAGGCCGCGACGTAGAACAGGACGGCCAGCAGGACGCTCGCGACGAGGCTCGAGACGGTGCGCCGGCTCATGCAGGGACCCCGCGGGGGCATGAGCGCAGCGAACAGCGACGAGGGGTGCTCATGCGGTCACCTTCTCACCCGCGTGCAACTAAGCGGAGCGGCGGGTCTGACCCGAACCAGGCTGCGGCGCACCGGTCCGGCCACTCCTCGACGGCCGGATCGCGATGCCGGTGCTCCGGTCACGCGCCACCATCGGCCGAGGCCTCGACGCCCCGGGGTGCTCCCTCGCGATCGCGGCGGAGAACCGCTGGTAAGCCGCCTCGGAGCGGTCGGACTGCTCCCGTCTGGGACGCCCCGCCCACGAGGCCCACGCCATCATCACGACGGCGACGGCGCCGGTAGGTGCGAGCCAGAACAGGATCTCCACGTCTCCAGGCTAGGGCCGCGGAGGCCTCTGACGCGGCAGCAACACGGACCTCAGGGAGTGCCGACCCACTCGTCGGACCCGTCGGCGAAGAGCTGGTGCTTCCAGATCGGCACCCGCTGCTTCAACCGGTCGATGAGCGCGCGGGACGCCTCGAATGCCTCGGAGCGGTGTGCGGCCGCGGTGGCGACGACGACGGCCAGGTCGCCGATGGCGAGCTCCCCGACCCGGTGCACCGCGGCAACCGCCAGTACGTCGTACTCCCGCGCCACCTCCTCGGCGACGTCGGCGAGCTGGTCGAGCGCAGTCGGGTGGGCGGAGTACTCGAGACCGGTCACCGACTTGTTCTCGTCGTGGTCGCGGACTGCGCCCGCGAAGAGGGTCATGCCTCCTGCGGCAGCGTCCGAGACGGCGGCGACGACCTCGTCCACCGACAGTGCGGTGGCCCTGATGTCGACGAGACGTACGACGGGCGGAAGGGGGCTCACACCCCCGAGGGTAGAGGTTGATGTCGAGAGTAGGTTGGAAGGCATGACCAACGACCCGAGCGACCGCCCCGGCGACGAGAACAACCCGTTCAAGGGCACCCCGTTCGAACAGCTCTTCTCCGCCTTCGGAGGCGCCTTTCCGGGCGCGGGCAGCGGCGGCCCCGGCATGCCCGACCTGTCCATGCTGATGAGCCAGATGCAGGCGATGATGGCGCCGCACGAGGGCTCGGTGAACTGGAACCTCGCCAAGGACGTCGCGCGCAAGACTGTCGCGCAGGAGCCCGACCCGTCCCCCACCGGCAAGGACAAGGACGCTGTCGCCGACGCCCTGCGGCTCGCCGACCACTGGCTCGACCAGGTCACCGACCTGCCCTCGGGCGTCAGCACGTCGGCCGCGTGGAGTCGCGCGCAGTGGGTCGAGGAGACCGTCGAGGTCTGGCAGCGGCTGGTGGAGCCGGTCGCCGAGCACGTCGTGGGCGCGATGGGCAACGCGCTGCCCGAGGAGGCCAAGGCGATGGCAGGCCCGCTGATGGGGATGCTGAGCAAGGCCGGTGGCGCTATGTTCGGCACCCAGATCGGCCAGGCTCTTGGCGGGCTCGCCGGCGAGGTTCTCACCGCCTCCGACATCGGTCTCCCCCTCGGACCGTCAGGCAAGGCCGCCCTGGTGCCGGCCAACGTCCGCGTCTTCTCCGAGGGGCTCGACGTCTCGGACGAGGACGTCGTCCTGTACCTCGCCCTCCGCGAGGCCGCGCACCAGCGCCTGTTCGCGCACGTCCCGTGGCTGCGGGCCCACCTGCTCTCCGCCGTGGAGGACTACGGGCGGGGCACCACCATCGACGTCTCGAAGATCGAGGAGTCGATGCGAAACATCGACCCGATGAACCCGGCCGCGATCCAGGAGGCGCTCGAGGGTGGCCTCTTCGAGCCGCAGAAGACCCCCGCCCAGGAGGCGGCGCTCACCCGGCTGGAGACCACGCTCGCCCTGGTCGAGGGCTGGGTCGACGAGGTGGTGGGGCAGGCCACCGAGGGCCGGATGCCGAGCGCCGGGAAGCTCCAGGAGGCCGTCCGACGCCGCCGCGCGGCGGGCGGACCGGCCGAGCAGACGTTCGCGGCGCTCGTCGGTCTCGAGCTGCGGCCTCGCCGTCTGCGCGACGCGTCCGCGCTCTGGGGATCGCTGCGCTCTCGCCAGGGGCAGCAGGCACGCGACGCGATCTGGGCCCACCCTGACCTCCTCCCCACGTCGGAGAACCTCGACGACCCGCTCGGTTTCCGGGAGAACCTCGAGGAGCCTCAGGCGCTCACCGACGAGGAGTTCGACGCCGCCCTCGCCGACCTGCTCGGACAGGCCTCCGACGAGAAGCAGGAGCAGGCCGCGGACGACGACGGCGAAGAGCCCGACGACCGCAAGGACAGCTGAGGGTGCTCCACGGCGACGCGCTGGCGCTGCTGTGCGCGTGGACGCCGCCCGACTCGGCACAAGAAGGAGCCCGTCGCCGCTACGTGACGCACCTCGAGACTAATCCGGACGGCCTCCGGCGCAGCTGCTTCCCCGACCACGTCACGGCCAGCACCCTGATCCTCTCGGCCGACGGTGCGCACGTGCTGCTGACCCTGCACGCCAAGGCGCGGGCGTGGTTCCAGATGGGCGGCCACTGCGAGGACACCGACACGACCCTGGCCGGTGCCGCCCTGCGCGAGGCGGTCGAGGAGTCCGGCGTACCCGGTCTCGAGCTCGACCCGCAACCGGTCCAGCTCAACGCCCACCCGGTGCCGTTCTGCAACCCGCGCGGGGTCGTGAACCACCTCGACGTACGTTTCCTCGCCGTCGCCCCGGCCGACGCGGAGCATGCCGTGAGCGACGAGTCGCTCGACGTGCGCTGGTGGCCTTGGGACGACCTACCGACGGACGACGAGGACCTGCACGCGCTGGTGCGGCTCGCCCGCGCACGCCGGGCCCTCGGGGTGACCGAGCCGGGCTAGGGCCGGCCCACGACTACTCGGTCTCGACGTCGCTGCCGTCGGTGGCGAGCATCGCCGCTGCGCCCTCCTCGGAGCAGTCCGGCGGCTCGGCCTGGAGCCCGAGCTGGGTCGCACAGGCGACGCCCTCGAGGAAGCCCTTGGCGCGCTCGGCCTTCGGGTAGCGGTCGACCCAGGCCCAGAACGCCGGGGTGTGCCCCGCCTCGATCAGGTGGGCCAGCTCGTGCACGAGGACGTAGTCGATGACCCACGCGGGCATGCCCTGGAGCCGGGTAGAGAGCCGGATCGACCGGTCGGAGGGGGTACACGAGCCCCAGCGGCTGTTCTGGTTGTCCACCCAGCGCACCGTCTCGGGGCGGGCCAGACCTCCGAGGTAGCGGCTGCTCAGCTCGGCCGCCCTGCGCTTGAGGCCGGCGTCGCTCGGACGCCGACGCCTCTCGGACCGCTCGAGGCGCTCGAGCATCGTCGCGACCCACTCGCGCTCCTCCTTGGCGCTGAGCCGGGCCGGGATCATGACGACCACCCGGTCGTCCTCGCGGTAGGCCGAGACCGTGCGACGACGCTTGCGGCTGCGTCGCACCTCGACGATGGGGCTCCCGGGCTCCGGAGCGCGCGTGGGCATACCCGCACGTTACCCGGAGGACCACGCCAGGAGGCGGTCTACGGTCCATGTGTTCACGATCCGCTCCGGCGGGACGCCGAGCTCCTCCGCGCGCGCACAGCCGTGGTCGAGGAAGTCGAGCTGGCCAGGCGCGTGGGCGTCGCTGTCGACGGAGAAGAGACAGCCCGCCTCCAGCGCGACCGCGACGAGCTCGTCCGGTGGGTCCACCCGCTCTGGCCGCGAGTTGATCTCGACCGCGACGTCATGGGCCGCGCAGGCGGCGAAGACCTTCTCGGCGTCGAACGTGCTCTGCGGCCGTTTCCCGCGCCCGCCGGTGATGAGCCGGCCGGTGCAGTGACCGAGGACGTCGGTGTTCGGGTGCCGGACGGCGGCAACCATCCGCCGCGTCATCGCGTCGGAGTCCATCCTGAGCTTCGAGTGCACCGACGCCACCACGACGTCGAGCCGGTCGAGCATCTCGTCGGTCTGGTCGAGCGTGCCGTCGTCGAGGATGTCGACCTCGATGCCGGTCAGCATCCGCAGCCGCCCGTCGAGATGGCTGTTCACCGCGGCCACCACGTCGAGCTGCCGCACGAGTCGCTCGGTCGAGAGGCCGTTCGCCACCGTCAGGCGGGGTGAGTGGTCGGTGAGGGCGACGTACTCGTGTCCGACCTCGATCGCGGTCATCGCCATCTCCTCGATGGGCGAGCCGCCGTCGGACCAGTCGGAGTGGGTGTGCAGGTCGCCGCGGAGCATCCCCCGAAGCTCCCGCCCCGAGTCGGCGAGCGGCCCGGCGGTCTCCTCCAGCCGACGCAGGTACGACGGTGTCTGCCCCGCCACCGCCTCGCGGACGACCTTCTCGGTGGAGGTCCCGATGCCGGGCAGCTCGCGCAGCGTGCCCTGCTCGGCGCGGGTGCGCACCTCGTCGGGGCTGAGCTTCAGCAGGGTCGACGCCGCGGCCCGGAACGCCTTCACCTTGTAGGTCTCCGCCCGGGTGCGCTCGAGGAGGAACGCGATCCGACGCAGGACGGCGACCGGGTCACCCGACTTTGTCTCGTCCACAGTCCGTTCCTCCCCATGAGTGCTGGTCAGACGCCTGCGACGGAGTACCCCGGGCGTGTCACCCACAGTCTTGTACACCGCACGACCCGGCGTGGTCCACAGCGCGTCAGGCGAGGTCCACACGTCGTCCACAGACTTATCCACAGGGGTGGAAGACGACCCGTTGACCAGCGAGGCGGACCGGACCTAGCGTGGGCCCGGAAGAGGCCCTCGTCACCGGGGCGGCGTTCGCAAGGGGAAGGCAAGCGGCGCACCGGGCGTTCGGGGGCCTCTCCGTGCGGGTGGCCCGGTCTCACCGTCCGGTGAACCGCGGAGCGCGCCTCTCGTTCGCGGCGGCGATCCCCTCCTGGAGGTCGGCCGTGGCCAGGGTGATCGGCTGGGCGAGCGCCTCCCACTGGATCGCGCTCTCGAAGTCCACATGGCCCCCATTGCGCAGGGCCAGCGTCGTGTAGCGGCTCGGGATGGGGGCGGTCGAGGCGACCCCGGCGGCGATCAGGAGAACCTCGGCGAGGAAGCCCTCGTCGGGGAGGACCCGCGAGACCATCCCCAGGCGCAGCGACTCCTCGGCGTCGGCGATCCGCCCGGTCAGCAGCAGGTCGCGGGCGTGCGCGTTCCCCACCACGTCGGGGAGCAGGTACGTCGCGGCCATTCCCGGATGCATCCCCAGCTTCACGAAGGGCGCCCCGAGCTTCGCCGAGGACGAGGCGTACCGGAGGTCGCAGGCCAGGGCAAGGCAGAGACCGGCCCCGATGGCGGGCCCGTTGACCGCGGCGATGGTCGGGACCTCGAGCTTCCGGATGGAGAGCCATGCGCGGTAGAAGGCGATCATCCGGGTGCGCAGGTAGTCGACCTCCGCGTCAGGCTCACCGGCGATCCAGGAGGTGTTGCCCCCCGAGCAGAACGCCGAGCCCTCCCCCGTCACCACGACGACGCGCACCGACCTGTCGCCGGCGAGCTCGTCGACAGCGGCCACCCAGGAGGAGGTCATCTCGTCCGACATCGCGTTGCGCTGGTCGGGGTTGTCGAGGGTCAGCAGGACGACGCCGTCGGAGGGCCGGTCGACGCGCAGGTGGGGGGTCTCAGACATGCCGCGGAGACTACCCAAGCCGACCGCCCGCCCCGGCGTACCCGGCTGCCGGTGAGACCGCGGGGGCAGGAGCGGCCGACCTCCTCGAGATAGCCTCAAATCGGGCATTCCGGGCGTTGCTCAGGCGTGAAACACGCCTGGAGAGCCTTGAGCCTGCATGCATCGCCCCCTGCGCTGCCGTAGGGTGCGAGACGGCTGCCGACGAACGGCGGCTCCGGCGGGCCGGTGCGAGAGCCACCGCCGCGACGACCGGTACGACGAATGAACAAGGAGGCCGTCATGGCGGAGACCTGGAGCGGCGAGTTCTACTGCGTGAAGTGCAAGGAGAAGCGCGAGGCCGAGGGCGAGGTCAAGGTGAACGACAAGGGCACCCGGATGGCCAAGGCCGTCTGCCCGGTCTGCGGCACCAACCTCAACCGCATCCTCGGCAAGGCCTGAGCAGCCACGCCACACGCTTGACGTCGACGGCGGGGTCCCCGGTCGGGGCCCCGCCGTCATGTGTACCCGACCTCTTGCGGGCCTGTGGACGACGGCCGACACCGATGCTCGGTCTCGGGCACTCTCGTTGCGTGCGAACGACGACCCGACCGAGCCGCCACTCTCTCCGACGCCTCGTGCTGCGGCCCGGGACCCACGTCCTGCGCCGTAGCGCCACGGAGCTCCAGGTCGGCCTCGACCCACGCCGCGCCGTGGTCCTGCCCGACCGCCCAGAGGTCCGTGCCCTCCTCGATGCGCTGAGCAGCCCCGCCGCGGCACGCAAGGAGAGCGAGTACGACGGCCCCACCCTCGCGCTTCTGGCCGACAGCGGCCTCCTCGTCGACGCCGACCTGCTCCTGCCCCTCGCCCCGCTCGGCCCGTCACGGGCACGGGCGAGCGCCCCCCGCGTCTCCCGGGCCGACGTGGCCGCGCTCGCCGCCGAAGCAGGCGACCGGGTCGGCGACCTCCTCCGGGCGCGGGCGCAGGCACGGGTCGAGGTCATGACCTGCGGCAGCCCCGAGGCGGCCGCGGTGGCGGCGAGCGTGGCCGCAATGCTCTCCGAGGCCGGCGTGGAGGCGCACCTCGTCCCCCGCGGCCAACGGCCGGGCGAACCGGGCGAGACCCCGCTCACCGGGCTCCTCGTCGCCGTCGGCGAGCCACCTCGGGAGGTGGTCGACGACTGGATGCGCACGGCCACCCCCCATCTGCTCCTCCGTCTCGCCGAGGGGCACGCCGTCGTCGGACCCTTCGTCCTCCCCGGCGAGACCGCCTGTCTGCGCTGCGTGGACGCCCACATGACCGACGTCGACCCGGCCTGGCCGCTGCTGGTCACCCAGTACGCGTCAGCCGTGATGCGGGTGCGGGAGGACACCATGCCCGAGCCGGTGGACGCGCTGCTGGCCGCGCTCGCCTGCGCGTGGGTCGCCCGCGAGATCGTGTCTCACGCGGAGGGCGGTTCGCCCGCGACGACCTCCACGACGGTCAGCCTGGACCCCCGTCTCACCGCCCTGGAGACGCGCTGCTGGCCCAGGCACCCCGAGTGCGGGTGCACCTGGACCTGACGCCGGTCGGGCCTGACGCGGTGACATCCCTCGCGGGGACCGTGAGCGGCGCTCTTGTGCCCATCCGCGAGAATAGGAGACATGACCGACCTTCCCCGCAAGGCCGCCGCGCGAACGGCGCGGCTCGCCGCCCTCCCCCTCGGGTTCGCCGGACGGACCGCGATGGGCGTGGGCAAGCGGATCGGAGGCGCCCCGGCCGACGCGGTGATGATCGAGGTCCAGCAGCGCACCGCCGAGCAGCTCTTCCGCACGCTCGGCGACCTCAAGGGCGGCGCGATGAAGATGGGCCAAGCCCTCTCCATCTTGGAGTCGGCGCTCCCCGAGGAGGTCGCCGCGCCCTACCGTGCGCACCTGACCCGGCTCCAGGACTCCGCCCCGCCGATGTCGGCCAGCACCGTCCACGGCGTGCTGGGGCGCGAGCTCGGCCGGTCGTGGCGCAAGAAGCTGGTCGAGTTCGACGACAACCCGGCGGCAGCCGCCTCCATCGGCCAGGTGCACCGCGGCCGCTGGCAGGACGGCCGTGAGGTCGCGGTCAAGGTGCAGTACCCCGGCGCAGAGGAGGCGCTCACCTCCGACCTCAAGCAGCTCGGACGCCTCGCCCGCACCTTCGGATCGGTCGTGCCGGGAATCGACATCAAGCCGCTCATCGAGGAGCTGCAGGCCAGGGTCGCCGAGGAGCTCGACTACGAGCTCGAGGCAGACGCCCAGCGGCAGTTCGCGGTGGAGTTCGAGGGCGATCCCGAGTTCCTGGTCCCGCACGTGGTGGACGGCAGCCCCCGGGTCCTGGTCTCGGAGTGGCTCGAGAGCCCCGCCTCGCTGGCCCGCATGATCGCCGAGGGGAGTCGGGAGCAGCGCGACCACTACGGCGAGCTCTACGTGCGGTTCCTCTTCTCCGGACCGGCCCGCACCGGCATGCTCCACGCCGACCCCCACCCGGGCAACTACCGAATCCTCCCTGCCGCGGACGGCGGGCTCGGCCGTCTCGGCGTGCTCGACTTCGGCGCGGTCGCGAGGCTGCCCGAGCGCAGTCTGCCGCGGTCCATCGGCACGCTGATGCGGATCGCGCTGAACGACGACTACGCCGTCGTGGTCGACCAGCTGCGGGCGGAGGGCTTCATCAAGCCGCACATCAACGTCGACCCCGACGAGCTCCGCGACTACCTCGCGCCGTTCATCGAGCCGGCACGCGCTGACACCTTCCGCTTCTCGCGGCAGTGGATGCGCCAGCAGTTCGCGCGGCTCAACGACCCACGAGAGCCCGGCTACACGCTGGCCCTGAAGCTGAACCTGCCCCCGTCGTACCTCCTGATCCACCGCGTCTGGCTCGGCGGCATCGGAGTGCTGTGCCAGCTCGGAGCCGAGGCACCGTTCCGCCAGATCCTCGAGCAGTCACT
The DNA here is from genome assembly GCA_035688575.1 of Nocardioidaceae bacterium. Taxonomy (GTDB): domain Bacteria; phylum Actinomycetota; class Actinomycetes; order Propionibacteriales; family Nocardioidaceae; genus Nocardioides_C. The sequence goes on from DASSMS010000179.1 coordinate 10,835, forward strand.
TCCCGGCTTCGCCGAGGAGGAGTAGCGCAGGAGCCGCGCGCCGGCTACCACCACTCGCTGTCGAGCTTGCTCTCGATGGCCCGGAGGTTCTCGCGCGAGCACGTCTCGCAGAACCACCTGGTTCGCCCGTTCTCGACCGCACTCGTCCAGGTCAGTTGCGGCTGGTCGTCCGGCGCCGCGGCGCCGCAGAAGTGGCAGGTGACGGGCACGTCCCCAGCCTACGCGGAGAGAAGCCGGATCCCCGGCAGCCGTTCGGTGGCTGCCGGGGATCCGGACTCGGGTCCCTCTGGGAAGGGAGTCACTCGCTCACAGGCTTCGGGCGAGTGCGAGGCGCGCCTGCTGCGCCGCCCGCTCGGCACGGCGTGAGAGCCGACGTGCGCGAGCGATGTGGTGTCCCAGCCGCAGGTCCTGCGCCTCTCCCAGGCGCTGGGCTATATGTGCGCGGGCGAGATCTTCGTTCATCAAGTTCATCTTGCTGCTCCGGTTCGGTGTGGTGGTCATGGTTGCTCGTTGTCTCTTTCTGGTCAGTCGTGCCTGGCTTGCCGTGGGCTGGGTCCGTCGATGACGGAGGAAGGCCTACAGCGAGCGTGAGAGCACGAGTCGGGCCTGCATGGCTGCGCGCTCGGCCCGACGGGCCTTGCGCCTCGCCAGCATCAGCTGCTGGCCGCGCCGCAGGTGCCGCGCCTCTGCGAGTCGCTCCGACATGTGAGCCCGGGTGAGCTCTTCTTGGACGTGGTACATGGTGAGACTCCGTTGTCTTCTCGGCGGTGGTACTACCAGGTTGGGGCTTGGTGCTTGGGTCCTGCTTGGCTGTTGCTTGTGCTGCTTGGTCCTGCTGGTCGTGCCTGCCGGCTAGGCGGCCACCTCGTTCTTGCGGGGACGGCCACGGGGCCGCTTGCGCGGGATCACCACTCCCTGCAGGAACAGCTCGCCACCCCAGACTCCCCACGGCTCCCTCCGGTCGAGGGCGCCGGCAAGGCACTCGGTGCGAACCGGACATGCAAGGCAGAGGGCCTTTGCACTCTCCACATCGGCGGGGCTCTCGGCGAACCACAGCTCGGGGTTCTCCCTGCGGCAGGGAAGCTGCTCGTCGTCGCGGCTGACCTCTTGTCGGTCCAGGACGCTGATACTCATGTGTCACCTCCTTGTGACTGTCGCTGGGTTGTGCGAGAAACAAAAAGACCGCGGATCCCGGGTTTCGGGTTCCGCGGCCTGGAGGCTGCCGATGTAGACACAGATCTAGATCGGTGGACTCCAGGCGGAGGTACCCGGGAAGGCGCCCTCGAGGACGACGACATCGGCGGTGTGCGTGTAGGTGCACACGGATGCCACGTCAGCGAAGCGACGCTTGGCGCCAGCGGCGGCTGCATCGGCCGACACTCCACCCATGGACGGGAGGGTGCGCACAGCAGCAGCGGAGACGGCGTCGGACCACGAAATGGGCATGGCGATGCCGGCCTGAGTGCTGGTCTGGGAGTTCTTGATCATCTGCGTGCACCTCCTTCGATTCCTAGGGCGCCGGCTTTGTCAGGGCCGTGAGTGCGCGTTCGTCGTGCGGTGAGAGAAACTTAGCGGCCCCACCCTGTAAGCGGCAAACCATTTATTGGGTATTTCCGAAAAAACTTCCGTCCTCATCAACACCATGGCCCGATCGGGCTACACCGGGCCGCCCGCACCGGCTGCGACGTCCTCGCCGGCGACGAGGGCGAGCACGTCGTCGCCGTACTTCTCGATCTTCGCGGGCCCGACCCCGCTGACCCGGAGCAGCGCGGCCGCGTCGTTGGGACGCACCTCGGCGATCGCCTGGAGCGTGAGGTCGGTGAAGACGACGTACGCCGGGACCTTCTCCTCCGCGGCTCGCGCCACCCGCCACGCCCGCAGTCGCTCGAACAGCTCCTCGTCGTAGGTGGCAGGGCAGCTCTCGCAGCGGCCGACCTTCCGCTCGGCGGTCGTGCCGAGCGTCGCGTTGCAGACACGGCAGTGGGCCACCCCGCTCTTCCTGCGTGAGCGGGACGAGCGTTCCTCGGCGGCCTGGTCGGACCGGACGCGAGGGCGCAGGCCGGTGAGGAAGCGCGACGGCTTGCGCGAGGCACGGGCGCCTGGGGACCGTGCCAGCGACCAGGAGACCGCGAGGCGCACGCGCGCTCGGGTCATCCCGACGTAGAGCAGCCGGCGCTCCTCCTCGACCGCCCGCGGCCCCTCGGCATAGATGATCGGCATCGTCCCCTCGTGCATGCCCACGAGGAAGACGACGTCCCACTCGAGGCCCTTCGCGGCGTGCAGGGTCGCCAACGTGACGCCCTCCGCGACGGGGGCGTGCTGCTCGGCGGCCCGACGGTCGAGCTCGTCGACGAAGGCGCCGAGGTCGGCGGTCTCGTGGGTCGCCGCGAACTCCTCGGCCTGCGAGACGATGGCGTGGAGCGACTCCCACCGGTCACGGACGTTGCCCCGGCCGGTAGGTGCCTTCTCGGTCCACTCCATGCCGGCGAGCACGGCCTTGACGTCCGCGACCACGCCGTCCCCCGACCCATCGCCGCCCCGGGCGTTCCCACGGAGCAGGGTGACGGCCTGACGCACCTCTGCCCGCTCGAAGAAGCGGGCAGCACCACGCACGACGTACGGGATCCCACGAGCGGCGAGCGCCTCCTCGAACGCCTCGGACTGGGCGTTGATCCGGAACAGGACGGCGACGTCGCGCAGCGCCGTGCCCGACCGGCGGAGCTCGAGGATGTGCGCCGCGACCGCCTCCGCCTCGGCGACCTCGTCGGAGTGCTCGGCGTAGGCCACGTCGGGGCCGGCCTCCTGCTGCGAGCGCAGCGAGACCCCGGCGGACGGCGTGCCGGCGAGCAGCTGGTTTGCGGCGGCCACCACCTGCGGGGTCGACCGGTAGTTGCGCACCAGCTGGAGTGAGGTCGTCCCGGCGTGACGGCGGGGGAAGTCGGTGAGGTACGACGCGCTGGCCCCGGCGAACGAGTAGATCGTCTGGGCCGGGTCCCCCACGACGCACAGGTCATCCCGTCCACCGAGCCAGAGCTCGAGCAGGGCCGACTGGATCGGGCTCACGTCCTGGAACTCGTCGACGACGAACCAGCGGTACTGTCGGCGCACCTCGGCTGCCACCCGCTCGTCCTCGGCGAGCAAGGCGGCCGCGCACAGGAGGACGTCCTCCATGTCCATCCGGCCCTGGTCCCGCTTGACGTCCTCGTAGGTGGCGAAGACCCGAGCGACGGTGGCCGGGTCGTGGTTGCTCACGCTGCGTCCGCGCGCCTCGGCGACCCGGGCGTAGTCGTCGGGCCGGACGTTGCTCACCTTGGCCCACTCGACCTCTGCGGCCAGGTCGCGCAGTGTCGCCTGGTCGGCCTGGAGCCGGTTGCGACGGGCGGCGTTGCCGAGTAGGGGCAGCTTGGACTCGGTCAGCACGGGCAGCTCCCCGCCGTACACGCGTGGCCAGAAGTAGCGCGCCTGCCGCAGCGCCGCGGAGTGGAAGGTGCGTGCCTGCACGCCCCCTGCGCCCAAGCTCCTGAGGCGGGTCCGCATCTCCCCCGCAGCGCGTGTGGTGAAGGTCACCGCGAGCACCTCGGTCGGGTTGTAGACGCCGGTGGCCACGCCGTAGGCGATCCGGTGGGTGAGGGCGCGGGTCTTGCCGGTCCCGGCGCCCGCGAGCACCCGCACCGGCCCGCGCAGGGCGAGCGCGACCTCTCGCTGCTCCGGGTCGAGCGCCTCCAGCAGCTGGTCGGCGGAGCCGGCGAGCGGCCCGGTTGGTGACACAGCGGCTGAGTCCATGGGGACCACGGGGAACAATCTCCTCAGATCGAATGTTGTGCTCTCCGACGGGCCGTGGCTGACGCGGCTCGTCGTGCGTCCGGCGACTTCGTCGCTCGGGCATATGAGACCAACCAGGGTAGACGTCGGAAGGGACAGTTCATTGCCTGCCAGCTCCACGGCCGACTCGGCGGCCGCCGTCACGATGTACTCCACGAAGTGGTGCGGCTACTGCTTCCGGCTGCGCAAGCAGCTCGACCGTGAAGGCATCGCCTACGACGTGATCGACATCGAGAAGGTCCCCGACGCCGCCTTCGTCGTCGAGCAGGTCAACAACGGCAACCAGACGGTGCCGACGATGGTCTACCGCGACGGTACGGCGCAGACGAACCCCTCGCTCCACGACGTCAAGGCCAAGCTCGCCTCGCTGAACTGACGGCTCGAGACGGCGGCCCGGCGACCGAGAGGACGCCGGGCCGCCGCACGCTTGTCCTCCGGAGCGTCACCAGTGACCGGGGAGCTCGCCGCCGTACCACGTCTCCACGAGGGTCCGTGAGATCGAGATGCCGCCGGGAAGCAGGAGCGTGCCCGCCTCGGCCTCGGTCCGCATCTGCTCCCGGGTGAACCACCGAGCGTCGCTGATCTCCTCCTCGTCCACCCGGATCTCCGTGGTGCGCGCCTCGGCGAAGAAGCCGACCATCAGGCTCGCCGGGAACGGCCACGGCTGGTTGCCCAGGTAGGCGACCTCGCCGATCTCGATGCTCACCTCCTCGGCGACCTCGCGCCGTACGGCGTCCTCGAGCGACTCCCCCGGGTCGACGAACCCGGCGAGCGTCGAGTACCTCCCCTTGGGCCACCCCGGCTGACGGCCGAGGAGGGCACGGTCCTCCGAGTCGGTGACCAGCATGATCACGGCGGGGTCGGTCCGGGGGAAGTGCTGGCGACCGCAGCCGGTGCACGTCAGCACGTGCCCGGCGGCCGCCACGGTCAGGGCGCTCCCGCAGCGCGGGCAGAACCGGTGCGCCCGGTGCCACTCCGCGAGCGCCACGGCGTGGACGACGAGGCTGGCGTCCTCGGTCGAGAGCGCCGGCCCGACGGACCGCAGGCTCGCCCACGACTCCTCGAGCGGCTCGTCGAGGAGCATCGCGAAGTGCGACGCCCCCCGTTGCTCGCCGAGGAAGACCCGCTGACCCTCAGGGACCTCGGCCGGACTCCGCCAGGCGATCGACGTACCGTCGACCGGGAAGCGACCGCGCGCGAGCAGCAGGACCCGCGTCCTGGGATCCGCCCAGGTCTCGGCCAGCCACGCGTCGTCGGTGCGGCGGCGCCCGACCCGGTCGTGGGCACGGACCGAGAGCGCGATCTGGGGCACCGTGGAGCCGTCCTTTTCCTGCCACATCACGGGCCCGACTCTATGCCCGTCCCTCTTCGGCCCTCCGGGCCGCGGCCTAGGATCCGGTCTCATGAGCACCCACATCTCCGCCGCCCCCGGCCAGGTCGCCCCCCACGTCCTCATGCCGGGCGACCCGCTCCGGGCCCGCTGGATCGCCGAGAACTTCCTGGAGGGGGCCGAGTGCTACTCACAGGTGCGCGGCATGCTCGGCTACACGGGCATGTTCCGCGGTGAGCGCGTCTCCGTGCAGGGGTCCGGCATGGGCCTGCCCTCGCTGTCGATCTACGCCCACGAGCTCTTCTCGGAGTACGACGTGCAGACGATCGTCCGAGTCGGGTCCTGCGGGGCGTTGAGCAGGGACCTCCGGCTGCGCGACATCGTGCTCGCCTCCGGAGCCTGCACGGACTCCTCGATGAACAGGATCCGGTTCGAGGGCCTCGACTACGCACCGGTGGCCGACTTCGGCCTGCTGCGTGCTGCCCATGATGCTGCTCTCTCCCAGGGGCTCCCGGTGCAGACCAAGGTCGGGCTGATCTTCTCCAGCGACTCCTTCTACACGGCGCGACCCGACCTGGCGAAGCGGATGTCGGAGTACGGCGTACTCGCGGTCGAGATGGAGGCGAGCGCGTTGTACACCCTCGCCGCGATGTTCGGTCGTCGGGCGCTCGCCGCCTGCACCGTCTCCGACCACATCATCACCGGCGAGGAGACCACGTCCCAGGAGCGGGAGCAGACCTTTGGCCACATGGTCGAGATCGCGCTCGAGGCGATGCTCGCGCCGCCCGTGTGAGCCGCTTGGGTCGGCCCGGGCGCGGCCGCGGGCCGGCTCACGTCTGAACAAGTTTGTCCCATGTCGACTGCACTCGATGTGGGCTGGGCGTGAAGCGAGCGGTCAGGCCGACCCGCCCGGAATCCGCTGCGAGCGAGTGGGACCCGTGGTTGGAACCTCCGCGTAGAACCCGCAAGGCGATATCCGAGCCGCTATGCTCCCGCATGTGAATCCCGTTCCGGCGGGCAAAGGCTTAGGAGTGGCGTGACAGCGATCCTCAGCATCCTGGGTGTCCTCGGCTTCATCGGCGCCGTCGGCGCCGTCTGGGATCTGGTCCACAAGCGCCGCCACAGGCCGCTCGCGCCCAGCGACGCGGACCGGGCACGGGCCACCGGAACCCTGGACTACTACGCGAAGGTGCGGGACTCGTCCAGCCAGTGAACGTGCCCGGAGCGGGCCTTTGATCGAGACCCATCGGGACGACGAGGGGTGTCTCGATCCTCCCGTTGGCACGCCGCAGCCCACAACGAGGCCGACACTCAGCTGTCTCCCGCGATGATCGCCTCGAGTTCGTCGCGGCCCGGCAGGTCGCCAGGCCGGTCGAGCACGCCGGTGCGGACGTAGAAGAACGCCGCCTCGACGCGTTCGGCCGGGACTCCCGCGAGCTCGGCCCAAGCCACGCGGTAGATCGCGAGCTGGAGCGGGTCGGCGCTCTGACGATGGTTGGTCTTCCAGTCCACCACGAGGAACCCGGTCGGCGTCTCGTAGACCGCGTCGATGCGGCCGCGGACCACCTGCCCGCCGAGGACGAGGGCGAAGGGAGGCTCGACGGCGTAGGGCACCCGGTCGCCGAAAGGCCCGGTCGTGAACTGCTCGATGAGCTCCTTGAGCTCGCGTTCGTCCTCGATCCCCTCGTCGCCCCGACCGGGCACCTCGTCGAGCCCGACGAGCTGCTGCTGGCCGAACCTGGCCTCGACCCACGCGTGGAACCGTGTGCCGAACCTTGCTGCCGGTGAGGGCTTCCGTGGCATCGGCCGGGCCAGGTCGGCGGCGAGCGCCTCCGGTTCGTCGCGCAGCCGCGCCAGCGAGGTCGCCGACAGGCTTGAGGGCAGGGGTACCTCGACCACGTCGGACCGGCCGGCCAGCGCCTCCTCCAGCAGCCGGTCCAGCTCGTCGTCCCACTCAGCGACCCGGGCAGCCTCCGCCTCCGTGAGCCCGACGTCGTCCGGCGCCGTCCCGGAGCCGGAGAGCTCCTCGACGGCCTCTCGCACCAGCGCGGCTGCCTCCGCCCGCCTGGCCACCTCGGAGGTGTGCGCCTCCATCGGCCAGGGCCGCTCGTCAGCCCGGGCGCGAAGGGGGTTGGGCTCCCCCTTCGCGGGCTTGTCGAGCCACGGCTCGAAAGGCTCGCCCCACTCGGCGAGCTTCTCCCGCACGACGTGCTGGTACGCCGAAGGGCCGAGCGACCTCTGGCGGGAGGCGGTCCAGCAGTAGGACGAGACGGACAGGAGGTGTCGGGCGCGGGTGAACGCGACGTAGCCCAGCCGCAGTTCCTCCTCCAGCTCATGGGCCTTGCAGGACTGGGCGAACGCCTTGAGCTCCTCGCAGGAGTACCCGGTCAGCACGGGCAGGTCGCGCGCGTCCCCACGCAGCGGGTAGGGCAGCACGCCCGGGCCGGCGGTCCACTTCGTGCGGGTGCGCGAGGTGGGGAACTTCTCGTCGGCCACGCCCACGAGGAACACCGCGTCCCACTCGAGCCCCTTGGCCCGGTGGACGGTAAGCAGCTTGACGGAGTCCGCCTCGGTCGGGGTTGCGACGTCGAGCCCGGCGCCGTACTCGTCCTCGGCCTGGAGGTAGGCCAGCAGCGCCGGCAGGGTGACGGCGCCGTCGACGGCCTGGAAGTCGGAGACGGCCTTCACGAACAGGTCGAGGTTGTCCCGTCGGGCATGGGCCGTGGGGCTGACCGACGAGGCGAGCTCGACGTCGATGCCGGTGGTGTCGATGATGCGACGCACGAGGTCCAGCAACGGCTCTCCGGCGTACGCCCGCAGGTCACGAAGCTCCTTGGACAGCAGCGCGAACCGCTCGAGCGCCTCGGTCGAGTAGCCGAGGTCACCAGGGTCGTCGAGGGCGTCGCCGAGCGAGACGACCTCGGTCGGGTCCGTCCCCTGGACCGCCTCGGCGAGCTCCTCCTCCACGCTGCGAGTTGTGTCGCGGTTCGCCGGGCCCGCCGCACCCGCGAGCTGGCGCGCCCGCCGGCCGAGCAGCGCGAGGTCGCGAGCGCCGACCGCCCAGCGCGGACCGGTGAGGAGGGTGAGCAGCTCCGCGTTGGCGGTGAGGTCGTGCAGGAGCGTGAGCGTCGCCACCACCTCCGCGACCTCCGGCAGCCGCAGCAGGCCCTGGAGACCGACGATCTCGACCGGGATCTCCGCCTCGGTCAGCGCGTCGAACACGTCGGCGGCATGCGCGTTGTCGCGGGTGAGCACACCGATCTCCGACCACGCCGGATCGGGCATGGCGTCGTGGGCCTGCCGGACCTGGGTGGCGAGCCAGGCCAGCTCCTCGTCGTAGGTCTCGAGGACCGCGCTGCGCACGACGCCCGGGGCAGCTCCCGGCTTGGGCTCGAGCGGCAGAACCTGGGGCATCCGGGAGTAGAGCGGCGCGGCGAGCTCGTTGGCCAGCTCGAGGATGCGCCCGTCGGACCGCCGGTTGACCGTCAACGAGAAGGTGTCGACCTCTGGGGAGCCGTCCGCCCGGGGGAAGTCGCGACCGAACCCCAAGATGTTGGAGACCGAGGCGCCACGCCAGCCGTAGATGGCCTGGTTCGGGTCCCCCACCGCCGTGACGGCATGCCCCCGCCCGGTGTCGACGGAGTCTCCCGAGAACAGCCGGCTGAGCATGGTCGCCTGCGCGACCGAGGTGTCCTGGTACTCGTCGAGGAGGACGATGCGGTACTTGTCGCGCTCCGCCCGGCCGACCTCGGCCTGTTCCGAGGCGAGCCGCGCTCCCAGCGCGATCTGGTCGGAGAAGTCCATGAGCCCCAGGTGCGCCTTGAGCCTTCGGTACGCCTCGACGAGACCGAGGAGCTCCTCCCGGCGAGCGATCGAGCCGAGGACCCTGTCGACCTCGGCGATCTTGGTCTTCAGGGTCTCGGCGGCCCGAGCCTCCTCGACCGAGGGCCGGACCCGTGTGTGGAAGGCGCGGACGTCGTCGGGGGTCAGCAGGTGCTCGGCCATCGCGCCGTCGAGTGCGAGGAGGTAGTTGATGACCGTCGGCGGGTGGTCGCTGAGGAGCTCGACCCTGCCGTCGTACTGGGCGATCGCCCGGGCGGCGAGCTGGTAGCGCGAGGCGTCGGCGATGACCCTCGTGTCGGGCTCGTGGCCGATACGCAGGCCGTGCTCGGTGAGGAGCCCCGCGGCGTAGGCGTTGTAGGTGGCCACCGTGGGCTCCTCGGGCTCCTCGCCCTCCTCATCTGTGACGAGACGTTGCCGGGGGCCCGGCGCGGGGAGGATCCCGGCTGCGCGCAGGCCGGAGCGGATCCTCACCGCGAGCTCGTTGGCGGCCTTCGTGGTGAAGGTCAGGCCGAGGACCTGGTCGGGGCGCACCTGGCCGGTGGCGACGAGCCAGACCACGCGCGCCGCCATCACGGTGGTCTTCCCCGACCCTGCTCCCGCGATCACGACGTGGGGGGAGAGCGGTGCAGTGACCACCGCGAACTGCTGGTCGCTGAAGGTGAAGTCCTCGCGCATCAGCACCCGGAGCTGCTCGGGTGTCTCCACCGCCCGCGGCACGAACGTCTCGGTCATGAGAGCACCGTCCCGGCACTCTTGACCGGGCAGATCGCGTGGAACGAGCAGTGGTCGCAGTGACCACCCGCTCGGGCCGGGAACTCCTCGCCACGCAGCACGCGCACCGCCTCCATCAGCTGTCTCTCGACCGGCAGCTGCCCGTCCTCGTCCGGCTGCTGCGGCACCTGCTGCTGCACCTTGGCGCCGCCCTTGACCTCGCGGCGCAGCTGGACCAGCTCGGCTCCCCCCGGCTGGACCGGCCCCGAGGGACGGTCCGGGTGCTCGGCGAGGAGGCCGTCGACCGCGCCGCGGGACACGGCGTACTGGTAGAGGCCGAGCTGGGGGTTGGCGGGCAGGTCCTTGTCGGCGGGTGGGTACTTCGACGTCTTCAGGTCGATCACGACGACCCGACCGTCCTCGTCGAGCTCGAGGCGGTCGGCGTAGCCATTGAGGCGGACCCGTTGTCCGTCCGGCAGCGTGACCTCGGCGGTCAGGTGCTCCTCGGTGGCAACGACCGTCCGGGCCCCCGGCCGCGTGTGCCAGGCGACGAACCTCGCGAGGGCGGCCTTCACCTCCTGGCGCTCCCGCGAGCGCGACCACGGTGTGCGGAAGCTGATCTGGCCCCACACCCGGTCGACGTAGGCCATGAGGTCGTCGGTGTCGGTCAGCTCGCCCTTCCCGATCCGGTCAGCGAGCGCGTGGACTACGAGGCCGAAGCCCTGGGCGGCCGTCGAGGGGCTCGCTCCACCGGCCTCTCGCTCGAGGAACCACTTCGCGGGGCAGGTCAGGATCGACTCGAGCGCGCTCGCAGACAGGGTGACCGGCTCGTCGGCGCTGCGCAGCGGCTGCTCGGCGAGGCTGCGCCCCCGGGTGCCCCACCAGTGCGCCGGGTCGGCCTGCGCGGCCAGGGGGCGTCCACCTTCCGTGGCGAGGGCGAGGCGCGCGAGGCGGCGGGCTGCCGCGCTGCGCAGAGCCGACGAGGCAGCTGGGTCTGACGCAGTGCGCCGCAGCTCCGCCACGAGTCCGGCCAGGGAGAGCGGGCGTGGCGGCCTGCCCTTGACGGCGACCGGCTCGACCGCGAGCTCGTCGAGGAAGCGTGAGGGCTGGTCACCGTCCTCCTCCGGGGACTCCACCGCGGTGACCAGAAGACGCTCGGCGGCGCGGGTGCACGCGACGTAGAACAGGCGTCGCTCCTCGGCCAAGAGGGTCGCGGTCGTGACCGGGGGCAGCACTCCGTCGGTGCCGATCCGGTCGGCCTGGAGCAGGGTCGTGCGGCGGCGCAGGTCCGGCCAGCTCCCCTCCTGCACCGAGACCACCACCACGAAGCGCCACTCGAGGCCCTTGGAACGGTGGGCCGTGAGCAGTCGCACCGCGTCGCCGCGGACGCCCTGCTCGGCGAGTGTGTCGGCGGGGATCTGCTGGGCCGCGAGCGCGGCGAGGAAGCTCGCGACGCTCGTGTGTCCTCGCTGCTCCTCGGTGCGCGCGGCCTCGTCGAACAGCGCGCAGAGCGCGTCGAGGTCCCTGTGGGCCATCCTCGCGGCGCCGCCGCCCTCGTCGACCATCGCGCGTAGTCGGACGGGCCAGCGCGTGCCGCTCCACAGGGTCCAAAGCACCTCTTCGGCGGTGGCACCTGCGTCGAGCTCCACCCGCGCCCCGCGCAGCAGGGTGCCGAGGCGGAAGAGCTTCGCAGCCGGCCGACCCGGGATGCCTTCGAGCACCTCGGGGGCGAGCAACGCCTCCCGCATGAGCTCCGGCGACGGGCGTGGCCCCCGGTCCTCGGCGGCCGCGACGGTCTTCTCCCGGGCCCGGAGCAGCCGCGCGAGTGCGCGGACCTCCGGGGCGTCCAGGCCGGCCAGCGGGGATCCGAGGAGAGAGTCCACGCGCGTGGTGCCGATGTAGTCGGGATGGGCGGGGTCGTCGTTGTCGAGGTTCAGCACGACGCGGAGCGCGTCGAGGATCACTGCGACCGCGGGCTCCCTCACCAGTGGTGTGTCGTCACTCGCGACCTCGACCGGGACACCGGCCGCCCCGAGGCTGCGCCGCAGGGACGGGATGGAGCTGCGGCCGGACCGGACGAGCACCGCCATCTGGGACCAGGGCACCGCGTCCTCGAGGTGCGCCCGGCGGAGCAGGTCCGCGACGTGCTCGGTCTCGGCTCTCGCTGTGTCGAAGGTGCGCACCTCGACCCGTCCGGGCCCGAACGGGGTCTGGGTGGGCTCGGGGTTGCGGAAGGCCTGGAACAGCTCGGCGTCGATGGAGCCCTTCGTCGGGATCGCACCCGCCACGGACCGGGAGGCCTCGAGCAGGACCGGCCCGAACCTGCGGGTCACCCGCAGTGCGACCGTCCGCGCGCGCTCCCCCTCGAGGGTGCGGAACTGGTCGGGGAAGTCGAGGATGCCCCGGACCTCGGCCCCGCGGAAGGCGTAGATCGACTGGTCCGGGTCGCCCACCACGACGAGGTTGCGGCCGTCGCCGGCCAGAGCCTGGAGGAGGCGGACCTGGCTCGGGTCGGTGTCCTGGTACTCGTCGACGAAGACCCAGGAGTACTGGCGTCGCAGCCGCTCGCGCACGTCCGGGGTCTCCGCGAGGGCGACCGCGCGGTGGATCAGCTCGGGGTAGTCGATGGCGCTCTCGCTGTCGAGGATGTCGAGGTACTGCTCCATGAACAGACCTGCCGCGGTCCAGACCGGCTGGTCCTCGGTTCGTCCGAGCGCGACGAGGTCGCTCGGCTCGAGGCCCTTCTCCCTGGCCCGGGCGAGCACGGTCTGCACCTCGCGGGCGAAGCCGCGGGTGCCCACGGCCCGGTCGAGCGCGGCCGGCCAGCGGACCGACTCGGCCTCGTGGGTCAGCAGGCGCTGGAGCACGACGTCCTGCTCGGGGGCGCTCAACAGTCGCAGCGGCTCGTCGTAAAGGCCCTTGGGCCCGTGGGCCCGGATGAGTCCGTAGGCGAAGGAGTGGAAGGTCGAGCTCAGGGTGGTCGACATCGTGCGGCCGATGCGGGCGGTGACCCGGTCACGCAGCTGCTCCGCGGCCTTGCGGCTGAAGGTCAGCGCGAGCACGGAGTCGGGAGCGACGCCCCGACGCTCGACGCGGTCCACGATCGCCTCGACAAGAGTGGTCGTCTTGCCTGTGCCGGGACCGGCGAGGACCAGCAGCGGGCCGGACTCGTGGTCGACGACCGACCGCTGGAAGGAGTCCAGGACCGGCGCGGCGGTGCGCACCACGGAGGGGTGGACCAGGCGGTAGGACGTCATGGACCAATCACATCAGAACGGACCGACAGAACCCTCCGGCGACTCGGGCCACCACGCCGCAGCAACCATGTCGACGCGCCCCGAGCTCCGCAACGGTGTCCCCTCGGTCCGGTGGCGGGCGAGCGCCTCACCGTCGTGGCACGGCGGGAGCCCTCCGTCCGCGCGGACGACGCGCCACCAGGGCAGGCCGTCGCCCTCGAGGGACATCACCCGCCCCACCTGACGTGGGCCCCCGACCCCCACGACCTCGGCGATCGCTCCGTAGCTCATCACCCGTCCGGGCGGGATCCGCTCGACGACCGCGAGCACCCGCTCGACGTACTCCTCCCTGTCCACTCGCGACACGCTAGCCGCTGTCACCCATGTGCGCTGCGTGGCCAAGGGGCAGGGCCTGCGCAGGCTCGGCTTCCTCGATTGCGGGATGGCGCGGCTTCGTCTCGGGCAGACTGAGTCGCCAACGCATCCAGCTCGATTCGGCATCGGGTCGCGGGGCGCCGCACGGTGTCGTGGAAGAACGGACGTGCCATGAAGATTGCATGTGTCGGAGCAGGGCCGGCGGGCCTGTACCTCTCCATACTGATGAAGCTGCGAGACCCGGGCACCGAGGTCACGATCTTCGAACGCAACCCCGTCGGCGTCACCCATGGGTGGGGTGTCGTCTTCTGGGACGATCTCGTCGCCGACCTGCAGGCCAACGACCCGGAGAGCGCGGCTGCGATTCTCGATGAGTCCTTCGCCTGGGACGGCCAGGTGGTTCACATCAAGGGAGAGACGCCCACGAGGGAGGACGGGGGCGGGTACGGCATCTCACGCCAGACGTTGCTCGACATCTTGAGTGAGCGGGCAACAGACCTCGGGGTGACGATCCGGTACGAGGACGAGATCACCTCGCTCGCGGAGCTGCCGGAGGCAGACGTCGTCGTTGCGGCCGACGGAGTCGGAAGTCAGATACGGCGACTTCACGAACTCGAGTTCGATGCCCGGACACAACCGGGCCGGAACAAGTACGTCTGGCTGGCGACGCCGCGGCTCTTCGAGGCCTTCACCTTCGGCCTCGTGCGCACCGAGGCCGGGTGGATCTGGTGCCACGCCTACGGCTACAGCAAGGACAGGAGCACCTTCATCGTCGAGTGCAGCCCCGAGACGTGGAAGGGTCTGGGTTTCGACGAGCTGGGTGCCGACGAGAGCCGCAGGCTCTTGGAAGCGCTGTTCGACGAGTACCTCGACGGCCAACCGCTCCTGACCGCCGGCGGCGAGGCAGAGGGCCTCCCGTGGCTTCACTTCCGCAACCTGACGAACACGAAGTGGTACTCCGGCAACGTCGTGCTCGTGGGCGACGCCGCGCACACCACACACTTCACCATCGGCTCCGGAACGCGGCTGGCGATGCAGGACTCCATCGCTCTCGCCAACCGGCTGCACGGGGCACAGGACGTCCACGCCGCCCTCGAGGCCTACGAAGCCGAGCGACAGCTCGGCATGCTGCGGCCGCAGCGGGAGGCGCGACTCAGCTCCACCTGGTTCGAGAACCTGCCCCGCTACGCCGCCCTCGGAGGACCCCAGGTCCACGCCTTCCTGGTGCACCGACGCTCGAGGGTGGCGCACCACGTCCCGCCACGGCTCTACTACGGCCTGCTCAAGGCGAATCGCATTCCGCTGGCCCGGAAGCTCTACCGATGGGCCGCGGTTCGCGCGGAGGCGGTCGAGAAGCAGCGGGCTGCGCACCGCCGTCATCACTCGCTCAGCCCGGTCACCGTCGACGAGAAGGACACCTGAGACAACGCGCCTGCTCAGAGAACCGGGGCGAACTCCTCGGTTCCACGGACCAGGCGGAGCCCGGGGATACCTGAGTGGCGCTGCGCGAACACGAGCTCACGACGCAGGTCGCTCACGCCGTTGGACCCCGCCAGCGGGGCGAGCGTGATCGTCGACAGTGTCCCGATCGCTCGACCCTTCCCGTCGAGGAACGCCGACCCCGAGTCCCCGGGGATACCCGGTGTCACCGCATAGACCAGGTGGCTCCACCCGCGACCGAGAGTGCCGAGGCTGACGCCCTGTTTCGGCCCCAGGACGGTCGTGCCGCCGCGGAGGCTGGAGCTCCCGAACGAGTGGACGGTCTCGCCCTCGACCGTCCCGTCCTGGTCGAGACCCGTGGGCCCGCCCCAGAACGGCACGCTCGGGTTCACCTTGCCGCGATCTGACTTGTCGACCCTCACGAGCGCGAAGTCGTTGTAGTCGCAGGTGTTCGCGTCCCGGGTGCCGAGCCTGCGCATGGTGCGCCAGGAGCTGTAGGCCAGGCGGCCGTGGCCGACGGTGGTGCCACCGTCGACGGCCGAGCCGCCCTTGGCGAAGCGGACGCGCGTGCCGAGCGGGAGGGACCTCGCCGCGCACCCGTTGGTGTCCGTGGCGCCGCCCGTCCCTGCACAGTGGGCTGCGTACCCGACGTAGACCCGGCCCTTCCGGTCCTTGAAGACGAAGTTCCCGGTGCACTGCATGCCCTTGGTGTACATCTGGACGCCGGGGTGGATCCTCGCCTTGGCGGCCGGGGCCCAGCGACCTGCGGCCTCGGCCGACGGGGGCGCCCAGGACGGGACGACGGCCAGCAGGGCGACCACGGCCGCGAGCAGCGGCAGTGTCGTGCGCCGCGCAGGGCTGAGGCAACGTGGGGTGCTCACGAGCTCTCCTCCGTGGAGTGGAAGGCGAAGGGCCCGCCCCGGCTGGAGCGGGCCCTGCCCGGTGTTTGAAGGGCCTGGGGTCAGAGGGCCGGCGAGAAGGGCTCCGTGCCGGGCACGAGGGCGAGCCCTGCGATGCCGGAGTGAGCCTTCGCGAACTCGAGCTCGTGGTTCAGGTCGCCGACACCGTTGGAGCCGGCGAGCGGCGCGATCGCCAGGGTCGACAGCGTGCCGAGCGCGTTGCCCTCGGCGTCGAGGAACGCGCTGCCGGAGTCACCCGGGACACCCGGGGTCACCGTGTAGACCGGGTGGGTCCACCCGTCGCCGCCCGTGCCGAGGCTCGTGCCCTGCTTCGGGGAGAGCTGCTCGACGCCGCCGCGAAGGCTGGAGTTGCCGTAGGAGTAGACGGTCTCGCCGGCGGCAGTGCCGTCGGTGTCGATGCCGACCGGGCCGCCCCAGAACGGGATGGAGGGGTTCACGTCGTCGACGTACTCGGCATCGACCTTCACCAGGGCGAAGTCGTTGTAGTCACAGGCGTTGGTATCGGTCGTGCCGGCCCGCTGCATCGCCAGCCAGCTGCTGTAGACGAGCGTGCCGGTGCCCACCTTCTCGCCCGAGGTTACGAGGCTGCCGCCCTCGACGAAGTCGACCTTCGTGCCGAGCGGGAGGGAGCCGGAGTCACAGCCGTTGGTCTCGGTGGCCCCGCCCGTGCCGGCGCAGTGGGCCGCATAGCCGACGTACACGTTGTCGGCTCCGTCGGTGAAGACGAAGTTCCCGGTGCACTGCGCACCGTCGGTGTACATCTGGACGCCTGGGTGGATGGTCGCGGAGTCCGCGGGCGCCCAGGTGGGGGCTGCCCCGGCGGGGGCGACCGTCGCGGAGAGCCCGGCAGTCGCAAGGACGGCACTGGCGAGGGTGGCTACAGCGGCACGAGTCCGAGAGGCCATGAAGGGGTGCTCCTTCCCGGAGGATCAGGGTGTGATCTGCACAACGAAGATCCCCAGGGAAGGTCACGCACAAACGTCACGGAACGGTCAAGCCCGCCCCTCAGTAGGACGGCTGCGAGGGGTCGATCTGGTTGACCCAGGCGACGACCCCACCGCCGACGTGGATGGCGTCGCTGAAGCCCGCGCCCTTGACCACCGCGAGCGCCTCGGCGGAGCGGACACCGGACTTGCAGTGCAGCACCACCTGCTTGTCCTGCGGCAGCTGCTCGAAGGCGGTGCCGTTGAGGAAGTCGCCCTTCGGGATCAGGACCGAGCCGGGGATGCGGTTGATCTCGTACTCGTTGGGCTCGCGCACGTCGACGAGCACGAAGTCGCGCTCGCCGTTCTCGCGCTCCTTGAGCATCGTCTCCAGCGTGGTGACCGAGATCGTGGCGTCGGCCGCGGCGTCGGCGGCGGCGTCGCTGATCGCGCCGCAGAACGCGTCGTAGTCGATAAGTCCGGTGACCGTCGGGTTCTCGCCGCAGATCGCGCAGTTCGGGTCCTTGCGGACCTTGATCTTGCGGTACTCCATCTCGAGGGCGTCGTAGATCATCAGCTCGCCGAGGATCGGCTCACCAATGCCCGCGAGCAGCTTGATCGCCTCGTTGACCTGGATCGAGCCGATGCTCGCGCAGAGCACTCCCAGCACGCCGCCCTCGGCGCAGGAGGGGACCATGCCCGGCGGGGGCGGCTCGGGGTAGAGGCAGCGGTAGCACGGGCCGTGCTCGGCCCAGAACACCGACGCCTGCCCGTCGAAGCGGTAGATCGAGCCCCACACGTAGGGCTTCTTCAGCAGCACCGCTGCGTCGTTGACCATGTAGCGGGTCGCGAAGTTGTCGGTGCCGTCGACGATCAGGTCGTACTGCTCGAAGATCCCCAGCACGTTGTCGTTGTCGAGGCGCTCCTCGTGGAGGACGACGTTGACGTAGGGGTTGGCCTCGAGGATCGACTCCTTGGCCGACTGCGCCTTGGACTTCCCGATGTCGCTCTGGCCGTGGATGATCTGGCGCTGGAGGTTCGACTCGTCGACCTCGTCGAACTCCGCGATGCCGATCGTGCCGACTCCGGCGGCGGCGAGGTAGAGCAGCGCCGGGCTGCCGAGGCCACCGGCGCCGATGACCAGCACCCTGGCGTTCTTCAGGCGCTTCTGCCCCGTCATGCCCACGTCGGGGATGATCAGGTGCCGGCTGTAGCGGCGGACCTCGTCGATGGTCAGCTCGTCAGCGGGCTCGACCAGGGGTGGAAGGGACACGCGTGCTCCTCGTCGGGTTTCAGGCAGTTCGGTCGGTTCAACAACCAGACCGCCTTGCATGTTCCCCATGCTCCCCCGCGGCTCGCAAACCGGTCCGGACGTCCCGGCATCCGGACCGGCGCCGGCGTCGTGCCGGGTCAGACGGGCTTCGCGACGACCACGACGTTGCTGAGGTACGACGTGCCGTTCCAGTCCTCGCACGTGACCAGGACCAGCCGCCCTGCGACGGACTGGTCGAAGACCCGCGCCGAGTCCTTCGCCAACGTGGCCCTGCGGTAGACCGTGACGCGGGTGACCTCGTAGTGCACCGCGCCGGCCGTTGTACGCACCGTCACCCGGTCTGCGGCCCTGAGCTTCTCGAGGTTGTCGAGCGCACCGCCTCCCTCGCTCACGGTGTGACCTGTGACGAGTGCGGAGCCACGCACGGCACCGGGACGCGCGCCGCCTCGCCACCAGCCGAGCACCTGGGGGTCCGCGGGCGCACGGAGCACCCCGCCGGCCGCGCGGACGGGGACGACCCGGGCGTTCACGGTGAGCCGGGGCACGACGAGCCTCCGGGGCACGCCTCGGGCGGGGTGCGCAAGCGGGCGCGTCCGGGGCTGCTGCGTCTCGGCGTACGCCCTCTCGAGAAGGGTCGCCCGCTCCATGACGAACGGCGACGAGTACCCCTGCGGCTGCCCCGCGGCCGGATCGGAGGGAGCCCCGGCGGTGACCTGCGCCGCGCCGGCGACGGCTCCCGCGGCGAGGGCGAGGCCGAGCATCGATGCCGTGAGCGCGACGCGTCCGCGCCCGGAGGCGACCTTGTGACGGCCGGACGTCTGCCTGTGCCGCCCGGCCGACCTCCTATGCCGGGGCGGCACGGTCCGGCCCCCGCAACGCGCCGGGACGCGGCCGCTCGACCTCGACGCCATCCACGGCCCACCCCCTAGCTGCTCGCCCTGCCGCCAAGGGTGTCCTCTGCGTCGGGGAACCTCAATCACGTCGGCGGCCGACTCGGGCGGAAGGTCCCTTATGCCTGGCCGAGAAGACCGAAAATGGTCCGTTCGGGCCACCCGTGTCGTGGCCTGTCGCACGGGGGCGGTCCGGACCCGTCGACACGGCCTGTCGGCGAGGTCTGTGATTACCGCGGAGTAGGATTCTGCACCAGCAGACCCGAGTCGAGAGGCGACCCATTGAGCACGATGGACGAGCAGAGGCCGCGCGGGGGGCGGATGCCACGCACCGCCCGGCGTGCCCAGCTCCTCGAGTCCGCACTCGGCGTCTTCGTCGCGCAGGGCTACCACGCCGCCGCGATGGACGACATCGCCGACCGGGCAGGCGTGTCGAAGCCGGTGCTGTACCAGCACTTTCCCGGCAAGCTCGAGCTCTACCTGGCCCTGCTCGACCAGTCGTGCGACACGATCATCGAGTCGACCCGTAAGGCTCTGGAGGCCACGGAGGACAACAAGCAGCGCGTGGCCGCGACGATGCAGGTCTTCTACGACTACGTCGCCAACGCGCACGGCGCCTTCCGGCTCGTCTTCGAGTCCGACCTGAACAACGAGCCCGCGGTGCGCGAGCGGGTCGACCGGGTGACTGCGGAGACCGCCTCCCTGATCGCCGCGGTGATCCACGACGACACCGGTCTGCCCGACGAGCAGTCGCGTCTGCTCGCGGTCTCGCTCGTGGGCATGGCCCAGGTCAGCGCACGGTTCTGGCTCGACGACCCCCGCGGCATCAGCCAGCACGACGCCGCGAACCTGGTCTCCAGCCTCGCCTGGCGCGGCATCCGTGGCTTCCCCAGGACCGAGGAGCCGTCCTGAGGCCACGACGGTAGGGTCGTCGTAGACGCGCCGCTCCAATCGTGGCGCGCCCCACGATCACCCGCCGGGCATCCGGCGCGAGAGCAACGAGGAGGTCCTCCTATGGAGGTCAAGATCGGCGTCCAGAACGTGAACCGTGAGCTGGTCCTCGACACCGACCAGGAGGGCACGGACATCGAGGCCACCGTGGCGAAGGCGCTCGCGGGCGACGAGAAGGTCATCTCGCTGACCGACACCAAGGGCCGCAGGGTCATAGTGCCGACCGACAAGATCGCCTACGTCGAGCTCGGCTCCCCCACCATCGGCCAGGTCGGCTTCCGGAGCTGACCCTCAGCGGGAGGTTCAGGGGGCGAGCCCCAGGGCAGTCATCCGCTGGGCGTGGTTCTCGGTCAGCCGGGTGAACATCCGGCTGATCGCGGCGAGGTCCATCCCCGGCCGGTCCACGCCGCCGGCGAGCAGTGCCGAGAGCGCGTCCCGCTCAGCCGCGACACGCTGGGCCTGCGAGAGCGCCTCCCCCATGAGCCGACGACCCCACAGGGCCAGCCGGCCACCGACACGGTGGTCGGCCTCGATCGCCTTGCGCACGCGGTCCACGACGAACTCCGCCTGCCCTGAGTCCTCCAGGCTGTCGATGATCAGCTCGCGGGTCTCGGCGTCGACGAAGGCCGCCACCTCGCGGTAGAAGTCGGCGGCGAGGCCGTCCCCGACGTAGGCCTTGACGAGCCCCTCGAGCCAGTCCCGCGGCGCGGTGTGCACGTGGAAGGCGTCGATCGGCGCGCGGAACGGCTGCATCGCCTCGAACGGGTCCGCGCCGAGCTCGGCGAGCCGGTCGCGCAGGCACACGAAGTGCCCGAACTCGCGGGAGGCCATCGCCGCGAGCTCCGCCTTGTCCTCGAGGCCCGGCGCCATCTTCGCGTCCTCGGCCAGCCTGTCGAAGGCCGACATCTCGCCGTAGGCGATCGCGCCGAGCAGGTCGACGACCGCCGCGAGGTAGGTCGGGTCCTGGAAGGCCAGCGGTACGTCTCGTGCGGTCTCGGTCTGGGGCGCGGGTCCGGGCGTCTCCAGCGGCAAGTCGGTCATGCGCGCAGCCTACCGATAGACTTGGGTGGACATTACGTAGAGAGACAGGCAAGACCCCTGACTACCTTCAGAGAACTCGGGGTGCTCCCCGAGATCGCCGACGCCCTCGATCGCGGCGGCATCACGACTCCTTTCCCGATCCAGGAGATGACCCTCTCGGTGGCCCTGATGGGCACCGACCTCATCGGCCAGGCTCGCACGGGCACCGGCAAGACGCTCGCGTTCGGCATCCCCGTGATCCAGCGAACCCTCGCTCCGCACGACCCCGACTACGCCGACCTCGCGGCGCCTGGCAAGCCGCAGGCACTCGTCGTGGCACCGACCCGTGAGCTCGCGCTCCAGGTCTCGAACGACCTCAAGACCGCGGCGGCCGACCGAGGCACCCGCATCCTCACCGTCTACGGCGGTGTGGGCTACGAACCGCAGCTCGAGGCGCTCGGCTCCGGCGTCGACGTCGTCGTCGGTACGCCGGGGCGTCTGCTCGACCTGGCCAACCGGCGGTCTCTGGACCTGTCGCACGTCAAGGTGCTCGTCCTCGACGAGGCTGACGAGATGCTCGACCTCGGCTTCCTCCCCGACGTGCAGAAGCTGATCTCGAAGACGCCGGAGACTCGGCAGACGATGCTGTTCTCGGCAACCATGCCGGCCGCCATCGTCAGCCTGGCCCGCATCCACATGCGTCACCCGATGAACATCCGCGCGGAGTCGTCCTCCGACGAGCAGACGGTCCCGGCGACCGCTCAGTTCATCTACCAGGTGCACGACCTCGACAAGCCCGAGATCCTCGGCCGGATCCTCCAGGCGGAGAACTCCGGCATCACCATCGTGTTCACGCGCACGAAGCGGCAGGCCCAGCGCGTGGCCGACGACCTCGCCGAGCGCGGTTTCCCGAGCAGTCCCCTCCACGGCGACATGCCGCAGGTGGCGCGTGAGAAGGCGCTGAAGAAGTTCCGTGACGGCAAGCTGAAGGTCCTCGTGGCGACCGACGTGGCTGCCCGCGGGATCGACGTCGCGGACGTCACGCACGTGATCAACTACAGCTGCCCCGAGGACGAGAAGACCTACGTCCACCGCATCGGCCGCACCGGACGCGCCGGTGCGAGCGGCATCGCGATCACGCTCGTCGACTGGGCGGACGTGACCCGGTGGAAGGTCATCAACAAGGCCCTCGACCTGCCGTTCGAAGACCCGCAGGAGACGTACTCCACCTCGGAGCACCTGTTCCACGACCAGGGCATCCCGAAGGGCACCAAGGGGCGCATCGCCCCCGAGCCCTCTGCCGAGAAGCCTGCGGGAGAGGCGAGGCAGCGTGCGGAGCGCAAGGAGCGCGACGACCGCCCGCGCCGAAACCGGAGCCGCACCCGCACCCGCAGCGGCGAGAAGGTCGACGAGACCTCGGCAGGTGGACCGGCCGCGTCCTCCGGCGAGGCCGAGGACTCCTCGCAGCCGCGCAACCGGAACCGCCGCCGTCGCCGCACGCGCAGCGGAGAGACTGCTCAGGCCTCGACCGACTGACCTCGCGCCGCGGCGTTCACGCCGTGACGACGACCGTGGTCCCGACCCCCGCGAAGTCCCACAGGGCTCGCGCGTCGGGTCGGGCCTGACGGATGCATCCGTGCGACTGGGGCGTGCCGAGCGACGCCCTGGTCTGCAGGGGCCTGCCCTTGTCGACCGGGATGTCGTGGAAGCCGATCGCCGCGCGCGTGCCGTGTGCGAAGCGGACCATGTACTGCATGGTCCCGGACTCGTCGATGCCGACGGCGTGTCTCGAGGTGGAGTACACCTCGTAGCTCCCCGGCTCGAGGTTGTCGGTGACGCTGCCGGAGACGAGGTAGGTCCGGCGCACCCGGTCGTCCGCGCCGACGAGCCACACCCGCTGCGCGCTGATGTCGAAGACCACCCGCTTGCCACTGCCCGAGTCGGCAGGCAGGGCATCTGTCTCAGCCGGCCCGGGCGACCTCGGGGGAAGCAACGGCTCGGGGTCTGGCAGGGCCGGCCCGGCATCTGGCACAGCCTCCGCTGTCCTGCCCTGGCCGGAGTAGCCGCTCAGTCGCATCGCGGACTCGGCGCCGTTGTCCATCGCCGCAGTGCGGGCCACCTCGCCGCCCACGGGGATCACTCCGAGAGCGCCCAGGACGGCGACCGACGTCACGCTCAGGGCACTGACCGCCGAGACGATGCGCCCGTAGCGCGGACGTACCGCGCGATGCGAGGGCGATGGGACCCGGTCGTGGCCATGGCGCACGGGTCCCCGGTGCGACGGCGATGTCTTCGGCCGCGGACCCATGCGGGTGAGTCTAGGCCCCCGAGGCCGCTTTCTCCGTGAGGTTTGTGGCCACATCGCGGTACGCGTCGGCGCCACGGTTATTCCTGGCGGTCGCGAGGATCGACCGGCCGGCCGCGGGTGCCTCTGCGAAGCGGATCGACTTCGGGATCGGCGGCTCGATCACGTCGAGGTCGTAAGTCTCGGAGATCGTCTCGAGCACCGTCCGGGCGTGGTTGGTGCGGCCGTCGTACAGCGTCGGAAGCACGCCCCAGACCCCGAGCTTCT
This sequence comes from Nocardioidaceae bacterium, assembly GCA_035688575.1. Classification (GTDB taxonomy): domain Bacteria; phylum Actinomycetota; class Actinomycetes; order Propionibacteriales; family Nocardioidaceae; genus Nocardioides_C. Next base: position 34,141 of record DASSMS010000179.1, read on the forward strand.
TGTTGGTGAAGCGCCGGACGTCGTGGACGGTGTCGAGCAGCTGGCCCACGCCTCGGTGCGACAGCGTCTCGCACTGGAGCGGGATGAGGACTCCGTTCGCGGCTGTGAGCGCTGCGACGGTGAGCACGCCGAGGGACGGCGGGCAGTCGAGCAGGACCCAGTCGTAGCCCTCGAGGTCCTCGAGGGCCGCACGCAGGACGTACTCGCGTCCGGTTCGCGTCAGGAGGTCGGCCTCCGCCCGGGCGAGCTCGATGGTCGCCGGGAGCAGGTCGACACCGTCGTCGGTCTGGATGATGACCTCGGCCGGCTCGATGCCCTTGGTGAGCACGTGGTGGACCGAGAGCTCGAGGTCCTCGGGGTCGATGCCGAGGGAGAACGTGAGGCAGGCCTGGGGGTCCAGGTCGACGATGAGGACGGACTTGCCCTGTTCGGCCAGCGCGGCGCCGAGGGAGGCAACGGTGGTGGTCTTGGCAACGCCGCCCTTTTGGTTGGCGACCGCCAGAATCTGAGTGCTCATCACGCCACATTGTGCCTGAGACACCGTC
>DASSMS010000027.1:0-20832 GCA_035688575.1 Nocardioidaceae bacterium
CCGAGCCGCGCGAGCTGAGGTTCCCCGCGAAGGTGGTCCGCCTGCCGGGCAAGGGCTTCCTCGTCGCGGACGCCGGCCACCACCAGGTGGTCGAGCTCGCCGAGGACGCGGAGACCGTCGTACGCCGGATCGGGTCGGGCGACCGGGGACGGGCCGACGGTCCTGCGGGGGCGGCGTCCTTCAACGAGCCGAACGGCCTGGTCGCGCTGCCGCCCGAGGTGGCGCGGGAGGCTGGCTACGACGTCGTGGTGGCCGACACCGTGAACCACCTCCTCCGCGGCGTCGACACGACCACCGGCGAGGTGCGGACGGTCGCGGGTGACGGGAAGCAGTGGATGCAGGGGGACGGCACCACCAGCCTGTCGAGCCCCTGGGACGTCGCCTGGTGGCAGGACCGGGTGTGGGTGGCGATGGCCGGCATCCACCAGCTCTGGACCTTCGACCCCAGGACCGGCGAGGTCGCGGTCGCGGCCGGCACCACAAACGAGGGGCTGCTCGACGGCCCGCTCCCGGACGCATGGTTCGCCCAGACCTCGGGGTTCGCGGTCGACGGTGACCGTCTCTGGATCGCCGACTCCGAAACCTCGTCCCTCCGCTACGTGGAGGTCTCGGCAGGCTCGCGGGTCCACACCGTTGTGGGCAGAGGGCTCTTCGACTTCGGGTTCGAGGACGGGCCCGCCGAGACCGCGCTCCTCCAGCACCCGCTCGGTGTCACGGCGTTGCCGGACGGGTCGGTGGCGGTCTGCGACACCTACAACGGCGCCGTCCGCCGCTTCGACCCAGCCACCGGGCTGCTCTCGACGATCGCCACCGACCTCGCCGAGCCGAGCGGTGCCGTGGTCGACGACCAGCACCTTCTCGTCGTCGAGTCGGCCGCCCACCGGCTGACCCGTGTGCCGCTCGGGCAGGCCGCGAAGGCGGGCGGGTTCGCGCACACGACGCAGCGCCCGGCCACCGAGATCGCCGGCGAGGAGCTCGAGCTCGTCGTGTCCTTCGAGCCGCCGCCGGGCCAGAAGGTCGACGACCGGTTCGGCCCGTCCACGCAGCTGATCGTCTCAGCGACGCCGGCGGCGCTCCTCAAGGAGGGCGAGGGGCGGGGCGCGGACCTGACGCGGACGCTCGTCGTCGACCCCGCTGTCGGTGACGGCGTCCTCCACATCGCAGCCCGCGCCGCCTCGTGCGACGCCGTCGGCGGTGAGGGCGCGGCCTGCCACATGCACCAGCAGGACTGGGGCGTGCCGGTCCGCGTGACCCCCGAAGGTGTCCGACGTCTCGTCCTCCCGCTGTCCGGGCGGTCGGAGGCATGACTTCGCGCTGCTAGACTGAAGTCAGCCAGGCCGCGGGTTCACAGCAATCGTCGCTTTCAGCCCCGTGGCCTTTTCTGTGCCCGGTGTGGGTGCGCGGAGCAGAGCAACACTGCCGCGCGGGACCTCGTGATCGGGCGCCTTGCGTCTCGCAGGCTCGCCGGACCACACCGTGGCATCCGGGCTAGGACGCGCCCGACCATCCTTGGAGCAAACACCACGTGACTGTGACTCAGTCGACCCTGCCCACCTTCGACTCCCTCGACCTCCCCGCCGAGCTCGTCAGCGCGCTCGCCCGCCAGGAGATCACCTCACCCACGCCCGTCCAGGCAGCCGTCGTACCCGACGCGCTCGCCGGCCACAACGTCCTCGGCCGCGCGCAGACCGGCTCGGGCAAGACGCTCGCGTTCGGCCTTCCGGTGCTCGCCCGGCTCGCCGGCGAGCGCAGCCGTCCCAAGCACCCGCGTGCCCTCATCGTCGTGCCCACCCGCGAGCTGGCGACCCAGGTACGACGCTCGCTGGAGCCACTCGCGAACGCCATGCGCCTCAAGCTGACCACCGTGTACGGCGGGACGCCCTACGACCGGCAGCTCAAGCAGCTGCGCAACGGCGCCGACATCGTCGTGGCCACCCCCGGCCGGCTCAACGACCTGATCGACCGGGGCGCCTGCCGTCTCGACGACATCGCGATCAGCGTCCTCGACGAGGCCGACCACCTCTGCGACCTCGGGTTCTACCCCGTCGTGGACGGGATCCTCGGACAGACCCCCGAGGGCGGGCAGCGCCTGCTGCTCTCCGCGACCCTCGACGGGGACGTGGACCGCCTCGTGCGCAAGCACCTGCGCAGCCCGAGGCTGCACGAGCTCGACGCCAACGAGGGCTCGGTCACGACCATGGACCACCACGTGATGGTCGTCGGAGGCTTCCGCGACAAGATCGCCACCGCTACCCGCCTGGTCGAGGCGAACGCCCGCTCGATCGTCTTCACCCGCACTCGTGAAGGGGCGACCGACCTGGCCGCCTCCCTGACCGAGGCCGGCGTCGAGGCGGTCGACCTGCACGGGAACCTGTCCCAGCGGGTGCGCGAGCGCAACCTGCACAAGTTCTCCTCTGGGAAGGCACGGGTCGTCGTCGCCACCGACGTCGCCGCCCGCGGCATCCACGTGGACGGGGTGGGGCTCGTCGTGCACTACGACACCCCGACCGACGCGAAGGCGTACCTGCACCGCTCCGGCCGCACCGCTCGTGCGGGCCAGTCGGGCGCGGTCGTCACCATCACCACGCCTCGCCAGGTCGACGAGGTGGTGCGCCTGCAGAAGCGGGCCGGTGTCGCCTCGCGTCACCACGACATCCGCACCGCGCCCCAGCAGCTGACCGCCGAGGCCCTCGCCGCCTCCGGCGAGGCCGCACCGGCTCCGCGTGGTGGCGGCGGCAACAGCCCGCGACGTGGGGGCGGCGGCTACCGTGGGACCCGTGACAGGCAAGGAGATCGGCGTCAGGACAGGGCATGGAGCAGCGACCGTCGGCCGGTGCGTCGGGGCGACGATGCGGGTGCTCGTCCCACTGCTGCTGATGGTGCTCGCGCTCAGCGTGAGGACCGCCCGTCGTACCGCCGGGATCGTCGCGACGACGGTCCGGGCCAGGCTCGCGACGAGCGCGGTGGCACGGTGACCAAGCGCAGCAAGGTCCGCTGGTAACCACCCCAAGACACAAAACGCCCCGGTGCTCGTCAGAGCGCCGGGGCGTTCGTCGCTGCAGTGTCCCGCAGGGGTCAGGTCACTACAGGCGTCAGACGGTGGGGCCGTTGTAGCGGCGCTCCTCCACGTGTCTGGTCTCGGAACGCTGCTTGTTCATCACGAGCGCGAGGACGACCGCCAGGACGCCCGCGATCAGGAAGATCCACCCGAGCGCGACGTCGTCGACGAAGCCGATGTCGAACTGCACGACCCGCAGAACCAGGATCAGGCCGAGTACCAGGAGTACGACGCCCAAACCGATGCCCATGTTCACTCCTCTTCATCAGCGGCAACCTGCGCTGCCTTGGCGGCGCGGCCCGGTGGGACGCGCCGTTTCATACCGGACTGGTACCCCGCCGAGGCCCTGCTCAATCGAGTCACCGGGCAAAGGACGCACGAGGGCCGCCCCACCCGACGGTGGGACGGCCCTGGCGGCAGGTCGGTCCTGAGACCTCAGTGCATCAGAAGGCGTCCTCGGCGAGGTCCATCAGCGACAGGTCGGTGGCCTCGGCGATGCTGCGCTCCGCGCTGATCTTCGGCAGCACGTTGCGGGCGAAGAACTGCGCCGCGGCGACCTTGCCCTCGTAGAAGGCCCGGTCCTTCTCGCTCACGTCGCCGCCCAGCTTCTCGAGAGCGACCTCGGCCTGGCGCAGCAGCAGCCACGAGCAGACGATGTCGCCGAGCACCATCAGCAGGCGGCTGGTGTTGAGGCCGACCTTGTAGATGTTGCGGAGCTCGCCACCCTCGGCGCTCGGGTCGGACGACATCAGCTGGTTGATCAGCGTGCCGACGATCGCCTGACCGTCCTCGAGGCCCCTGGCGAGGAGCTCACGCTCGACCTTCAGGCGGCCGTTCCCGGCCTCGCTGGTGACGAACTTCTCGACCTCACCGGCGATGTGACCGAGAGCCTGTGCCTGGTCCTTCACGATCTTGCGGAAGAACAGGTCCTGGCCCTGGATCGCGGTGGTGCCCTCGTAGAGGGTGTCGATCTTGGCGTCGCGGACGTACTGCTCGATCGGGTACTCCTGGAGGAAGCCCGAACCGCCGAAGGTCTGGAGGGACTCGGTGCCGAGCAGCACCCAGGAACGCTCGGAGCCGTAGCCCTTGACGATCGGGAGGAGCAGGTCGTTGACGCGCTCGGCGAGTTCGTCACGCTCACCGCTGAACTCCGCCATCTGGACCTTGTCCTGCCAGGTCGCGGTGTAGATGACCAGGGCGCGCAGCGCCTCGGCGTACGACTTCTGGGTCATCAGCGAGCGGCGGACGTCGGGGTGGTGCGTGATCGTGACGCGCGGCGCGGTCTTGTCCGCTGCCCGGGTCAGGTCGGCGCCCTGGACGCGGCTCTTGGCGTAGTCGAGCGCGTTGAGGTAGCCGGTCGAGAGCGTGGCGATGGCCTTGGTGCCGACGAGCATCCGGGCGTTCTCGATGACCTGGAACATCTGCGCGATGCCGTCGTGCACCTCGCCGAGCAGCCAGCCCTTGGCGGGCTCCTTCTCGCCGAAGGTGACCTCGCAGGTCGTGGAGACCTTGATGCCCATCTTCTTCTCGACGCCGGTGACGTAGGCGCCGTTGCGCTCACCGGTGAGCTCACCGGTCTCGAAGTCGAAGTGGTACTTCGGCACGATGAACAGCGAGAGGCCCTTGGTGCCCGGGCCACCGGCGCCCTCGACACCCTGAGGACGCGCGAGAACGAGGTGGATGATGTTCTCGCTCATGTCGTGCTCACCGGAGGTGATGAAGCGCTTGACGCCCTCGATGTTCCAGGAGCCGTCGTCGTTGAGCGTGGCCTTGGTGCGGCCCGCACCCACGTCGGAGCCGGCGTCGGGCTCGGTGAGGACCATGGTGGCGCCCCACTTGCGCTCCACCATGTGGTGGGCGATCTTCTTGTCGCGGTCGTTGCCGTTGCGGTACACGACGTTGCCGAAGTTCGGGCCCGCGGCGTACATCCACACCGGCGGGTTGGCGCCGAGGACGAGCTCGGCCATCGACCAGATCAGCGAGGCCGGGGCGGGCTGTCCACCGAGCTCGGCGGGGAGCTGGAGGCGGTACCACTCGGCGTCCATGAACGCCTGGTAGCTCTTGGCGAAGTTCTCGTTCATCTTCACGGTCTTCGTCTCGGGGTCGAAGACCGGCGGGTTGCGGTCTCCGTCCTCGAACGAGGCCGCGATCTCCTCGCGGGCGAGGCGGTCCACCTCGGACAGGATCGACTTCGCGGTGTCCACGTCGACCTCCTCGAAGAGGCCGTTGCCGAGGATCTCGTCGCGACCGAAGACCTCGAAGAGGTTGAACTCGATGTCGCGGATGTTGCTCTTGTAGTGGCTCACAGCTCCACCTTCGAAATCGGGGTACCGGCGCACTGCGGTCCGGTCCGGGATAAGCCCCGAGCGTCAGCCCGGGGCGTACTCGTCAGTAACTTAATTATCGTACCGACGAGTAATAAAGACAACCCCCAGGTGGTGTCGTGGCTACGGGTGAGCCGCGTCACCGGCCTGGGGGCCGTCGGGTGTCTTGTGCGTCAGAGCGTCGCGTGCAGCTGCCAGTCGTAGCGCTTGTCGACGCGACCCAGGTCGGTCAGGTTGGCCGCTCGGGGACGCAGTGCACGGGTCAGGACGTAGGAGCGGGCCACGTTGCGGGGCTTGCTGATGCCGATGACGAGGACCTTCGAGAAGTCGCTGTCGCAACGGCCGAGCGAGAGTCCGGTGTAGTGCGCGAACCCGCTGCTCTTGACGGTGAGGACCCGGGCGTTGCCGGGACCGCGTACCGGCACCCGGATCTGCTTGAGCGCACCGGCCTTGGTCGTGGCGTAGAGGATGTCGGTCTTCACCCCGTCGATCTTCTGCCGCTTGTAGAACGAGAGCGTCTTCAGGCCGCCCATGCGCTTCAGCGCGACCCGGCCGTCGTCGAAGAAGAGGCGCCCGGCGTCGTTGCGGTAGGTCGTGAGGCGCTGCAGCCTGTTCTGGTTGTCGAGCGCGAAGACGTGGAACCCTCCCGAGGTCGTGAAGAGCCGAGGCGCGAAGTTCTCGTTGAGCATCCGCGTCGACGAGTGCTTGAGGGCGTTCGAGCCCTCGCGGGCCGTGATGTCTAGGGCGCGGGGGCGTCCGTCCTTCGCGATGGCGGCGAAGGTGTCCTTCCAGCCACCCTCGATCGGTGCTCCCCCCAGGAACCCGAGCTGGATCACCTTGTAGGGAAGCGGGCTCGACGTCCTCTTCTGCTGGACGACCTTGTTGCCCTGCACGTTCCGCGTGACGAGCTTGTTCGCGGGGGTGATGCCGATGACCGCCGCACGGCAGTCGAGCTCTGCGGCATCGGCGGCCGGCGCGACGACGGCTCCGGAGCCGATCGTGGACAGGACGGCGGCCGCGGCGGTGAGCGCGGCCAGGACGGTACGACGGGTCTTCATGTTCTCCCCCGGGAGACTAGGTCTTTAGGACCCAGGGGCCCATGAGCGAGCGAGAACATACCACCCCCTGGCCGGGCGTGTCCCTACACTGAAGCGGTGGTCGCCGTGAGGCTGGCTGACCTGCTTGCAGGCTTGTCGCGGCTCGCCGACCTGGGCTTCGGACTTCCGACGGGTACGGCGCTGCGCTCCTGTGTCCTGGCCACCCGCCTGGCTCGTTCGCTCGACCTCCCGGAGAGCGAGGTGCAGGCGGCCTACTACACGTCGCTGCTGCACCACGTCGGTTGCGTCGGGTACGCCCACGAGACGGCGCGGCTGCTCGGGGACGAGCTGGTGGTCAACGAGGCCGCGGGGCGTACCGACGCTGCTTCGCTCCAGGACCTTTTCGCGACCTTCCTGCCTGCGCTCACCCGCGGCCGCACAGGGCTGGAGCGCGCCCGGCTCGTCCTCAGCGCCCTCGCGAGGGGGAACAGGTGGGGCGAGGAGTTCACGGCGACCGCCTGCGAGCTCGGCCGCGACTCCGCCCGACGGCTCGAGCTGCCCGACGCCGTGCAGTCGAGCCTGTTCCACGTCTACGACATGTGGCACGGAAAGGGCCGGCCCGACGAGCTTCACGGGGACGACATCCCCGTGGCAGCCCGCGTTGCGCGTCTCGCGGGCCTCGCCGTCCTCTTCGAGCAGCTCGGTGGAGGCGACCTCGCCCTCCACGCAGTTCAGCAGCGAGCGGGTGGAATGCTCGACCCGAGCCTCGCGGCGCGCTTCTCGGAGAACGCGACCGAGTGGCTGGCGGACCTCGCCGCCACCGACCCTCGCCTCAGCTTGCTGCACGAAGAGCCGAAGCCGCACGTGACCGTGACCGACCCTCGCGATGTCGCCGAGCTCTTCGGAGACATCGCAGACCTCAAGAGCCCCTGCTTCCTCGGTCACGCGCGCGGGGTCTCCGCGCTGGCCGCAGGCGCCGGTGCCCGCCTCGGGCTGCCCGACGCGACCAGGTGGGAGCTCGAGGTCGCCGGTCTGCTGCACGACGTCGGCCGGGTGGCTGTCTCGAACGCCGTGTGGGACAAGCCGGGCCCGCTCGACGCCGACGAGTGGGAGCACGTGAGGCTGCACCCCTATCAATCGGAGCGGATCCTGGCGGGTTCGGAGGAGCTGGTCAGGCTGGCGCCGCTCGTCGGTCGGCACCACGAGCGGCTGGACGGCACCGGCTACCACCGCGGCTGCACGGCGGAGGACCTCTCGCTACCTGCCCGCATCCTGGCCGCCGCGGAGTGCTACCGGACCGCGACGGAGCCGCGACCGCACCGTCCCGCACGCGACCCCGAGCAGGCGGGGCGTCAGCTGGCCGGCCAGGCCCGACGTGGCGCCCTGGACTCGGATGCGGTGGCGGCGGTGCTCGCCGACGCTGGTCACAGCACGCACGTCCCACGGCGCCTGTTGCCCATGGGCCTCTCCGACCGTGAGTGCGAGGTGCTCGGACTGCTGGCGCAGGGACAGAGCAACGCCGACATCGCCTCGTGCCTGGTGATCTCCCGTCGTACAGCGGAGCACCATGTGCAGCACATCTACGCCAAGATCGGCGTCTCCACTCGCGCAGCCGCCACGATGTTCGCCGTCGAGCATCACCTCGCGGTCACGAGTAGGTAGTTCTGCCGATGTGCGGCGCGACCGTGTCGGACGAACCTGGGCTCCTCGATGGAAGGAGCAGCCGATGACCACCGCAGCCCAGGCCACGCTGACCCACGTGACCGCTCCCGACGGAACCCGGATCGCCGTACACGTCTGCGGCCAGGGGCGTCCGCTCGTCGCCGTGCACGGAACGACGTCCGACCACCTGAGCTGGCGTCTCGTGCTGCCCCTCCTCGAGCCCCACGTCGCTGTGCACGCCGTGGACCGGCGCGGTCGGGGCAGCAGCGGTGACCGCCCCGAGTACTCCATCGACCTGGAGTACGCCGACCTGGCCGCCGTCGTGGACGCGGCGGCCGCCGCCACCGGAGGTCCGGTGGACCTCATCGGCCATTCCTACGGCGGCAACGTCGCCTTCGGTGCAGCCCTCCTCACCTCGAACATCCGCAGGATGGTGCTCTACGAGGGGTGGCCGGTCCCGAACGCCGCACACCGGACCACTCCGCCCGAGGTGATGGACCGCCTGGAGACCTTGCTGTCACGGGGGTTGCCCGAGGAGATGCTGGAGATCCTCTTCAGGGACGTCGTCAAGATGTCCGAGGAGGAGATCGCCGCGCTCGAGGCGGCCCCGACCTGGCCGGCTCGGGTAGCCGCGGCACCCACCGTGCCCAGGGAGCTCGCCGCCTTCGCGCGGCAGGCGTTCGACCCCGGGTGGGCGGCGCGGATCTCCGTGCCCGTGCTTCTGCTGGTGGGAGGTGCGAGCCCGGACGAGGTCAGGGCCGACCCGGACGTCGTCGCCGCGGCGCTGCCGGACCCGAGGATCCGAGTCCTGGAGGGTCAGACGCACATGGCCCACATCACGGCGCCCGAGACCTTCGCCGAGGTGGTGCTCGGGTTCCTCGATTAGGGACTTTCGCCTCACTGACTCCGCGCGGTACCTGATGCACAGTGGTCGGATGGCAACCGCAGTGACCTCTCGGCGGGACCAGGGCGACCAGATGCCCTGGTTCCGGGACCGGCCGACGTGGGTGGTCGCAGTCGCGGCCACCCTCTTCGCGGCGGTGTTCGTCCTACGGCTGACGACCGGAGGGCCCGACGACGCCATCAACATGCTCTACGCCCTGCCCGTGGCGCTCGTCGCGCTGGCGTTCGGTCGTGCGGCGGGGATCGGCGCCGGTCTCCTCGCGGTCCTCCTGGTGGCCGCCTGGGTGCTGATCGACGGCGTGGAGCTGTCGCTCATCGGCTGGGCGTCACGCGTGGTGCCGCTCCTTCTCCTCGGCGGCCTGCTCGGTGACGCCTCCGACCGCCTGGAAGCGGCCGACACGAGGCGACAGGCTCTCGAGGCGGCAGCGCAGCGGCACCGCGACGCCACCGAGGTCAACGACACCCTTGTCCAGGGCATGGCGGCGGCGAAGTGGGCCATCGAGGCCGGCCGCACCGAGTCGGGCCTGAAGACCCTCGAGGAGACCCTCCAGGTCGGCCACGAGCTGGTATCGAAGCTGATGCGGGAAGCCGACATGGGCATCAACGGGCACCGCCCGCAGCAGCGAGGCTGACCCATCCGTTCCCCGACCCGGCTCGACGCCGCGGCCGACTCGAGCGTGTCCTAAATCCAACCTAAGAGAATTGACTTGCGTTAGTCTAGTGAATAAGTTGGATTACAGAACAAGCGACCGCTCCACCCCTTGAAAGGGCTTCCCGCATGCGCAACCTGATCGTGCTCGGAGTCGTGGGCCTGATCGCCCAGCTCGTCGACGGCTCCCTGGGGATGGGCTTCGGCGTGACCTCCTCGACGCTGCTCATCGCCGCGGGAATCGCCCCCGCCGCCGCCTCCGCCTCCATTCACCTCGCCGAGGTGGGGACCACGCTGATCTCCGGGTTCTCCCACCACAAGCTCGGCAACGTCGACTGGCGCACGGTCGGGATCCTGGCCCTCCCCGGAGGGGTGGGCGCGTTCTTCGGCGCTCACTTCCTCGTCAGCCTCCCCGCCGAGGTTGCAAAGCCGTGGGTGGCCGGCCTGCTCTTCTGCCTCGGGGTCTACGTGATCTGGCGGTTCCTGGTTCTCGGTGGCAGGCGTCCCCATTTCAAGGGCAAGGTCTCCGCCGGCTTCCTGGTCCCCATGGGACTGCTCGGTGGCTCGCTGGATGCCATCGGCGGTGGTGGCTGGGGGCCGGTGGGGACGACCTCGCTGCTCTCGTCGGGACGGCTCTCGCCGCGCAGGGTCGTCGGCTCCGTCTCGGCCTCAGAGTTCGTGGTCGCGGTCGGCGGCTCGCTCGGGTTCCTGCTCGCGCTCGGCAGTGCGGGGATCAACTACGGCTTCGTCGCGGCCCTGCTGGCCGGTGGGATCTTCGCGGCCCCGCTCGCTGCCTGGCTCGTCAAGCACCTCCCCGCCCGCGTCCTGGGCGTGGCGGCCGGCGGGCTGATCCTCCTGACGAACAGCCAGACCGTCCTCGAGTCGCTCGGCGCCTCCGGCTCCACCGTGGCGCTTGTCGCGTCGGTGATCGCCTTCGTGTGGGTCGCGCTGATCGTGTGGGCGGTCAAGCAGGAGCGGGCTTCGCGTGCACGGGTGTCGGACGAGGAGCTCGAGCCGGCCGCGGTCTGACCGGAGTGACGGCTTGGCGAGCCTCTCAGTGAGGTCGCCAAGCCTCCTCGCCCTCGGTGAGCGCGGCGACCTCGTCGGGTAGGTGCCTGTCTGCGAGCGCCTTGATCGTGACCCGCTCGAACACCTCGCGAAGGCTGGTCCGCGCCGCGATCCAGACGTGCTGGAGGATCTGGGCGGACTCGTTGTAGGTGACCGCTTCGGGGCGGAGCCCGTAGACGCTGACGAGGGGGCCGTCCACCGCCCGGATGACGTCGGCGACGGTGACCGAGTCGGGGTCCCGCGCCATCCGCCACCCCCCGGACTGGCCGCGCTGGCTCATCACGATGTCCGCGCGTCTGAGGTCGGCGAGGATGGCCTGCAGGAAACCTCGGGGGATGTCCTGCCGTCGCCCGAGCTCCTCGGCGCTCACGGCCGTCCCGTCGGCATGCGCCACGATCTCGATCAGCGCCCGGAGCGCATAGTCGGACTTCGTGGAGACTCGCACGCGGCCAAGTCTGTCAGATCTGGTGACTTGGTCGGGATTCGGCGAGACGACCACGCTCTGGCCGCCGGAAACTGAAACGCGTTACAGTTAGGGGGTGATCGAGACCGACGCCGTCACCTGGACCGCTCCCGACGGCGATCACCCCGCCCGCCGGGCCTCGCAGCGCTCGGCAGCGACCGTCGCCCGGGGCAGCAAGGAGGACTGGCTCGCGCTGTTCGCCCCCGATGCGGTCGTGGAGGACCCGGTCGGCCCCTCGGTCTTCGACCCCGACGGCAAGGGGCACCGCGGTCACGAAGGCATCGGGAGGTTCTGGGACCAAGCCATCGCCGGGGTGCAGGCGTTCCACTTCACCATCACCGACTCGTTCGCGAACGGTGACTCCTGCGCGAACGTCGGCACGATCAGCACCACCCTCGAGGACGGCACCCGCATCGACACCGAGGGGGTCTTCGTCTACCGCACCGACGAGGCCGGTCTGATCACCTCGATCCGGGCGCACTGGGAGTTCGACCGCGCAATGGCGACCGCGACGAAGGTCTGAGCCGAAAAAAGAGACTGGACCCGTTACAGAATCCGGGCCTTGGCGTGTTTCAATCTCTCCTGGGTTGAACAAGGCAGCCCGACCAGGCCGACGGCCAGGGTCGTCGGGGGGAGCATCCGCACGCGATCCGGCGCCGTCCTCACCATGGGGTGGACGATGCGCTCCTTCGACATGCCGTGACCACAGTCATCACGGGTCCCTACGGGCCGTTCGTCTACAACGTGGCCGAGCGGTCCTGGTGGTGGTCCGACGACCTCTACCGCATCCTTGGCTTCGAGCCGGGTGACATCGTCCCGACGACGGACCTGCTGGTCGCCCACAAGCACCCCGACGACGCCGCTGTCGCGACCGCGATCATCCTCAACGCGTTCACGAGCGGCGAGCCGTTCGCCCTCTGGCACCGGATCATCGACGCCCGCCGCCGTACCCGCACCGTCGTCTCTGTGGGTGACGGGATCCGCGACGAGTCCGGGACTCTCGTCGAGGTCCGCGGCTACATGGTGGACGTCACCGGCTCCAAGCGCGGGCAGACCGCGCGCGACATCGACGAGGCGGTACGCCGGTCGGCGGAGTCTCGCGGGACCATCGAGCAGGCCAAGGGCATCTTGATGGCCACCCTCGGGGTCAGCGCGGAGGCGGCGTTCGTCGTCCTCAAGCGCGGGTCGCAGAACGCCAACATCAAGCTCCGCGACCTGGCGCAGACCCTGGTGGCCAAGGTGGAGGAGCTGCGGCAGTCCGGCCTCGACGCCCGGAAGGCCGTCGAGGAGGTCCTCGGGCCCGACCTCGGGCCCGACCTCGGGGCCCGCGCCTGACTCAGTCCCGGCCTGCGTTGTTCGAGACCCAGTCGACGAACGGGGACGCCTCGCGCCAGTCCTCGCGGACCCGGTCGAGCAGCTCCGGGGTGTGGATGAACGGCTCGAAGCCGTATGACTTGCCCAGGCTCATCGACTTGTGGCGCAGCAGCTCGATACGAGGGTGGTCCGCGTCGTACCCCCGCGGGGTGGTCTTGAGGCGGTCGCCACCGAGCTCCCAGCCGGAGTCCTGGAGCTTCCGGAGGATCCCTTCGAGCTCGGTACCGCGCCGTTCCTCCGCGATGGCCGACCGGATGCGGGCCAGCAGCGGCCCGGACGTCTCGTAGTAGCCGACGCCGACGCGTACGCCGGGGGCGGCGACCTGGACGTAGAACCCGGTGGCCGGGCCGCGCGGGACGAAGACGCCCTGGTGCGTCTTGTACGGCGTCTTGTCCTTGGCGAACCGCACGTCGCGATAGGGCCGGAACACCTTCGCAGACCCGAACTCGTCCTCGAGGGCCTGGGCCAGTGCGGTCATCGGTCCACGGACCGCAGACTCGTAGGTCTCCTTGTGGGCAGCCCAGAACGACTTCGTGTTGTCGAGCTCGAGGTCGTCGTAGAAGTCCAGGGCAGCAACGGGGATCCCGGCGAAGCCTGTCATCAGCGCAGGATATCCACGCGGCCGTTCACGAGCCCAGGGGAGGGCAGTCGGTCGCGCCCGGCCGGCCGCCGCGGCGTGCCACCTCCTGGCGCGCCCGGTCGATCCCGCCGTGCTCGAGGGCCGCCAGCCGCGACTCGCCCTGCCACGCGAGCCGGCCCCACCGGCGAACGCTCACGCGCATCGTCGCCCCGAGGTGCTCGATCGCACCGGCCACGTTGCGGCGCTCCGCGGGGAGCGGGACGGGCAGCACGTGAGCGGCGTCCAGGGGTGCGTGACCCTCCACGTCGACCTGCCACTGCGTGCTCCGCCCACGCAGCAGCCATCGCTCGTCGCTCACCTCCGCGTGGACCGGTGACACGAGCGGGTCGCCCAGGCGGAGCAGGCGCCCGTCCGGAAGGAGCACGACGAGGCCGGTGACCGTGGTGCGAAGTGGACCGACCGTCACGTCCCCGCCGGCGAACGCCACGCACACCGAGGGCTCCCCGAAGCCGTGCGCCTGGCCCCACCACCACGACTCGGGGAAGCCGCCCTTGCCCCAGTTCTTCTCCGCGTAGACCGTCCAGCCGTCGAGGTCCCACTTGTCCCCGCCCACCACGGCGGTGCCGTGGGCGACCCCGCCGAGCAGCCACGGGTGCCAGTACTGGTTCAGCGCGGGCACGGCCTGGAAGACGCTCGAGCCGCCGAAGCTGCGCCGCGGCCACCTGACGGGCTGCTCGACACGCACGTCGAGCCGCGCGTCGGCCCCGAGGTCGACGACGAGGCGGTCAGCCGTCCCGTCGAAGGCGTCACCGGCCGAGGCGCCCAGGGTGGAGGCCGACGCGTGACCAGCGGGGTGCTCGACCGTCCTCAGGAAGCCGTTGGGGTGTGCCGCGAGGCCCAGCGTCGACCAGTGCGAGCCGGTGCCGTCGCGGTTGACCCCGTTCAGCGCGATGACCGCGCGGCCCGAGGCAGGGTCGGTAAAGCGCCAGAAGTACCCCTCCATGGCGACGCCGTGCGCGGGTAGCGGGTCCCCGAACGGCAGGTCCGCCCCTGTGCCGCGGTAGGCACGGAGCGTCCGACGTACCGCTGTCTCCACCGCTGAGGCCACGGCGTCATCATGTCAGCCCGGACGCACTGCGCCGGGGAACCTGCGCCGCCCCTGTTCGAGAGCCCCGCCGAGCGCTAGATTCGAGACAGCGGCACTCGGCTCCCACGGTGGGCTCGGCTCGGGTGAGTCCCGTCGTACGCATGTACGCGGCGACAGTGGGCACCTCCCGTGCGCTGGACACACAAACGAATCAAGGGAGCACCAAAATGTTCTGGGACATCATCGGATTCCTCGTCTTCGGCCTCGTGGTCGGAGCGCTCGCACGCCTCATCAAGCCCGGCAAGCAGAACCTCAGCCTCGTCATGACGCTGCTGCTCGGTGTCGCCGGCTCGCTGATCGGCGGCATCATCGCCAGCCTCCTCGGCACCGGCAACATCTTCGAGCTGAACATCATCGGCGCCATCGTCGCCATCGTCGCAGCGGTGCTGCTCATCGGCGTCGCCGAGGGCACGTACGGCCGGAAGGCGCACGCCTGACCTGACGCACGCGAAGAGGGCCCCCGGGTTGTACACCCGGGGGCCCTCTTGCGTCGGCGGCTATCTTGGTTCTTCGAGGGGAGTACTTCACGAGCCCGTCCCGGTCACTCCGGTCGCTCCGCAGCGGCTCCGGGCGGGTGCCTGCGCGTCTCGCAGGTGAGGGAGACCTCAGACCTGAGCACGTCTGAGGAGACTCCTGTGGAATCAGTCGCCACCCCCACGTTGTGGTTCACGACGATCGGCGCGGTCGTCGTACTCCTGGCTCTCGACTTCGTCGTCACCCGCCGCCCGCACGAGGTCTCGATGAAGGAGGCGGCCGGGTGGTCGATCTTCTACATCGCACTGCCGCTGGCGTTCGGCGGCTTCATCTGGTGGACCTTCGGGTCAGAGCGGGGCGTCGAGTACCTGGCCGGCTACCTGGTCGAGAAGTCGCTCAGCGTCGACAACCTGTTCGTCTTCATGCTGCTGCTCTCGGCGTTCGCCGTCCCGCGTGCCCTCCAGCAGCGGGTGCTGCTCTACGGGATCGTCGGCGCCCTCGTCCTGCGGGGCATCTTCATCGCGCTCGGCGCCGCAGCCCTCGCCCGCTTCGACTGGATGTTCCTGGTCTTCGGGCTGATCCTCGTGGTCACCGCGGTCAAGATCCTGCGCGACACCATCACCGGAAGCGAGCACCAGGTCGACGTCGACCGGATGCGCAGCGTCCGGCTGATGCGCCGGTTCTTCCCGGTCACCGGTGAGTACGACGGGCCGCGGATGCTCGGCCGGGTCGACGGCCGGCGGGCCTTGACGCCCTTCGCGCTCGTCGTGGGCGCGGTGCTGGCGACCGACATCGTCTTCGCGGTGGACTCCGTCCCGGCGGTGTACGGGATCACCGGTGACCCCTACCTGGTCTTCGTCACCAACGCTTTCGCGCTGCTCGGGCTCCGCGCCCTGTACTTCGTGCTCGAGGGTGCCCTGAGCAAGCTCGTGCACCTCGGTTACGGGCTCGCGGTGATCCTGGGCTTCATCGGCCTCAAGCTCGCCCTGCACTGGGGGCACCTGCAGTGGCCGTCGGTCCCCGAGATCCCCACGCTGGCCTCGCTCGCGGTGATCGTGGTGGTGCTTGCCGTCACGACGGCGACGAGTCTCGTGGCGTCGCGCCGGGCGGCACCGGCTCAGCAGGAACGGGAGGAAGCTCCACGATGACCTGCAGCCGGTTGATGCCTGCGCCGGCGACCGACGTGGGGCCGAGACGGCGGAGCATCGCCAGCGACGCCGGGTTGTCGGCGGCCACCTCCGTCACGATGCGCTCCACGCCCGTCGGCCGCTGCTCGATCAGCTGCCTGAGCAGGGCGGAGGCCACGCCGCGGCCCTGGTAGTCGTCGGCGACCGTCACGGCCACGTCCGCGGCGGTCAGCTCGTCGGCGTACCTGATCATCCGGGCGATGCCGGCTGGAGCGCCGTCCTGGTCGGGGTCGAGGACGAAGAGCACCAGCGCCACGTGGTCCACCTGGTCCACCTCGTCGACGAGGTGGTCGAGCATCGAGTCGGTCAGGTGCGGGACGGGGGCGAGGAAGCGGTGGAGCTTGGAGACCGGGGAGAGGTGCTCGTAGGCCTCGCGGAGACCTTCCCGGTCGCTCGGGAGGAGCATCCAGGTGATGGCCCGGCTGCCGTCGCGGAGTCGTACCTCGGTGGCCACGGAGCCCAAACTATCGGCGGGGACGATCCCGCTGGGGACAACCCCTCAGAGGAGGCGGCCGAGGGGGCCCAGGTCGAGGTTGAGGTCCTCGGGCGTGAGGCCGAAGTGCTCGCGCAGCTCGGTCATGCGCATGTCGAGGAGCATCAGCGTCTCGCCGAGCCGCTCGACCTCCTCGTCGGAGAGTCCGCCGGCGTCGACTCTGCGGATCGCCTGCTTCTCCATCAGCTGCCTGAGCAGCTCAACCAGCGTGAGGACGAGCTGCACCAGCCCTTTCTCGACGTCCTCGGGGTCGGCCGACACACGCCGCGACAGCCCGGGTACGTCGACGTGGTGACCGTCGTCCTCGTCGAACGGCCAGGCCGAGCGGTCGGGAGGGGTGGTCATCCGGTCTCCTTCTCGGTGAAGCTGAACGGCGGCCACGGCCCCGTCGTGGTGACCCGGCGACCCTGCTGTGCACCGGCCCACGACTCGACGGCGGCCAGGAACGACTCGGTGTCCCCGGCCGGCACCAGGCACGCGACGCGGATCTCCTCGGAGGCCTGCAACCGCCTGCTCTCGCGGCAGTGCGCGCTGAGACCGGCGGTCAGGTCGTCGTACATCGCCTCCGCGTGACGCCGTGCGGCGGCCCGGGACATCAGGTACTCGCGGCCCGAGCCGGGGGCCGCGGGAGTGGGTGCGGGCGCGGCGGCGTCCTGGGCGTGCACGACGATCTCGACGTGGCCGGCGACCGTGGCGAGCCGCTCCTGCCACTCCGCCTCGCGACGCTCCAGGAGGTCGCCGAGCGCGCTGAGGCTCTCCACGACGGTGCCGAAGCGCACGGGGAGGGCGGGCCCTGCCTTCGAGATGTCGCTGATCACCCGGCCGAAGTCCAGGATGTCCTGGCGGCTCGTGGAGGGAGCCTCCTCCCGCTCGTCGTAGAGCGCGGCCACCGACCCCCTGGCCAGGACCCGAAGCCCGTTCTGCGCGGTGACAAGCGGTGCCTGCTCTGCCGGGACGAGCGCGTAGAGCACGATCACGCTCACTCCTCGAGCCGCCTCGGTGGTCGGCTGAGCCGGACCGAGTCCTCGACTGCGTGGGCGGGCGCGAGGACCAGTCGGAGACCGACGTAGACGAGGTCCACGTCGGCGATCGAGAGCACGATGTCGCCGGTGAGCACGACACCTCCGCCGATCAGCCTGTCGATGAGGTCGACGAGCGCAACGTCCTCACCGACGTTGACCTGCTCGACGCTCATCCGTCGTGACCCACCTTCATGTCGTCCGGGGTCGCGGCGAAGTTGTACGGCGGCCACGGCCCGCTGACCTCCAGGGTCATGCCGGCGGCGGCCAGCCCCTCGTGGATCTGCTCGGCCAGCGCCACGAAGTCGTCCAGCCGCGCTCGGGGGACGAGGTAGGCCGCGTTGAGGAGCATGGGCTCGGTCCGCCCGGACAGCGCGGAGTCCTGCGGTGGGTTGGCGACGGCATGGGTGGAGGCGTGCGCCATCGACTCGTGGGCGTCGAGCACGAGGTTCTGCCGACGGAGCCGGGCCTCCTCGCGGTTCGTCGCCTCTGCGGAGCGGCGCGCCAGGTAGTCCCGGCCGCTCGTGGGTCGCTGCTCGGTCCCGGGCGTCGAGCCCTCGTCGACCAGGAAGACCTTCGCGCCGAGCTCGACGTGGCCCCGGACGGTGTCCAGTGCCCGGGCCAGGGTGGCCTCCTGGTCCCTCAGCACGTCTTCGAGCCGTGCGATGTCCGGGTGGATGCCCGGGAGGCGCAGCGGGAGCACATCGGTCTGCTCGACCATCGCCTGGAGCACTGCGTGGTGCTGCCGCGCGACGTGCTCGAGCCACTTCGGGTCCTCCGCGTGGGCGCGCCAGACCTCCGGGCCGTAGTCCTTCGCGCTCAGCTCGCTCACGAGCACGGAGACCTCGCCCAGTCGCAGGAGCGAGACCGGAGCCCCGTCGAGACCCTCGGGCAGGGACAACGAGGGAAGGTCCGCGACGAGGCCGTAGGCGTGCACGACGCTGCCCTCAGCCGCGCTCATCACGCTGCTCCTCCCGAGCCGCCTGGACCTGTCCGGCTCCCTGCGCTTCGGTCAGGCGCTGCTCCAGGGCGTCCACGCGGCGCTGGAGCTCGGCGCGGTCCTCGTCCTCCTTCTCCTCGAGGCTGCTGACGAAGGGGTCGCCCTCCCACCAGTTGATGCCCATCTCGCGCGCGCGGTCGACCGAGGCGACCAGCAGGCGGATCTTGATGGTGAGCAGCTCGATGTCGAGGAGGCGGACCTGGATGTCACCGACGATCACGATTCCTTTGTCGAGGACCCGCTCGAGGATGTCGGCCAGGTTCTGGGGCTGCTGTCCTCCGCCTCTCGTGCCGACGAAGGTCGGACCCGACCTCGGGGTCGGCTGCCCCGAGGTCGCTCTCTCCGGACTGGTCGAGTAGTCCACTCAGTCCTCCACCTGCGCGCGCAGGTAGCGGCGCAACCTCTTGTACTCGGTCACATCGCCCTCCCTGTCGACGTGCACGTCGTAGCTGGCCAGCACATCGGTCGTCTCGGGGATACGTCCCACCTCCAGCACCTCGACGGTGACCACCCAGCCGTCCTCACCCTTGCGGATGCCGGTGACGCCCTCGGCGGGGCAGCCGACGAGCTCGGACAGCTCGCCGAGTGCAATCTGTCCGACCTTGCGGATCGTGAGCTTCTCACTCATCGTCGACGTCCTCCCACGGGTTGAGGCTCTGCCCCTGCTCAGGGGAGGCTGACATCAATCGTTGCAGCAGCTCCTCCTCGCGCGCGTCCGCCTCCGCGTCGTCGATCTCGCCCGACTCCCTCATCGCCTCGATATCGGTCAGGGCTGCCTGGATGGTGGCGGGGTCGGACCACTGCCGATCCGCCTCCTCCTTGATCTGCTCGGCGACCCACGCGACGCCCCGCACCGGCGCCAGGGGGAGCGTGAGCAGCCCGCTGATCAGTCCCATGAGAGCTCACCGGTCTTCATCGGCTCGAGGAAGGAGTACGGCGGCTGCGGGCCGACGTACCTCAGTCTCATCCGGTCCTCGTTCTCGCTGCGCAGCAGGCCGACGGCCTCGTCGAACGCTCCGCGCTCGGCGCGCTCGACGAGGAAGGCGGCGTGCAGGATCTCGTGCGCCCCGTTCGCGTCGTTCTCGGCCACCGCCCGACTGAGCGGGGCGAGTCGGTCGAGCAGCATCAGCCGGTCCTCCTCCTGAAGCTCCTCCAGGCCCGAGGCCACGGCCTGTCCGAGGTCCACCTGCCGTGCCTGCGTCGCCGTCTCCGGGAAGGCCCTCATCTCCTCCCTGGCAGCCATGAGCTGCGGATGACGTCGCAAGACCTCTCGGAGGGCCGGCTCCTCGTGGTGGAACGCCTGCACGGTCACCTGGAGCAGCCCGTCGAAGGAGTGGAGCAGGTACTCGAGCGACTCGCGATCCTTCTCGAGCACCTGTTCACGCACCGCGCCGTCGTCCGGGAGTGCGATCCCGAACTGCATCGGGAGCACGGTCGACTCCTCGGCGTACCCCTCGAGCACGTGCGCATGGGCCAGGAGGTCCTTGCGGCCGGCCGGGGTGTCGGCGTCCACGTCGCTCACGATGACTGCGAGGTCCCCGGCCGAGACCAGACGGAGCTCACCGCCCCGCCGCCCCTTCAGGTCGGGCGGCTGGGGAGCGTCCGCCGTGGTCACGCCGTACAGGTGGAGGACCACGGTCAGCTCTCCTCCGACTGCTTCTGCCGTGCGGTGGACTTGCGTGCAGGACGTGACCGGCTCGACTGCTTACTGCTGGAGGTGCGCTTGCGGGGAGCCGGCTTCTTCTCTTCCTCGTCCTCTTCCTCGTCGCCGCCGAGGATCCCACTCAGCTTCTCCTTGGCGCCCTCGATCGCTCCGGACGTCTTCCCCTTGGCCCCGGAGCTCGAGAGGTCCTCCATGAGCTCGGGGATCCCGCTGGTCTGGGTCTCGGTGAGGTCCATACGGTTGACGGCCTCGGCGAACCGCAGGTACGTGTCCACGCTCGCTATGACGATGCGCGCGTCGATCGTGAGCAGCTCGATTCCGACGAGCGACACCCGGACGTAGATGTCGATGACGAGACCCTTGTCGAGGATCGTGTCGATGACGTCGGCGAGGCCGCTGGGATTAGGACGGGTGGCGTACCCACCGCCCCCACGGTGCTGTGTGACGGTCATGTGTGTCTGGCCTTTCCTGGGTAGGTCATGACGAGGGAGTGGGCATGCCCACGTCCGCCCGGTCGAGCAGATGGCGACGGATGTAGGAACGGTTGGCGCTCAGTGATTTCGCGATGGTCGACTTGTTGCAGCCCGTGAAGTAGCCGATGCACCAGTCGAGCTGCTGAAGTGTGTCCTCAGTGGCGGAGCGGTACTTGTCGACCTCGTGCATGAGCCGCTGCACCTCGAGCTCGAGCTCCTTGACTCTGTCTTCGTCTGACGCCATGACTCACCTCGCTG
>DASSMS010000158.1:0-20791 GCA_035688575.1 Nocardioidaceae bacterium
TGATGCTGATCCGGTTCGCCTACCTGGCGATCTTGTGGATCTTCGTCCTGTCGGCCATCTCGGTGATCCGCTCCGACATGTTCGGGGCGCGCATCGACCAGACCCCGCGCGCCGAGCGGCGGCAGCAGAAGCGGGCGGCGCGCGACCGCCCGAAGCCCGCGAAGCGGCCCCGTGGAGCCCCGACCCACGTCGCGATCGTGGAGGGTGCCAACTCCGGCGAGAACATCTCCCTCGACGACGCCCCGCTGCTCATCGGCCGTGGCAGCGACGCGGCGATCCGCCTCGACGACGACTACGTCTCGACGCGCCATGCGCGCATCGCGGCCTCGGGCGACCAGTGGTTCATCGAGGACCTCGGGTCCACCAACGGCACGTACCTGGGGTCCCAGCGGCTGACCCAGCCGGCCACCCTCCAGCTCGGCTCGCAGGTCCGGATCGGCAAGACGACCCTCGAGCTGAGGAAGTAGCCCGACGGTGACCTCCACGACAGAGCCAACGCTGCGCCTGCGCTACGCCGCCCTCTCCGACGTGGGGCGGGTGCGCAAGGACAACCAGGACTCCGGCTTCGCCGGCGAGAACCTCCTCGTCATCGCCGACGGCGTGGGTGGTGCCGCGCGAGGCGACATCGCCTCCTCCACCGCCGTACAGATCCTGCGCCGCCTCGACGCACCGCCGCCCGAGAACCTGCTCGAGGCTCTCGCCGGCGCGATCCACCGGGCGCACGACCGGATCGCCGAGCTGGTCGACGAGGACCCTGAGCTCGAGGGCACGAGCACGACGGTCACCGCTGCACTCTTCGACGGCCGGCGCGTCGGCATCGGCCATGTCGGCGACAGCCGCGGCTACCTCCTGCGCAACGGCGAGCTCTCGCAGCTCACCAAGGACCACACGTTCGTCCAGAGCCTCATCGACGAGGGCCGGATCACCGAGGAGGAGTCGCGGTCGCACCCGCACCGCAACCTCATCCTCCGCGCCGTCGACGGGGTCCACGAGACCGATCCCGACCTCTTCACCATCGAGCTCGTCCAGGGCGACCGGCTGCTGCTGTGCAGCGACGGGTGCTCCGGCGTCCTCGACAACGACCGGCTCGCCGACATCCTCGGCACGGGCACGGTCGACTTCGCGACCGTCGAGCTGGTCCGGGCCTCGCTCGAGGCGGGCAGCTCCGACAACATCACCTGCGTCGTCGCCGACGTCGTGAACGCGGACGCCCCGGCGGACGAGGGCACCCTCGCCGCGACCTCCACCGGGCCGATGCTCGTGGGCGCCGCGGCGGAGCAGCCCCGCAAGGCCGGCGCCACGTCCAAGAGCTTCTTCCGGGGCCACCGCAGCGGGGACACCGGAGAGCTCGAGCCGGTGCCGGGCGAGGACGACCGGCCCGTCGACCCCGAGGAGCTGCGCTACGCCCCCCGCCCGCCGCGGAGGTTCGCCTGGCTGCGCCGGCTGGCGATTCTGTTCGGCCTGACCGCCCTCCTCGTGCTGGCTGCGACCGGCGCCTACTCCTGGACCCAGGACCAGTACTACGTCGCCGCCGACCACGACCATGTCGCCATCTACCAAGGGGTCCAGGCCGACCTTCCGGGAGTCAACCTGTCGAAGCTCCACGAGACGTCCGAGATCACCCTGGCCGCTCTGCCCGCCTACCGCGCCGCCCAGGTCCGGGACGGGATCAGCGCCAAGGACCTCCCCGACGCCGAGCGGATCGTGGCCAACATCGGCGACCTCGCCCGGCCCTGCCCGACCGAGGAGCCTTCGCCGACTGCCTCGCCGAGCGCCGAGACGAGCCCGAGCAGCGGCGACAAGAAGACCTCCGAGAAGCCGCGGGCGTCGGCCGAGCCCAGCCCCTCGCCGTCACCGAGCCCGTCGCCCACGCTCACGCCTCCGGACTGCGTCGAGGTGAGCCCCTGATGGCCGTCAACCCGTTGAGCGGGTTCACCCACCGACGCCGCCGCGGCGCAGAGCTGTTCCTGATCGTGCTGAGCCTGCTGGTCGGGATCGGCGCTTACGCCGCGGTCGGGCTCGGCGTCGAGGGGACCATCCCGGCCAACATCGTCGGCTACGGCGCCTGGCTGGCGGTGCTGGTGGTCGCCTGCCACATCGTGGTCCGCATGACCGCGCCGTACGCCGACCCGGTGCTGCTGCCCGTGGTCGCGGCGCTCAACGGGCTCGGCCTGGCGATGATCTACCGCATCGACCTCGCCGAGCTCTCGAAGAACGAGGACGCGAACACCTTCTCCACCGACCAGCTGATCTGGATGACGCTGGGCGTGTTCCTGTTCGTCGCGGTGCTGGTGTTCCTGCGTGACCACCGCCGTCTCCAGGCCTTCACCTACACCTGCGGCCTCGGCGCGATCGTGCTCCTCCTGCTGCCGCTGATGCCCGTGCTCGGCACCGAGATCAACGGCGCCCGGATCTGGATCAACATCGGCCCGATGAGCTTCCAGCCCGGTGAGATCGCGAAGGTGCTCCTGGTGATCTTCTTCGCCGGCTACCTCGTCCTCCACCGTGACGCGCTGGCCCTGGCCGGTCGCCGGGTGATCGGCATCGACCTGCCCCGCGGACGCGACCTCGGACCGATCCTCGTGATGTGGATGGTCAGCCTGGGCATCCTGGTCTTTCAGCGCGACCTCGGTTCGTCGCTGCTGTTCTTCGGCCTCTTCCTGGTGATGCTCTACGTCGCGACCGAGCGGCCCGGCTGGCTGATCGTCGGCGGCACGCTCTTCGCCGCGGGCGCGTACGTCGGCTACCTCTTGTTCTCCCACGTCAAGGCACGCGTCGGCGCGTGGTTGGACCCGTTCGGGAGCGAGTACGACAGCTACCAGATCGTGCAGGGGATGTACGGCCAGGCGTGGGGCGGACTCGTGGGGCGCGGCTTCGGCCAGGGCGACCCCACCCTGATCCCGTTCTCCTACTCCGACTTCATCGTCGCGGCGATCGGGGAGGAGCTCGGTCTCACCGGCGTCATGGCGCTGATCCTGCTCTACGGCCTCATCGTGGAGCGAGCTCTGCGCACCGCGCTGGTCTGCCGTGACGCGTTCGGCAAGCTCGTGGCGACCGGTCTCGCGGTCGTCTTCGCGCTCCAGGTCTTCGTCGTCGTCGGCGGGGTCACCAAGCTGATCCCGCTGACCGGCCTGACCACCCCGTTCCTGTCGTACGGTGGCTCCTCCCTGGTCGCCAACTGGGCGATCATCGCGCTGCTGCTGCGTATCTCCGACCAGGCCCGCCGTCCGCTGCCCGAGCTGTCCGGGCCCACGGAGGAGGACGCGACCCAGGTGGTGATGATCCGATGAACAAGCCGATCCGGACGATGGCAATCGGGTGCCTGGCGCTCTTCCTCGCGCTCCTGGTGAACTCGACCTACCTGCAGTACCTCCAGGCCGACGACCTCAACTCGCGCAACGACAACAAGCGCGTGCGCGACGCAGAATTCTCCCGCGAGCGGGGCGCGATCCTGGTGCGCGGCAACTCCGTCGCCGAGAGCGTGCCGGTCGACGACCAGTTCGAGTTCCAGCGGCGCTACCCCCAGCCGTTGAAGTTCGCGCACCTCAGCGGGTACTACTCCTACACCTACGGCCGCAACGCCGTGGAGCTCACCCAGAACGACATCCTGTCGGGCAGCGACCCGAGGCTGTTCGTGAACCGCGTGGTCGACATGTTCGGCAACACCCAGCCCAAGGGCGGCGATGTCAGCCTCACCATCGACCCGCAGGCGCAGACGGCGGCGTTCGAGGGTCTCCGCGACCTCGGCGGGCCGGGCATCAAGGGCAGCGTGGTCGCGCTCGACCCCTCGACCGGCGCGATCCTGGCGATGGTCTCGTCCCCGTCGTACGACCCCAACGCGCTCTCCTCGCACAAGCTCAGCGAGATCTCCGACGCCTGGAAGCAGCTGAACAACGACCAGAGCCGGCCGATGCTCAACCGAGGCGTCCAGGAGGTCTTCCCTCCCGGCTCGACGTTCAAGCTGGTGACAGCCGCGGCGGCGCTCTCGAGCGGCCAGTACACACCGCAGTCGATGGTCCCCGGCGGCGCGACCCTCGACCTGCCGCTGACCGACCGGGACCTCCCCAACGACAGCGGCGGGAGCTGTGGCGGGGAGCGCGTCACGCTGACGCGGGCCCTCGAGGTCTCCTGCAACGTCGCCTTCGGCCACCTCGGCATGGAGATCGGCGACGACGCGCTGCGGGAGCAGGCGGAGAAGTTCGGCTTCGGCGACAAGTACCTCGACGACCTCAACGGACAGGCCGAGAGCCGGTTCCCGACCGACCCCGACGAGCCGCAGCTGGCGTACTCCGCCATCGGCCAGTTCGACGTCGCCGCGACCCCGCTCCAGATGGCGATGGTCTCGGCCGGCATCGCGAACGGCGGCACGGTGATGAAGCCCTACCTCGTCGACGAGGTCCGCTCGCCGAACCTCGACGTGCTCGACAAGGCCAACCCGGAGCCCTACCGGGAGGCGGTCAGCTCGTCGGTGGCCCGTGACCTGACCCAGATGATGATCGAGGTCGTCGACAACGGCACCGGCGCCACCGCCCAGATCCCGGGCACCAAGGTGGCCGGGAAGACCGGGACGGCCCAGACGTCGGCCGACCAGAACCCCTACGCCTGGTTCGTCTCCTTCGCACCGGCCGACGACCCCGAGGTCGCCGTCGCGGTGCTGATCGAGGACGCCGGCGTGTCGCGCGACGCGATCTCGGGCAGCGGCCTTGCCGCACCGATCGCCAAGCGCGTGATGGAGGCGGTGATGAACCAGTGAGTCCGCACGACAACGGCAACCGCTACCAGCTGACCAGCCGCATCGCCACCGGCGGGATGGGCGAGGTCTGGCGAGCCGAGGACACCGTGCTCGACCGCGAGGTCGCGGTGAAGGTGCTCAAGCACGAGTTCGCCGACGACCCGGTCTTCCGGGCCCGGTTCGAGGCGGAGGCCAGGCACGCCGCGGCGCTGGTCCACCCGAACGTCGCCTCGGTCTTCGACTTCGGCGAGCTCGTCGATGACGACGGCACGGGCACCCGGCCGTTCCTCGTCATGGAGCTGGTGCCCGGGCAGCCGCTGTCCGGACTGTTGCGCGGCGGCGAGTCGATGCCGGCCGACCGAGCCTCCGAGATCGTCGCGCAGGCAGCCGACGCGATCGCCGCGGCACACGCCCTCGGGATCGTGCACCGGGACGTGAAGCCGGCCAACCTGCTCGTCACCCCGGACGGCCAGGTGAAGATCACCGACTTCGGCATCGCGCGGGCGGGCGACGGAGCGGCGATCACGCAGACCGGCCAGATCGTCGGGACGCCCCACTACATCTCGCCCGAGCAGGCGGAAGGACGGCCTGCCAGCGAGGCCAGCGACATCTACGCCCTCGGCGTGGTGCTCTACGAGTGCCTCGCGGGTCAGCGGCCGTTCGCGCGCGACACCCCGATCCAGGTGGCTCTCGCGCACATCCGCGAGGACGTCCCACCGCTTCCCGACGACGTTCCCGCGCGGGTCCGCGCGATCGTGGAGAAGGCCCTGGCCAAGAAGCCCGAGGACCGTTTCGCCAGTGCCGCGGACCTGGCCACCGCCCTCAGAGGAGGGGCCGTCGAGGGCCTGGCAGCCGCCGGTGCCGCAGCGGGAGCTGCAGGCATGGGGCTCGGCGCCGAGACGACCCAGATCCTCGAGCGGCCGCCGACCGGACCTGTGGCCGCGACTCCGATGGACGAGGACGAGCGGGACCGCAAGGGCCTCCCTCCGTGGTGGCCGTGGGCGGCTGCGGCTGCCGCCGTGCTGGTCGTCGTGCTGGCCACGGCGGCGCTGGCGGGGAGCGGGTCTCCCGAGCCGGCGGTCGCGAACCCGGAGGCCTCGTCGGAGGCCTCGACGGAGCCTTCGGAGAGCCCGTCCGAGCGCCCCAGCAAGAAGGCCGACGACCGGATCCGGGTGAGAGAGGCCGACTACCTCGGGCGGGACGCCGAGGAGGTCAAGGACGAGCTCGAGGCGCGCGGGTTCGAGGTCGAGGACGAGAAGGTGCCCGCGACCTCGGCCGACCAGTGGAAGGACACGGTCGCCGCCGTGAGCCCCCACGGTCTCGTAGAGCCGGGCAGCACGATCACGCTCGAGGTCTACGAGGAGTACAAGCCTGAGAAGAGCGACGAGGACTGGGACGAGGGGGATGACGACGAGTCCGGCAGGTGGTCCGACGGCCACCCGGGCAAAGGAAAGGGCCACAAGGACTGATGAGCACCGGAGCAGAACCCCACCGGATCGGGGACCGCTACGAGCTCGGTGAGCTGCTCGGCCGAGGCGGCATGGCGGAGGTCCGCAAGGGCAACGACGTCCGGCTCGGCCGCATCGTCGCCGTGAAGCGCCTGCGGACCGACCTCGCCAGCGACCCCACCTTCCAGGCGCGGTTCCGCCGGGAGGCACAGTCCTCCGCGTCCCTCAACCATCCCTCGATCGTCGCCGTGTACGACACAGGCGAGGAGATGTCCACCGACGGCACCGACGTGCCGCAGCCCTACATCGTGATGGAGTACGTCGCCGGCCGGACGCTGCGCGACATCCTGCGCGAGGGGCGCAAGATCCTCCCCGAGCGCGCGCTCGAGATCACCTCCGGCGTCCTCTCGGCGCTGGACTACAGCCACCGCGCCGGCATCGTGCACCGCGACATCAAGCCGGCCAACGTCATGCTGACCCCGTCCGGCGACGTCAAGGTCATGGACTTCGGCATCGCCCGGGCAGTGGCGGACGCGTCCTCCACGATGACCCAGACCGCCGCCGTCGTCGGCACCGCGCAGTACCTCTCACCCGAGCAGGCGCGCGGCGAGACGGTGGACTCCCGCAGCGACGTGTACTCCACGGGCTGCCTGCTCTACGAGCTGCTCACCGGCCGGCCGCCGTTCGTCGGCGAGAGCCCGGTGTCGGTGGCCTACCAGCACGTCCGGGAGCCTGCTGCGCCGCCGTCCACCCTGGACTCCGACCTCCCGCCCGAGATCGACGCGATCGTGATGAAGGCCCTGGCCAAGCCGGTCGAGGAGCGCTACCAGAGCGCCGCGGCGATGCGTGCCGACATCGAGCGCTTCCTCGCTGGCAAGCCGGTCGTGGCGCCCGTCGTACCCGCCGGCGCTGGGGCGACCACGTTCCTGCCGCAGGAGCCGGCCGCGGAGGAGACCTCGCTCTTCAGGGGCGGGGGCGAGGAGCCGACGGAGGCCGAGGAGAAGCGCAAGCGCTGGCCACTGGTCCTGCTCGGACTCGGCATCCTCGGGCTGCTCATCGCCGCCGCGATCCTCGGCCCCATGCTGTTCAGCTCCCCGCCGCAGAGGGAACCCGTGCCGAACGTCATCAACATGACGCTGGCCCAGGCCGAACGCGCGCTCGAGGACCGCGGTCTCGCGCTCGGTGAGGTCGAGAGGGAGGCCTCCGCGGACGTCCCGAAGGGCAAGATCCTCTCCCAGACCCCGGAGACCGGCCAGTTCCTCGAGAAGGGCGGGGAGGTCGACGTGATCCTGTCCACCGGCAAGCCGGCGGTCGTGGTGCCGGACGTGCTCGGTGACGACAAGGACGAGGCCCGTGCCGAGCTCGAGGCGGAGCAGCTCCGGGTCAAGCTGGTGCGGCGCAACTCCGACGAGCCCGCCGACGAGGTCATCGAGCAGAACCCGCGGCCGGCCACGAGGGTCGCCGTCGACACGCTGGTCACCGTCTACTACTCCGACGGCCCCGAGGAGGTCCCGAGCGTCGTCGGGATGCAGGAGGGCGAGGCCCGCCGGGCGATCGAGCAGGCCGGGTTCGCGGTGAGCGTCAACTACGACAGCGAGACGCGGGCAGAGCGGGGGATCGTGCTCTCCCAGAGCCCGGACGCAGGCAGTACGCCGAACTCCGGGACCACCGTGACGCTGACGGTCTCCTCCTACGAGGAGCCGGAGCCGACGCCGACCCCCACTCCGACCCTGGAGCCCACTCCGACCCAGGAGCCCACACCGTCGCCCACCCCGGAGCCCACGCCGACCACGGCTCCACGGTTCGGCGGCAGCGAGTCGCCGAGCCCCTGAGGCCCGTCGGCCCCGGGGAGCGGGTCAGGCGTCGTCGTTGCCGCCCGAGCCCTCCTGGCCGGCCGGGCGGGCGTGGTCGAGGTCGAGCGAGCCGTCGTACCCCGGGAGCCTGACCTCGTCGTGCAGCAGCACATCCCAGCCGAGCTGGTAACGCGGGTCCTCGACGTAGTCCATGTAGATGTCGATGTAGGGGCTCTCGTTGATCGAGGTCAGCATCGACGACGGGTCGCCGACAGCGGTTATGACGTACGGCGGGGAGTACGGGATGCCGTGCAGCACCACGGTGTTGCCGACGCACTTGATCCCGGTCGTCGAGATGACCCGCTGCCCCTGGATCGTCATCGCCTCGGCCCCGCCGGCCCACATCGCGTTGACCACCGCCTGGATGTCCTGCTGGTGCACCACCAGGTAGCTGGGCTTGACGTCGGCGGCCTCGATCTTGTCGGCGGGTGCGTCGTCGAGCTCGACGGTCAGGCCCGGTCCCTGCGCGGGCGTCATCCCGGCCGCGGCTCCGAGCCCATCGGCCCGCTCCTGCGCCTTCGAGACCCGGGTGTCCGTGAGCTGGTTGCTGAGCTCGTCGACCTCCTTCTCGAGCTCGCTGCGCCGCTCCCTCAGCTGGTCGACCTCATCGGTCGCCTGGGCCACGACGGTCGACAGGTCGCCGTACCGCCCTGCTCTGAGGTCCGTGCCGTCGGAGCTGACCCCGCTGGTGACGAAGAGGGCACCGGCGAAGAGGAAGACCGCGGGACCGAGCACCCGCCAGAGCAGCCCGCGGTCGCGGTAGGTCCTCGACCTGGACCGGCGAGCGCGGGCGATCCTTGCCGCCCAGCTCTCGCGGCTCAGCAGCGCGGACCGCCGGCTGCGGGGAGACTCGGTCATGACAGGCTCATCGTGTTCGGGCGCGTCGGGTGCGCTGTCGTGGGGAGGACTGTTCCGGACTACGCTATCCGACGTCCCAAGGCAACCATCGACCGCAAGTACCAAGGAGTTCAGGTGTCCGACTCGAGCCGCAGCAAGGCCCGTCCCCGCGGAAGCGCAGCGAGTTCCGCCGCCGGGCGTCGGCCGGCCGACCAGACCGGGTCCGGCATCTCGATCGTGCGTACGGTGGTGGCAGCGCTGGTGACCCTGCTGGGCATCGCCTGGATGGCGGTCTACATCAACCTCGCCCAGGACGGCGGCCAGCTGACCTGGATGGGCGACCTCGGCCGGTGGAACTTCCTGATCGGCTTCGGGCTGCTCTTCGTCGGGCTCTCGCTCTTCGCGAACCCCAGTACGCCGCTGGGCCGCGGCCGCGGTGTCGTCATCGGGATGCTCGGCTGCTTCCTGATCGGCCTGGTGTGGATCATCGTGTACTACATGGCCGGCCAGCCGACCGAGCTCCCGGTCTTCCGGAACCTCGAGGCGTACAACCTCATCGTGGGCATCGGCTTCATGGCGGTCGGATTCGTCTACGCGACTCGCTGGGAGTAATCCGCCCAGTTATCCACAGCCCCTGTGTGGGTCCGATAGCGGGCCGGTGCAGGGGCTGTGCGGCACCCAGGCCGGATCCCAGGCGGGGATCCGGATGTCGAGGGGAAACGCGTGCACAGGCAGGGCACGACGAGGAATCACACCGGTGTTATTCATCCACAGGCTTTATCCCCAGTGTGGACAAGTGACCCGTACAGCAGGTGTGCCTCGGACGCACCTACCCGTGCCGGAGGTGGCCGAAACTTCGGGCCGGCAGTGGTCTGCACCAGGTCGGCATTCCCGAGACGAGAGACACCCGCCCTTGCCTCACGGGTGGGGTCGCGAAGGGGAAGCGTGGCCGTCCCGGCGGGTGGGCAACCGGCTCAGGTGAGGACGAGCGTGCGCGCGACGACCGCGGCGAGGAATGCGAGCGCCACCAGGCTCAGGCCGACGCCCTGCCACAGGGAGCGGCGGGCGCGAGGGCTGTAGACGAGGACGAGGGCGATCACGACGCCGCCCACGAGACCACCGAGGTGTCCCTGCCAGGAGATGAACCCCCGGCCGAAGATCGTGATCACGGCGTTCAGCCCGAGCCAGAGCAGGATCTGGCCGTAGTCGGCCCGGAGCCTGACCGCGACCACGAGCAGGGCGCCCATGAGGCCGAAGATCGCGCCGGACGCCCCCACGGTGGGTGTGAAGGCCGGGGTGAGCCAGTACACGAACGCGCTGCCCACCAGGCCCGAGAGCAGGTAGATCGCGAGGAACCGCGCCCGACCCACGACCGCCTCGAGCTGCGGCCCGAGGAACCACAGGGCCAGCATGTTGAAGCCGATGTGCATCAGCTCCACGTGGGTGAACATCGAGGTGGCCAGCTGCCACCAGGCGCCACCCGCGACACCCACCAGCTCGCGGGCGGTGCCGTCCTGCATGACCAGTGCCCGGCTCTCCGAGAGCAGCCACAGCCGGTCGAGCAGCGGGCTGCTCCTCCCGCCTGTGGCGGTGATGAGGACCCAGACCGCGAGGTTGATCGCGATGAGGACCTTCGAGGTGAGGGCGGGGTTGTCCGACGGGCGGCCACCGAACGTCGTCCGCGGCTGCCTCGTGGTGCGCCGCCCCTCCTGCACGCAGCTCGGGCACTGGAAACCGACGGCCGCCTGGTTCATGCAGTCAGGGCAGATCGGACGCCCACACCGCTGACAGCTGATGTGGGTCTCGCGGTCTGGGTGCCGGTAGCAGTACGGCGTGGTCTCGGTGCTCACGTGCAGGTGGGGTGGCGGGGAGGTCGGTGTCAGCGACGCTCGATCTGGACCGTCTCGATCACGACGGGCTCGGCGGGCTTGTCGCCAGGACCGGTCTTGGTGCCTGCGATGGCGTCGACGACCGCGCGGCTCTGGGAGTCCTCGACCTCGCCGAAGATCGTGTGCCTGTTGTTGAGCCACGGGGTCTCACCGACGGTGATGAAGAACTGCGAGCCGTTGGTGCCCGGTCCGGCGTTGGCCATCGCGAGCAGGTAGGGCTTGTTGAAGGTGAGCTCGGGGTGGAACTCGTCCTTGAAGGTGTAGCCAGGGCCTCCGGTGCCGGTGCCGAGGGGACAGCCGCCCTGGATCATGAAGCCGTCGATGACCCGGTGGAAGCCGAGGCCGTCGTAGAACCGGCCGGAGGTCTTCTGCCCGGACTTCGGGTCGGTGTACTCCTGGGTCCCCTCAGCGAGGCCGACGAAGTTCTCGACCGTCTTGGGTGCGTGGTTCGGGAACAGGTGGACGACGATGTCGCCCTTGCTGGTCTTCAGGGTTGCCCACAGGTCCTCGGCCGCCATGGCGTCGCCTTTCGGTTCGGGTACTCGTCTCGGGTGCGCCCACGATCCTCCCACGGCCACCAAGCCGCGTCCGCGGGACCCTGGCGCGCCGCGGTTGAGGGTTTGATTCACATCACGGACACGGCATGATCAAGGCAGTAAGCGGGCATGACCTTGGTTGACGACCACGAAGAGAGGACACCTCGACGATGCTGAAGTCGAAGTCGAAGTCGAAGCCACAGAAGATGCGTGAGCAGGCGACCGAGGTCATGGAGACCGCGCGCGAGAAGGCTGGTCCCGTGATCGCCGAAGCGAAGGAGAGGGCGCTCGAGGCACGCGAGAAGGCGGCCCCCTACGTCGCCGAGGCACGCGAGAAAGCCACCCCCTACGTGGAGGGCGCCCGCGAGAAGGCCACGCCGGTCGTCGACAGCGCGAAGACGAAGTTCACCACCGAGGTCCTCCCGGTGGTCACGGCCGCCGTCGCCGCTGCCTCCGAGGCCACCGAGGAGATGCGTGAGGAGGCCAAGAAGCGTGGCACCGCCACCGCCGCCGCCCTCAAGGGTGAGCTCGAGGCTCCGACCGAGAAGAAGTCGCACAAGCTGCGCAACTTCTTGATCCTGCTCGGGCTCGGCGGGCTCGCGGCGTTCGTCGCCAAGCGGATGTCCGACCGCGAGGCGAGCACCGCCTGGCAGTCGTCGTACACGCCGAGCTCCGGGTCGACGGGCACCACTCCGTCGTACTCCGCTCCTGGCGTGGCGACCCCGGCCGCCGGCGGCCCGGCGGTCGACGACACGCCGATGGGCACTGCGGCCGCCGCCGCCGCCGCGAAGGCCCACGACGAGGGCGCGGCAGGCCCCGACGAGGCCGCCGCCGACGCCGCGGAGGAGCCGCACCAGGCCACGACACCGGACAACCCCGTCGAGGAGATCAAGGTCGACGAGGAGAAGAGCTGACGCTCCCGCTCAGAAGGCTCTGGGACGTCCCGGTCACCGCTGGTGGCCGGGACGTTCTGTGTCTGCCTGAGCCGTGCCGGCACGGTAGCGGCGGCGGCGCGGGGGAAGGTCCACGGGACGGTGCTCGTCGACCCAGCGGTCGATCTGCTCCCACCAGGAGAACAGCCAGTCGATCTGCGCCTCCCGGCCGGCCGGGATCTCGCTGCGGGGCACCCGCCACCACCGCATGATGAGCTGCTTGTCCATCGGCAGCTCGCGCCAGATGTCGGCCACGGTGAACATGTGGTCGAGGCCGGTGTGCGCCACCATCACCACGTCTGCCTCTGGGGCGGCGTCCAGGGCGGCGAGAAACCCTCCGGGCCGAGGCGCGAGAACGTTGCGCATCCGCTCGGCCCGTTGCGCCATCCCCTCCAGGCCCAGGCGGCGCAGCTTGTCGATCGCCCGCTGACGGCGCTGTGGTGTGAAGTTGCCGCCCTCGGGAAAGATCACGAAGGCGTCGTTCTCGTCGAGGCCGCGTGCGAGCTCGCCCACCTGCCGCTCGACCTTGTCGGGCGGGTCGCCCTTCTTGCGCGGCGACACGAACCGGCTCGGCACCCGGTTGAGGAGCACCCCGATCGCCGGGTCCCAGGCGAGGGTGTCCTTGAGGACGACGCGTGGCTCGCGGGAGTACCAGTGCATGAGGGCGTACATCAGCGTGAACGAGTCACCCGGCCCGGCATGCCGGGAGCAGACCAGCAGCGGGTGCCCGGGGAAGGCGTCCGGGGCGGGGCCCTGGGTGACGATCTTGAGCCGCAGCACCCGTCTCGCCTCGCGGAAGAAGATCACCAGGTAGGTCTGCGCGAGGTCGTAGTGGATGCGCTCGAAGTACGGCCGCCGCAGGAACAGGCCGAAGCCCGACGCGATCCACAGGCCGAACAGCTCGATGAGGATCAGACTCTCCAGCACGAGGTGGAGCATCAGCACCCAGAGCAGCCGCAGCGGGCGGAGGCGGCCGGGCACGACGGGCGACAGGACCGCCGCCAGGAAGACCCACAGCGGGATCGTGGTCAGGAGTACGACGGTCAGCAGGATGAGCGCGGGGGCGACCACCACGCGCTGCAGCACGCCGGTCATGACAGGTGGTCCTCGAGGTAGGCCACGCTCGCCTCGTAGGCGGCGTCGATCCGCCTCATCACGGCCTTGAAGTCACGGTAGGCAAGCAGGGAGTCGTCTCGCGGCGAGCCTCCCCCCGTGGGGAGGACGTGCGCGCTGACGCCCTCGGGGAGCGCTGCCATCTCGCGGTGGAACCTGTGCCGTCGCGCGATCTCGAAGGAGACCCGGGCGACCTCCCAGGGCTTACGGGGCGGTCTGAGCGGTCGGTCGATGCGCCCCACCTGGAGCACGAAGATACGGTCGGCCCCCACCTCGACGGCGCGGCCGACCGGGATCGAGTTGACGATGCCGCCGTCGAGGAAGTGCTCGTCGCCGACCCGCGCCGGCCGGAGCAGACCCGGCACGGCGGCGGAAGCCACCACGGCGTCCACCACCCGGCCCTCGGTGAACCAGTGCTCGCACGCCCGCTCGATGCACGCCGCGCAGCACTGGAACGGGATGACGAGCTCGTCGAAGGTCAGGTCGCCGAGCTCCTGCTCCAGCCGCGCCCGGAGCGGCTTCGCGGAGTGCAGGTGCGTGCCGGTGCGCACGGCACGCGTCATCTGCCGCACCGCTCCGTCGGAGTACACCTCCTTGCCGGCGGCCGCGCTCTGCCACAGGGCGATGAGCCGCTCGATCACCCCTGGTCCGGGGTCGGCTGCGACGAGGGCGCCGTTGAGCGCGCCGACGGAGGTCCCGAGGATGACGTCGGGCTTGATGTCGGCCTCGCCCAGGGCACGGAGCATGCCGACCTCGACCGCTCCGAGCACGCCACCGCCGCCGAGGACGAAGGCGGTGCGGTTCATGCGTCAGGCCCCGGCCGAGCCGGTGGTCGAGCCCGTGGCCCTGCTGGTGGATCCGGTCGGGTTCGTCGAGCCGGTGCCTGCGGTGGTCGAGCCCGTCGAGACCTCCTCCGCGGCGATCCGGCGGCGCACGTCGGCGGTCGCACGGTGCTCGGCCCAGAAGGACAGGATCGGCACGGTGCCGGCCAGCAGCGTCACCGCGGTGAACCCGAGGTCCCAGCCCGCCCGGCGCGAGAGCATGAACGCCACGATCAGGAAGATCATGTAGAGCCAGCCGTGAGCGACACCGAGGTACTGCGAGATGCCGTCTCCGACGGCCTCGGCCTGACTGCCGTCGGGGGAGAGGTAGTGCAGCGGCAGGCCGATGAGGACCAGGACGATCAGCAGGACGCCGACGACGTTGGCCATGACGCGGTATGGGGTGAGCAGGGACTTCACGGCTTCGACGGTACCTCAGGGCTCTCCCGGTCCTGTGGCGTGGAGCCCCTGCGGGACCGCTCCAGCTCGTCCTTGGCCCAGCGCCACCAGACGAAGAGCGCGAACGCTCCGAACACCCACCACTCGATGGCGTAGAAGAGGTTCCGCAACCCGGTCGAGGAGCCCGGCGTCGGTAGCGACTCGGGAGTGACCGGCTCGAGGTCTCGCAGGGCCTCAACCGGCTGGGCCTCCTCTGCGACCAGGTACGCGCCGTAGAGGTCCTGGTCGACCCGCTGGATGGCATCGGCGATGCGCAGCTCGGGCAGCTGGTCGTCGTCCGGGTCGGGGTCGGGAACCCCCGAGCCCTCCGGCGGCTGGAGCCAGCCGCCGAGCGTGACCTCGCCCTCGGGGGCAGGTGGGGCGTCGGCCGGGTCGGCGGTCCACCCGCGTACGACGAGGAGTGCGGAGCTCGTGGGGCAGGCGGCGGGCTCGTCGCACACCGCGACGGGTGTCACCGCCCAGTAGCCCGGCCGACCGTCGAGGTCCCGGTCGGTCACGTAGAAGGTCGACCCGGGCAGCCAGGTGCCCTGGAGCTCCACGGGCCGACCCACGGCCGAGGACGGGAACGGGTCGTCCGGCCCGAGGACGCTCTCGAGGGTGACCGGCTCGAGAGACGTGAGGTCGCGGGCCTCCGCCTCGCGCTGCGCCTCCCACGCACTGAGCTGCCAGAAGCCCAGGAGGACGGCGACGACGGTCGCGACAAGCCCGAGGAGGTGGAGCGGGATGAGTCGAGGGGACAACAGCACTCCGAGGTCCCTCCGCACGCCCTCCAGGGTACGTGCCGGCCGACCTGCGGCCGTCGCCACCCGTGACCCTGCCGATCTGGACCGGTTCCACATACTGGTCTGACCACTTGACCACCTGCCGCGAGTCCGGCCACCTTGGTCGGCATGGCGCTCAAACCAGTGGCACGGCGGCTCGTCCCCGACGAGGTGTTCGACCAGATCCTGTCCGACGTCGTCGACGGCGAGCTCGCCCCTGGCGAGAGCCTCCCCAGTGAGCGGCGGCTCGCCGAGGTCCTCGGTGTCTCACGCCCGGCGGTCCGCGAGGCCCTCCAGCGGATGGCACAGGCCCGGCTGGTCGAGGTCCGGCACGGGGGCGCGACCACGGTGCGAGAGTTCCGCCGCTCCGCGGGCCTGGACCTGCTCCCGCGCCTGCTGGTGCGCAACGGCGAGCTCGACCTCTCGGTGGCCCGCAGCATCCTGGAGGCCCGGCTCGCGATCGCGCCCGAGGTGGCAGCGCTCGCGGCCGAGCGGGGGAGCGCCGCTGTGCACGAAGCGCTCCAGGAGGCGATCGCCGCCCTCGAGGCCGACGAGGACCCTGTGGCCCGCCAGCGAGTAGCGCTGACCTTCTGGGACCACATGGTCGACGGTGCCGACTCCGTCGTCTTCCGGCTCATGTTCAACAGCCTGCGCGCGGCCTACGAGCCGACCATCGATGCGCTCGCCGTGCTGATGGAGGCGGAGGTGAGCCAGCTCGAGGGCTATCGCGAGGTTCGTGCGGCCGTGGTGGCCCACGACCCCGAGGCCGCCCGCGCGGCCACCGAACGCCTGCTGCGACCTGCCACGACCACCTTGATCACCGCGATCCACGACCTGGAGGAAGCCTGATGACACGCCCCTCACCCGAGATCGAGAAGCTCGCCCAGGAGCGGCTCGCCGCCGACGAGAAGCGCATGACCGGCCCCCGGCGTACCTCCGTGTCTCTCGGGGAGGCATGGCGGGCGTTCCTCCGTCACCCGTCGCCGTGGATGATCGGCGGGCTCCTGACCTTCGGCGTCGTCGCCCGCGTCCTCGAGGGTGACTACCGTTGGACCGACGCGGTGCTCCCGCTGGCCCTGGTGGCGGCGTTCCCCCTTATCGAGTGGGTGATCCACGTCTTCGTGCTGCACTGGCGCCCGAGAAGGCTCGGCCCTGTCTCGCTCGACTCGCTGCTCGCCCGGAAGCACAGGGAGCACCACGCCGACCCCCGTGACATCCCGCTCGTGTTCATCCCGTGGCAGGTCCTCGGCTGGCTGCTCCCGACCTACCTCGTGATGGCGTACTGGGTGTTCCCTCGCGACGGGCTCGGTCTGACCTTCGTCGTGTCGGTGGCGACGCTCGGGTTCGTCTACGAGTGGACGCACTACCTCGTGCACAGCGACTACCGGCCGCGCTCCAAGTCCTTCCGCGCGGTGTGGCGCAACCACCGGCTACACCACTACAAGAACGAGCACTACTGGTTCACGGTCACCACCGCAGGCACGGCGGACCGCCTGCTCGGCACCTACCCGGAGCCGAACGAGGTCGAGACCTCGCCGACCGTGCGCGCGCTCCACGCGAGCGAGCCGGCCTGACCCCGCGCCCCCGACGCCTGCCCGGTACGCCGGGTCAGCGGCTCGACGCGGCGACCCGGAGGCCCAGGCCCACCAGGGCGGTCCCGGTGGCGGCCTCCAGGCGGACCCGCACCCGCGGGCGGCGGAACCACGTGCCGGCCCGGGCGACACCGGCCGCCAGCGCGAGGTACAGCACGGTCTCCAGGGCGACCTGGAGCAGCGCGAGAGCAGCGGTCGTCGCGAAGAGCGGCCGGTCGGCCGGGACGAACTGCGGATAGAAGGCGAGCATGAACACCGCCGCCTTCGGGTTCGCCAGCTGCACGAGCACCCCTTCGCCGAAGGTCCGTGCCGAGCCGGCGGCCCGTGCCGGCGACGTCGTCGGTACCTGTTCGGGGTCCGCAGAGGCGACAGCGGCACGCCGTACGGTCAACGCGCTGCGCCAGGCCCGGACACCGAGGTAGAGCAGCACTCCGGCTCCGACGACCCGCAGGACGACATAGGCCACCTCGGACGCGGCGACGATGACCGCGAAGCCGCCGGCGGCCGCGAGCGCCCAGAGATACAGGCCGAGCTCGAGCCCCAAGACGGTGGCAACCGTCGCGCGGAACCCGTGCAGGGCTGCACGACGGAGGATCAGCGCCATGGCCGGGCCGGGCGAGGCTGAGATGAGCACCACCGCGACCACGAAGGCCGGGAGCATGGTGACGAGGTCCATCTCGCGATTGTCGCAATCTGCCTTCCGCAGGTCACGGGGTTTCGCGTGGGTCGGACAAGCACGCCGATCTGGGTGGCCCTTGGCATGCATTTGCGACGCTTCGTCCCCTGTCCGGGAGGAGGAGCCGGGCGTAGCCTTGAGCGGTGAAGTCGCTCGACCGGCGGCCGACCGACTGGGACGGTCACGTCGCACTCGTTCACGACAGCGAGCGGCAGCGCCGCATCGGGGTCGCTGACTGGGTCAGGTGCGGCTTGGACCTGGGCGCAAAAGTTCTCTACATCGAGCCGGAGGACGTTCCCCCCGAGCGATCCCTGCTGGGGCTGCTCGAGGAGCACGCCCTGCGGGTCGAGGAGGCCCTTGCGGAC
Organism: Nocardioidaceae bacterium; assembly: GCA_035688575.1. Lineage (GTDB taxonomy): Bacteria > Actinomycetota > Actinomycetes > Propionibacteriales > Nocardioidaceae > Nocardioides_C. Next base: position 18,015 of record DASSMS010000158.1, read on the forward strand.
GGCCGGCTGGAGATCTTCACGGCCAGCGACGAGGTCTACTCGCCGACGTGGCAGGAGGGCGTCACCGACGAGGCACTGGCGGTCGGCTACCCCTCGGTGCGGTGGTCCGGGGAGGAGAGGACCGCCTGGAGCGTCATGTCCCCGGCCAGGCACACCGAGATCGAGTGGGAGACGGATCTGCTGTGCAACACGCGTCCAGTGTCGATCATGTGCCAGTACTCGGCGCACCTGCCTCAGCCGACGCTCGAGACAGTCTGCGCCGTGCACGGCGCGGGAGTACGGGACTCGCAGCTGCGGGCCCTGCCGACGCCCGAAGGCCTCGCCCTGGCAGGGTCGGCGGACGCCGCCAACGACAGGCTCCTCCGCTCGACGCTCGTCGCACGGGCAGCCACTGCCGCGGCGGACGGGGGGCGGATCATCGTTGATCTCGGCGAGCTGGAGTTCCTCGACGTCGCGGGCGCCAGAGCCCTGTGGACGGGAACCACGGCTCACCGGATGAGAGGCGGCACCGTTCGGCTGACCCGGCCGCTGCCCCGGGTGGACCGGATGCTCCGTCTACTGGGCGCCCAACAGGCGCCGGGCTTCGAGATGGAGGACGCACATGAGTGATTCAGTCCCCATAGTCAGCGGCCGCTACAGCCACGACCTGCTCCTTCACGACTCCGACGAGGAGCTCGTGGCCGGCACCACGTCGTTCGTGGAACAAGGACTGGAGTCGGGCGGTCACGTCCTCGTCCACAGCACCCAAGCTCGGGTGGCCCTCTTCAAGGAGGTCCTGGGAACTCATCCCCGGCTGGAGTACGGCCTGGACGAGGACCTCTACCTGTCACCGTCGAGGACGTTGTTCGCCTACCAGCGCAAGCTGGCGGAGAGCCCTCGGCCGATCGAGCTGTGGGCGACGGGCACCGTTCCCCTCGGTGACGACGCCGCCGGGCATCCCGCCTGGGGACGCTACGAGTCCCTGGTGAACGAGGTGCTCGGCCCCTACGCGTTCCACGGCCTGTGCAGCTATGACACTCAGGTCCTGCCGGAGCGCACGATCGCCGCCGCCAAGGCCGGACACCCTCACATGGGCGCGGGTGACCAACGCACTGCCAGTCCCGAGTACAAGCACCCGGCGGACTTCCTAACCGACCCGCTCGCGGGTGTGCCCGATCCGCCGAGCGACCCGCCCGGTGCCACCATGACCATTCCCGGCGTCCATCACCTCCGGCAGGCACGAGACCTCGTACGACGTACCTGCGTGTCGTCGAGCGCGGTCGCTCGCGACACCGTCGACGACTTCGTCGCGGCGGTCAACGAGGTCGTCGTGAACGGTCTGCATCACGGCGGGGCACCGGTACGGCTCGCGCTCTGGACCGATCCAGCGCGGCTGACCTGCCTGGTCACCGACCTCGGCCCTGGGATCGCCGACCGGCTCGCCGGGTACCGGTACCCGGAGCCCGACGGCCCCAAGGGTCTCTGGGTGGCCCGGCAGCTGTGCGAGGACATCTTCGTCGGCAGTCTCCCGGGCGGCGGCAGCGGCGTTCTCGTCATCGCCGAATGACGGCGCCCACCGCCACTTGGCCCGGGTGCGAGACGAACTCATTCGCCTCGCCGAGCCGGCCGCCGCGTCGCGTCTCGCTCCGGAAGTCGCGCCACGTCTGACACAGGTCCGAGATGACCGAGCTTGTCGGGATTGACCACCCCCCGGATCGTCTGGACCACGCCGCCGGCGACCTCGAGCTCGAGCACGCTGAGCACGCGCCCTTCTGCGTCGTACATCACGGCTCCCGGGCAGCCGTTGACCCAGGCCGGCCGGAGAGAGGCACCGAGGGTCCGGCCACGGCGGAACAGGCCCACGAGCATCCGCGAGACGCCCTCCCGCCCGGCCAGCGGCTTCCCGATCGCCTGCGCCTTGCCACCCCCGTCCCCGTGCAGCACCACGTCGGGCGCGAGCATGCCGAGCAGCGCGTCCAGGTCGCCGCCGGCGGCGGCCTCGAAGAATCTCCGGGCTAGCTCCTCGCCTTCCTCCCGCCGCGCCGAAGGCGGCGCGCCGTCGCGCTCCTGCCCTCCGGCGGCGATCCGCCGCCTGGCGCGGGCAAAGATCTGCCGACAGTTGACCTCGGTCTTGCCGATGATCCTCGCCACCTCCGGGTAGCCGTACCCGAACACCTCGCGCAGCATGAACACCGCCCGCTCCACCGGCGAGAGGGCTTCGAGCAGCACGAGAAAAGCCATCGACAGCGAGTCGGCCAGCTCGGCGTGCTCGGCCGGCCCCGGCCCGTCGGCGGGCACGACGACCGGCTCGGGCAGCCAGTCCCCCACGTACGTCTCGCGCCGAACCCGCGCCGACCCCAGGTAGTTGATCCCCAGCCGGGTCACCGACGTCGTCAGGTACGCCTTCGGGTCGACGATCGTGGTTCCCGCCTGACGCGCCCGGGTCAGGCCGAGAAACGCGTCCTGCACGATGTCCTCGGCGTCGCCCACTGATCCGGTCATCCCGTAGGCGATGGAGAACAACAGCGGCCGGTACTCGAACGCACCGGTCTCATCCGCTGACCCAGGCACGGAACCCCTCCCGCCAACTTGCGTACCTCGGCTTCCAGCCGAGCTCTCTCCTTCCCTTCTCGTTCGAGGATCCACGAGCGTTGATCATCTGGTCCACGACGAACTCTCCGGCGAGCAGCCGCCCGAGCCAGACTGGCAACCGCAGTGGCGGCTTCGCGCCCACGACCTCGGCCAGGTATGGCAGCCACTCCGACACGGGTGCCGGGTCGTCGTCCACGACGTTGTAG
>DASSMS010000163.1:0-50250 GCA_035688575.1 Nocardioidaceae bacterium
CACCCCGCCAGGACGGCCCTAGCCTGATCTGCGTGGACACCTTCGTGGCCGGTGAGCGGGCAATGCTGGAAGGGATGCTTGACGTCCAGCGGGGTGAGCTGGCCCGACTCCTGTCCGAGGTCGATGACACCGCAGCCCGCACGCGGTTGGTCCCGTCGCTGACGACTCCGTTGGGGCTGGTCAAGCACGCCACGTTCGTGGAGAAGGTGTGGTTCCACTCTCGCGTAGCGGGCGTACCGCGCGCGGAGCTCGGCCTGCCAGACACAATCGATGAGAGTTTCCTGCTGGAGCCCGAGGACACTGTCGACTCTGTGCTCGGGGCCTTCCTCGCCGCGTGCGAGCAATCGCGCGAGGTAGCTGCGGCACACGACCTCGACGAGCAGTTTCCGTGGCATGAGGGCCCGGTGAGCCTGCGGTTCATCTACGGGCACATGATCGCCGAGCTCGCCCGGCACGCAGGACACGGCGACATCCTGGTGGAGCAGCTGAAGGCCGGCACCTCGTCGAGCGCGACTACACGTTGAATCTGAACTCGACGACGTCCCCGTCCTGCATGACGTAGTCCTTGCCTTCCATGCGCACCTTGCCGGCAGCCTTGGCGGCGTTCATGGAGCCGGCAGCGACGAGGTCGTCGAAGGAGACGATCTCGGCCTTGATGAACCCCCGCTGGAAGTCGGTGTGGATCACACCTGCGGCCTCTGGAGCCGTGGCGCCCTTGGGGATCGTCCAGGCCCGGGTCTCCTTCGGCCCTGCGGTGAGGTAGGTCTGCAGGCCAAGCGTGTCGAAGCCGACGCGCGCGAGTACGTCGAGCCCGGGCTCCTCCACGCCCATCTCGTGGAGCATCTCGCGGGCCTCCTCCTCGTCGTCGAGCTCGACGAGCTCCGCCTCGAACTTGGCGTCGAGGAAGATCGCCTCCGAGGGAGCCACGAGGTCGCGCATCTTCTGCTTGAGCGGCTCGTCGCCGAGCTCGTCGCTGTCGCAGTTGAACACGTAGATGTAGGGCTTCGCAGTCAGCAGCATGAGCTCGCGCAACAGGCTCTTGTCGATCTTGGTGGCGATGATCGGCGTACCCGCCTCCAGCGCCTCCTTGGCCTCCTTGACCGCACCGAGGACGGCCGCGGTCTCCTTCTTGAGGCGAGCCTCCTTCTCGAGCCGGGGCAGCGCCTTGTCGACCGTCTGGAGGTCGGCGAGGATCATCTCGGTCTGGATCGTGGAGATGTCGTTGGCGGGGTTCACCTCACCCTCGACGTGGGTGACGTCCTCGTCACGGAACACGCGGGTGACCTGGCAGATCGCGGCGGACTCACGGATGTGAGAGAGGAACTTGTTGCCCAGACCCTCGCCCTCGGAGGCGCCGCGCACGATGCCGGCGATGTCGACGAACTCGACGGTCGCGGGGAGGATCTTGGCCGACCCGAAGATCTCGGCGAGCGTCGCAAGACGCGAGTCCGGGACCCCGACGACGCCGACGTTCGGCTCGATCGTCGCGAACGGGTAGTTCGCAGCGAGCACGTCGTTCTTGGTCAGGGCGTTGAAGAGGGTCGACTTGCCGGCGTTGGGGAGTCCGACGATTCCGATGGTGAGTGCCACGGGCGGCCACTTTACGGCGCGGTTGCCCTCCCCGACGAATCGCTCCGTAGGGTGACGCCCATGCGCATTGCCACCTTCAACGTCAACTCCATCCGTTCCCGGATCGACCGGGTCGAGACGCTCCTGAAGCGGCACGAGATCGACGTGCTCGCGATCCAGGAGACGAAGGCGCGCGACGACCAGTGGCCGCTCATGGGCCTCGAGGCAATGGGCTACGAGGTCGCGACCCACGGCTACGACCAGTGGAACGGTGTGGCCATCGCCAGCCGGGTGGGCCTGTCCGACGTACGCCGGGGGTTCGAAGACATGCCCCAGTGGGGTGAGCCGCTGGCCTCGGAGGCGCGAGCGCTCGGGGCTACCTGTGGCGGGGTCCAGGTGTGGTCGCTGTACGTCCCGAACGGCCGGAAGCCGGGGGACCCACACCTGGCGTACAAGCTCGCCTGGCTCGACCGGCTGCACGCTGCGGCGTCGGGCTGGCTCGAGCAGGACCCGTCGGCCCAGATCGCGCTGACGGGCGACTGGAACATCGCACCGTACGACGAGGACGTGTTCGACATGAGCCGCTTCGTCAACAGCACCCACGTGACCCCGGAGGAGCGAGCGGCCTTCCGTGGCTTCCTCGAGTGCGGGTACGTCGACGTGGTGCGGCCATACACGCCGGGGCCGGAGGTCTACACGTACTGGGACTACTACCGGCAGCGGTTCGAGCGGAACCGCGGAATGCGTATCGACTTCATCCTCGGCTCCCCCGCGCTCGCCGACCGGGTCACCGGCGGGATGATCGACCGTGAGGAGCGCGCCGGGGCGGGTGCGAGCGACCATGCGCCGGTCATCGTCGAGCTCGCCGACTGACGAGCCGCACCTCTTCCGGAACCAGACCTGGTTGCGCCCGGTCGATCCCGGTTCGGCCGTGCCGACACGGAAATGTCGGTGGCATCCCCCACGATGACTGCCATGCAGATCTCGACAGTCCTCTCGCTGCTTCTCGTACTCGTCGTCGGCGTGCTCCTCGGCGCGGTTGTCGGCGTGCTGTGGGCCCGGGCGCGTGGGACGAGCATCGATGACACGGCCAGGCTTGCGATCGAGGCACGGGCCGCCGACCACGCAGTGGTCAAGGAGGGCCTCGAGCGTCTGCACGACCAGATGCGCGACCTCGAGCAGCACCGTGTCTCCTGGCAGAGCCAGCTCCGGCAGCAGGTCGAGGAGGTGCGCCACTCCACGGACACGCTCCGGCGTGAGACCTCTGCCCTGTCGACCGCCCTCCGCAAGCCGCAGGTGCGAGGGCGTTGGGGTGAGCTCCACCTGCGTCGGGCGGTGGAGGTGGCAGGACTGGTGTCCCGCTGCGACTTCGCCGAGCAGGTCTCGGTGCGCAACGACGACGGCCTGCTCCGCCCCGACCTGGTGGTGAACCTCGCCGGAGGCAAGAGCGTGATCGTCGACGCCAAGGTGCCACTCGACGCGTTCCTCGACGCCACCGGCGCCGACTCCGACGAGGAACGCGACGCCCACCTGTCCCGGCACGCCCGCCAGCTGAGGCAGCACGTCGACACGCTCGGGGCGAAGGCGTACTGGCGCTCACTGCCGGCGACTCCGGAGTTCGTGGTCCTCTTCGTGCCGGGCGAGTCCTTCCTCTCCGCTGCGCTCGAGGCCGAGCCGACGCTGCTCGAGTACGCCGCGTCCCGCCAGGTCGTTCTGTCGACACCCACGACCTTGATCGCCCTGCTGCGCACCGTCGCCTACGCCTGGACCCAGGAGGCACTGGCCGACAAGGCCCGGGACATCCACACCCTGGGCCGCGAGCTCTACGACCGGCTCGGCGTCATGGGCGGCCACCTCGACAAGCTCGGACGGGCGCTGACAGGCGCCGTCACGAGCTACAACAAGGCGGTGGGCTCCCTCGAGACCCGCGTCCTCGTCTCGGCCCGCAAGTTCGCGGAGATGGAGGTCTCCGGTGACGAGCTCTTCTCGCCCGCCCCGGTCACGGAGGCGGCACGACCGCTCACCGCGGCCGAGCTTCTCGACGAGGTGGCCGAGCAGCGAGCAGAGCTGACCTCGTCCGCGACAGAGGCTGTAGCGGCGCGTCGCGCACAATCAGCCTGACCACAGCCCTAGCGTGTGAGCGTGAGCAAGCCGCACACGAGACCGGGCGCGTCGCGGACCGCGGGCGCACGCACGTTGTGGGTGCAGGGCCGCCGCCCCGGACGCGGGGTCGCCATCCTGTCGACGACCGCCGCGCTCGCCCTTGCAGGGCTGGACCTGTCCCTGACCGACGAGCTCACCCTGGTCTTCGACGCAGGCTTCGTCCTGGTGTGCCTCTGGGCGGCCCTGGCGGTGCGTCCGCGTGACTTCTTCGTCGTCGGGGTACTGCCACCGTTGCTCATGCTGAGCACGGTCACGCTGCTCGCCCTCGTTGCGCGAGGGGCGGTCGCCGACGAGGTGGACAGCCTCGTGCAGGCGGTGGTGTCGGGGCTGGCCCATCACGCCGGAGCTCTCGTCGCCGGCTACTTCCTGGCGCTCGTGCTTCTCGCGCTCCGCCAGGTGGCGCTGCGCAACTCGGGACGGCTTCGCAGCTTCGCCTGACGCCGGTCCAGATGCGCACTTCAGCATGAAGTTCACCGCGTACTGCCGAGCCGTGACGGGTGGGTCACGGCGGCGACCGGGTCGCCGCGAGGCGTCAGGCAGCCGACTCCTGGAGCGGTTGCACGGACTTGGTGGCGACCCAGGTCAGACGACCGTGCACGGACACGAGGGTCTGCCGACCGCGACGCGTGACGCGCTCCCCGTGCGATCGGGCGACGAGGCTGCGCTCGCCGAGCGTCACAAGGACGAGGTCGCCCGCCCGGGTGGAGCCGGCGCCGCGCTCGAATCGTGCGGAGCCGAAGCGGTTGACCGTCTCGGCGAAGCGGACGGGGAATGCCTGAACCTGAACAGACATGACGGAGACCTGTCTTGTGGGTGCGCGTGCGGCCGACGTCTTGACCGCGGACGCTACATACCCAGTCGCATCTCCCAATATGCATGCGTTTGCAATGAATCGTCACGCGTAGGACCAGGTCAGCGACCGGCCTGCTCCGCAGCGCGCATGTCACGACGCAGCTCAGGCGGCAGCGCGAAGATCAGCGACTCCTCCGCAGTGTGCACGGCCTTGGCGTCGGGGTAGCCGCGCTCCGCGAGGAACTCCAGCACGCCGTCGACGAGGTCGTCCGGTACGGAGGCGCCTGAGGTCACGCTGACGGTGTCCACGCCCTCCAGCCACGCCTCCTCGATCTCGCTCGCGTCGTCGACGCGGTACGCCGACTTGGCACCGGCCTCGAGCGCGACCTCGACAAGGCGCACGGAGTTCGAGGAGTTGCCCGATCCCACGACGATCACGAGGTCCGCGTTGCGCGAGATCTCCTTGATCGCCATCTGGCGGTTCTGCGTGGCATAGCAGATGTCGTCCGACGGAGGGTCGAGCAGCTGAGGGAACCGCTCACGGATCGCCGCGACGGTCTCCAGCGTCTCGTCGACCGACAACGTGGTCTGCGAGAGCCAGGCGACCTTCGACGGGTCGCGCACCTCGATCTTCGCGACGTCGTCGGGGCTCTCCACGAGCTGGATGTGCTGAGGCGCCTCACCTGCGGTGCCCTCGACCTCCTCGTGGCCGGCGTGGCCGATGAGGAGGATGTCGTAGTCCTCACCGGCGAACCGCCGCGCCTCGTGGTGCACCTTGGTCACGAGCGGGCAGGTCGCGTCGATCGTCTTCAGCGACCGCTCCTCGGCCTGCCGGTGAACCTCCGGCGAGACACCGTGGGCGGAGAACACGACCGTCGCGCCCGCGGGCACCTCGTCGAGCTCCTCGACGAAGATCGCGCCCCGTGACTCGAGGTTCGCCACCACGTGCTTGTTGTGGACGATCTGCTTGCGCACGTAGACGGGTGCGCCGTACAGGTCGAGGGCCTTCTCGACCGTGATCACGGCCCGGTCCACGCCTGCGCAGTAGCCTCGGGGCGCGGCCAGCAGCACGGCGCGCTCGGCGTCGGCCGGGTCAAGGACAGGCGGAATCCCCAGGTCGGTGCTCATGCGCTCCATGGTAGGTGGTCTGCTTTAGGGTTCCAGGCGTGGCCATCCAGACCTCACCCGAGCATCCGGCACCCGTCCGGCAGATCGCCAGCGCGATCGCCGGGTGGATCGACCGGCTCGGCGCGGTGTGGGTCGAGGGGCAGATCGCGCAGCTGAACCGTCGCCAGGGCATGAACACCGTCTTCCTCACCCTGCGGGACACCGTCGCCGACATCTCCGTCCAGGTCACCTGCTCGCGCCAGGTCTTCGACTCCCTCAACCCCCCCGTGGTGGAGGGCGCGAGCGTGGTCGTCTTCGCCAAGCCGTCCTACTACCCCAACCGCGGCACCCTCAGCCTCTACGCCACGGACATCCGGATGGTGGGCCTCGGCGAGCTCCTCGCGCGCCTCGAGCGGCGTCGCCAGCTCCTGGCAGCGGAGGGTCTCTTCGCGCGCGAGCTCAAGCGCAGCCTCCCGTTCCTGCCGGGCAAGGTCGGCTTGGTCACCGCTCACAACTCCGCGGCCGAGCGCGACGTTCTCGAGAACGCCCGCCGCCGGTGGCCCGCGGTGCAGTTCGACGTCCGCTACGCGTCCATGCAGGGTCCCAACGCCGCGCGCGAGGTGATCGAGGCGGTCAACGCCCTCGACCGTGACCCCACCGTCGACGTCATCATCGTCGCCCGCGGCGGAGGGTCGGTCGAGGACCTCCTTCCGTTCTCCGACGAGGGCCTGATCCGCGCCGTCCATGCGGTGCGTACGACGGTCGTCTCCGCCATCGGCCACGAGCCAGACACCCCTCTGCTCGACCTCGTCGCGGACGTGCGGGCGTCCACCCCCACCGACGCCGCCAAGATGGTCGTGCCCGACGTCGCGGAGGAGATCGACCGGATCACCCGCCTCCGAGACCGGGCCCGGCAGGTCATGTCGGCCTGGCTCGCCCAGCAGCAGCACCAGCTCGATGCAGTCCGTGCCAGGCCGAGCCTCGCCAACCCGCGCAGCGGCCTCGACGACAGGTCCCGTGAGATCACCGAGCTGTGCGCCCGCACCCGGCGCACCCTGCACCACCAGCTCGACCGCGCCCACAACGACCTCGAGCACCAGCTCGCCCGGGTGCGCAGCCTCTCGCCGCTCGCCACGCTCGAGCGTGGATACGCCGTGGTCCAGGACGACGAGGGCCACGTGGTCACCAGCATCGGCCAGGCCCGACCCGGGCGGGACCTGCATGTCCGGGTCCGCGACGGTCGGGTCCACGTCACTGTCAGCGAGACCGAGCCCGCGACAGAGGCCACGCCCGCGGCCACAGAGACCGCACCCCCCACCGCCACCGAGGAGCACCCGTCATGACCGAGCAGGCACCGTCCGAGCAACTGAGCTACGAGGAGGCCCGCGAGGAGCTCGTCGAGGTCGTCCGTCGGCTCGAGGGCGGGGGCACGAACCTCGAGGACTCCCTCGCGCTCTGGGAGCGTGGCGAGAAGCTGGCGCAGATCTGCCAGTCCTGGCTCGACGGCGCGAAGAAGCGGCTCGACGAGGCGATGGCCGCCGAAGAGGACTCCTGACCCTGCAGCAGGGCTCGGCGTGGCCGTGCTCTGGCACCTGGGCCAACATGTGTGAGGCCCCGCCACCGACCGGCCCATGGTCGACCCCGAGGGGAGCACCAGGGTAGAGCCGGGGGTCGAACCAGCACATTCCCTGATGTGCGGCATGACCCTCCGGGGCGAGGCTGCCAGACATGATCACAGTCGAGTCCCTCACCAAGAAGTACGGCGAGTTCACCGCCGTCGACGACATCTCCTTCGTGGCCGGGCCGGGTCGCGTGACCGGCTTCCTGGGTCCCAACGGCGCCGGCAAGTCGACCACACTGCGCGTCATGGTCGGCCTGACCACCCCCACCTCCGGAGGCGCCGCCATCTCTGGCCAGCGGTTCGCCGACCTGCCCAACCCGGGCACGGAGGTCGGCGTCCTCCTCGACGCGTCGGCGCAGCACGCCGGCCGCACGGGGCGCGAGATCCTCTCCGTCGCCCGGCAAACGATGGGCCTGCCCGCGGCCCGCGTGCCCGAGATGCTGGACCTGGTCGGCCTGAGCGAGGCCGAGGCCGACCGCCGCGTCCGCAACTACTCGCTCGGCATGCGCCAGCGGCTCGGCATAGCCTGCGCCCTGATCGGCGAGCCCGCAGCGCTCATCCTCGACGAGCCTGCCAACGGCCTCGATCCTGCCGGCATCCGCTGGATGCGTGACCTGCTCCGTGACTACGCCGACCGCGGCGGGACTGTGCTGCTGTCCTCGCACCTCTTGAACGAGATCGAGGCGATCGCCGACGACCTCGTCGTGATCGGTCAGGGTCGCATCGTCGCGCACGGCGCCAAGTCCGACCTCCTCCAGGCCACCGGCACTGTTGCGCGCACCCCGCGCATCGAAGACCTCGCTCGGGCGCTCGGCGCCTCCGGACTGACCACGAGGCCCACCGCCGACGGCGCCCTGCACATCGATGCAGACCCTGAGCTCGTCGGACAGGTCGCGCTGCACGCGGGTCTGGTCCTGACCGAGCTGAGGTCCGCCGAGAGCAACGGGCTAGAGGAGATCTTCCTCGAGCTCACCGCAGACACCCAACGAGAAGGAGCAGCAGCATGACTGCCGTCGCAGTGGAGCAGCAACCCGTCAACGTCTCTCGAGCGGCGGCTCGCCCCGTGCCGTGGTCCCGCCTCACCGCCGTCGAACTTCGCAAGATGTTCGACACCCGGTCCGGCTTCTGGCTGTTGGCCAGCATCGCCATCTCCGCGGTCCTGGCGTCCGGGGCGGTGGTCCTGTTCGCCCCGGACGACCAGATCAGCTACGGGATCTTCGCCACCGCGTTCGGCTTCCCGATGGCGGTCATCCTGCCGATGATCGCGATCTTGTCGGTCACTAGTGAGTGGAGCCAACGCAGCGGCTTGACGACGTTCACGCTGGTGCCACGCCGCGGCCGCGTCATCGCAGCGAAGGCCATCGCAGCCACCGCCGTCGGTGTGGTCTCGATCCCGCTGGCGTTCGCCATCGGCGCCGTGGGCAACCTGGCCGGCTCGGCCCTTGCAGGCACCGAGCTGATCTGGGACGTCTCGCTCGTCCAGGCCCTGTACATCGTCCTCGCGAACGTCCTGGGGCTGCTGGTCGGCTTCATGCTGGGCGTGCTGATCCGCAGCTCGGCGGGGGCGATCGTGGCCTACTTCGTCTACTCGTTGCTGCTGCCCAACCTCTTCGGTCTCCTGGCCGCGACGCAGGAGTGGTTCCGTGACCTTCAGCCGTGGGTGGACTTCAACCTCTCCCAGGGCAGGCTGTTCGACGGAGGGCCGAGTGGCGACCAGTGGCTCCAGCTCGCCTCGTCCGGGACCATCTGGCTGGTCCTGCCCCTGGCTGTCGGACTCGCCCTGACCATGCGCTCGGAGGTCAAGTAGTCAGCTGGTCGTCTTGCGCCAGGAGCGGCGGCCCCTCGTCAGCCCGACGACGGGCCGCAGGCCGAGGCGGCGACAAGGCGGTTCCCGCCCGCGGCAGAACGGCGGGCTCACGTTCGGGTCAGCGGAGGGTCTCGACGAAGTCGACGAGCACGTCCAGCTCGGGGGTGCCGACCACCAACGTCGTCACGCCGTCCTCGACCCTGACCAGGGCCGTGTCGCCGGCTCCGTCGGTCCAGGTACGCCACGGCTCCCCGTCGACCTCGACCTCCCGGCCCCGCAGAGCCTCGGGGTCGACGTACGTCTCGATCATCTTCTCGACCGGCCTGCGTGACTGCTCCAACCCGACGTACCGGTCCTCGTCGGTGAGAAGGCCGAGGTGCCACCGACCGGGCTCCGGCACGAACTCCGCGCTGGTGGCACGCCAGCCGTCGGGGAGCGAGTCAGGTGCGACGAGCGGGAAGTCCGCCTGCTCGCGGGCGAAGCCGAGAGCCTGCTCGTACTGCACCGTGCGCACGGAGCTCTCGGGCTGCGTCCGGTTGACGTCGCGGAGCACGACGAAGGCCGCGACCACCGCCAGCAGCACGAGCATCGCGCCGATCATCCCGGCCGCCGAACGCTGGTACCTTCCTGGCTGCTCACTCACCCCACCATCCTCCCAACCAGCCGAAACCGACGAGGACGGAGGTCGCCAGACCCTGGCATTCGACCCCGGCCTGGGGTAGGCATCAAGCATGCGCACCGTCGACGCCAGCCCTCTGTCCGCGGAGGACCTCCAGCTCGCCGACGCCCACTGGCGAGCGGCGAACTACCTCTCGGTCGGGCAGATCTACCTGCTCGACAACCCGTTGCTGCGGGAGCCGCTGAAGCCTGAGCACATCAAGCCGCGACTGCTCGGTCACTGGGGTACGACGCCGGGGCTGAACCTGATCTACACCCACTGCAACCGGCTGATCCGCGAGCACGACCTCGACATGATGTATGTGATCGGCCCTGGCCACGGCGGCCCGGCGATCGTCGCGCAAGCCTGGCTCGAGGGGTCGTGGACCGAGACCTACCCGGGAACCACCATGGACGAGCCCGGGATGCAGCGGTTGTTCAAGCAGTTCAGCTTCCCCGGGGGCATACCCAGCCACGTCGCACCTGAGGTGCCAGGATCGATCCACGAGGGAGGCGAGCTCGGCTACTCGCTCAGCCATGCCTTCGGCGCCGCCTTCGACAACCCGGACCTGATCGTCACCACTGTCGTCGGTGACGGCGAGGCCGAGACCGGCGCTCTGGCGACGTCGTGGAGCGGGTGCCGCTTCGTCAACCCGAGGCGCGACGGGGCCGTCCTGCCGATCCTGCACCTCAACGGCTACAAGATCGCCAACCCCACGGTGCTCGCGAGGATCCCCGAGGGGGACCTCGACATGATGCTGCGCGGGTACGGCTGGGACCCGGTCCTCGTCTCCGGCGACGACCCCGCCGACGTGCACCAGCAGATGGCCGGCGCCCTCGACGAGTGCGTGGCCCGCATCAAGCAGATCCAGGAGTCCGCACGCTCCGGCGAGGGCGCGGAGCCGGGCCACCTCCGCTGGCCGATGATCGTGATGCGGACCCCGAAGGGTTGGACCGGCCCGAAGGAGGTCGACGGCGTTCCGGTCGAGAACACCTGGCGCTCGCACCAGGTGCCGCTCGCCACCGTTCGCGAGAACGCCGAGCACAGGGAGGCGCTGGAGGCGTGGCTGCGCTCCTACCGACCCGAGGAGCTGTTCGACGACGGCGCCCCACGGGAGGCGATCCGGTCCTGGGCCCCGGAGGGTCACCGGCGCATGGGGTCGAACCCGCACACCAACGGCGGACTGGTCAGCAGGCCGCTGGTGTTGCCCGACCCGCGGGAGTACGGCGTCCCGGTAGACGAGCCCGGGAGCCGGCAGGCCGAGGGCACTCGGCCGACCGGCGCATACCTGCGGGACGTGCTGCGCGCCAACCCCCACAACATGAGGCTCTTCGGCCCCGACGAGGTCGAGTCGAACCGGCTCACCGCGACCCTGGAGGCGACCGACAAGACCTGGCAGCTCGAGGAGTACGACACCGACTCACACCTCGGCCCCGAGGGCCGGGTCATGGAGATCCTCTCCGAGCAGACCTGCCAGGGTTGGCTGGAGGGTTACAACCTCACCGGCCGGCACGGTCTCTTCACCTCCTACGAGGCCTTCATCCACATCGTCGACTCGATGTTCAACCAGCACGCGAAGTGGCTGAAGACGATCCGTGGCCTGGACTGGCGCAGGCCGATCCCCTCCCTGAACTACCTGCTCAGCTCACACGTGTGGCGCCAGGACCACAACGGTTTCAGCCACCAGGACCCCGGCTTCATCGACCACGTGGTGAACAAGAAGGCCGAGGTCATCAGGGTCTACCTGCCGCCGGACGCGAACACGCTCCTCTGGACGATGGACCACTGCCTTCAGAGCAAGAACCTGGTCAACGTCATCGTTGCGGGCAAGCAGCCCCAGCCGACCTGGCTGGACATGGAGCAGGCCGGCCTGCATGCCCGGCGCGGGATCGGCATCTGGGAGTGGGCCAGCAACGACGAGGGAGACCCTCAGGTGGTGATGGCGTGCGCCGGCGACGTCCCCACCCTGGAGACGATGGCCGCGGTGCGCATTCTCCGCGAGCGCCTCCCCGACCTGCGGGTCCGGGTCGTGAACGTGATGGACCTGATGCGACTTCAGCCGGCGAGCGAGCACCCGCACGGGCTCCCGGAGCGGGAGTTCGACGCGATCTTCGGCACCGACGTGCCGATCATCTTCGCCTACCACGGCTATCCGTGGCTGATCCACCGGCTGACCTACCGCCACACCTCGCACGAGCACCTGCACGTGCGCGGCTACAAGGAGGAAGGTACGACGACCACGCCGTTCGACATGGTGGTCCGCAACGACATGGACAGGTTCCACCTCGTCATCGACGCGATCGACCGGGTCCCCGGACTCGCCAAGCGGGCCGCGGTACTGCGCCAGGAGATGCAGGACCTGCGCACGAAGCACCGGGCGCACGTCAACGAGACCGGCGCAGACATGCCCGAGATCACCGACTGGCTGTGGATCCCGAGCGTCAACCAGGACTCTTCCGAGACCTGACCCGGCTCAGGGGTGAGGCCGCCCTGGCTGAGGCCGGGCTCGTACCAGGACGAAAGTCGTAGGCCCCGTCAAGGCGACCGAGGACTCTGCCCATGACTTCCCGCCCGGCCTCGCGGCTCCGTTACGATCACGCTATGTCTGACGCCACGCTGCCGCCCGACCTGTCCGCCGCGCACGACGCGCCCGACCGGAACCTCGCTCTGGAGCTCGTGCGGGTGACCGAGGCGGCGGCGATGGCGGCCGGTCGCTGGGTGGGGCGCGGCGACAAGAACGGCGCCGACGGGGTCGCGGTCAACGCGATGCGGGTGCTGATCTCCACGGTCGGCATGCGGGGCACCGTCGTCATCGGCGAGGGCGAGAAGGACAACGCCCCGATGCTGTTCAACGGCGAGCAGGTCGGCGACGGCAGCGGTCCGGAGTGCGACGTGGCGGTCGACCCGATCGACGGCACCACGCTGACCGCGAAGGGCATGGCCAACGCGGTCTCCGTGCTCGCGGTCAGCCCCCGCGGCTCGATGTTCGACCCGTCCGCTGTGTTCTACATGGACAAGCTCGCTACCGGCCCCGAGGCGGCCGACGTCGTCGACATCAGGTACCCGGTCGCCGAGAACATCGCCCAGGTCGCCAAGGCGAAGGGCAGCGCCCACGAGGACGTCACGGTGGTCCTGCTCGACCGCCCGCGCCACGAGGAGCTCGCCCAGGAGATCCGCGCGACCGGAGCGCGCATCAAGTTCATCACCGACGGCGACGTGGCCGGCGCGATCATGGCGGCTCGTCAGGACACCGGCATCGACCTGCTCATGGGGGTCGGCGGCACCCCCGAGGGCATCATCGCGGCGTGCGCCCTCAAGTGCATGGGCGGAGTGATCCAGGCGCGGCTGTGGCCCACAGACGACGAGGAGCGCCAGCGCGCCATCGACGCCGGCCACGACCTCGACAAGGACGCGATCCTCACCACCGACGACCTGGTCAGCGGCGACGACTGCTTCTTCGTGGCCACCGGCATCACCGACGGCGAGCTGATGAAGGGCGTGCGGTACCGCGCCGGCGGTGCAACGACCCACTCGCTGGTCATGCGGTCGAGGTCCGGCACGATCCGCTCCATCACCAGCGAGCACCGGCTGCAGAAGCTCCGCTCGTACTCCGCGATCGACTTCGAGCACTGAGCTGCGGCCGGCGGTCGTCATGAGCGAGCTACCGATCGTGGTTGTCGGGGAGGCGCTCGTCGATGTCGTCGTGCCCACCGAGGGAGAGCGTTCGGAGGCGGTTGGCGGCTCACCTCTCAACGTCGCGGTCGGACTCGCGAAGCTCGGCATCCCCACCCTGCTCATCACGCGCGTCGGTGACGACGCGCACGGCCGCTGGGTCGTCGACCACGTCCGCGAGTCGGGCGCGGAGCTCTCGGCGACCTCGGTCGTCCCCGGCACCAGGACCAGCACTGCGACCGCCCACCTGGACGAGCAGCGCACCGCTCGCTACGAGTTCGACCTCGTGTGGGACCTCGACCACCACGTCCTCCCCGACGCCCGCGGCCTCCACGTCGGATCCCTTGGCGCCACCCTCCTGCCCGGACGCCTGGCCGTCGACGGCCTGGTGCGCCAGGCGCAGGAGTACGACCTGTTCGTGAGCTACGACCCGAACGTCCGTTCCGCGTTCCTCGGCGACTCCGAGGAGACATGGGGCGCCGTGGTGGAGATCGCCTCGCGCAGCCGCCTGGTCAAGGTCAGCGACGAGGACCTCCTCCTCCTGCGTCCGGGAGTCCCGGTGGCCGGGACTGCCCGCGAGCTCCTCGCCGGCGGCACGACGGAGCTCGTCGTCGTGACCCACGGAGCAGGAGGAGCGACCGCGTACGCGCCGGACTTCTCGGTGCACCAGCCCGCGCCCGCCACGCAGGTCGTCGACACCGTCGGCGCCGGTGACTCGTTCATGGCGGCGCTGCTCGCGATCCTCGACGACTGGGACGTGCCCGCCGACGGCCCCGGGGCGATCGACGCCCTCGACGAGGACCGGATCGCGATGCTTCTGCGGGGCGCGATGGCCGCAGCCGCGGTGACCTGCTCGCGCCGAGGGGCTAACCCGCCGACGCGACAGGAACTGCCGCCAACGTGGCCATTGTGACCGAATGCGCCTCGCGACGCTCTCGCTGCGCCTGGAGCGACTCGGTGACGACGTCGAACACGACCGGGTCGACCGCCATGCCGAGGTGGCTGGTCCTCACCTCGACGGTCTGAGCACCCGGGTCGAGGCAGCCGCGCCAGTCGATGACGCCGTCGCGGCGGGAGAAGATCGAGGTGAACGACACCGCCGGGTCGAGATCGCGGCGCGACTCCTCCCAGCTGAGGCGTGCGCAGTCGCCCGAGGTGCAGTCGTCGCCCATCATGTTGCCGAGCCCGGCGCGGCGCAGGGCGATGACGACGGCGAGGTCGAAGGCGAGCACCGAGTGGATCGCGCCGGGGGCGAGCAGGGGGCTACCCATCGTGACGATGCCCTCGACGAGGTCCGGTCGCCGGGAAGCAATGCCGCGGGCGAGCAGACCGCCCAGGCTGTGCCCGACGATCATGACCTTGCGCTCGCGCTTGATCGCGATCGCCTCGATCCGGCGCTCGAGCGCGTAGGACGCCTTCTGCGTGCAGCCGACGTTGGCGTGCATCGTTGAGCGGTAGGTTCGGTAGCCGAGCTTGCGCAGGTGGCGCGACATCAGCGACAGCGACGAGTCGCCGGCCATGAAGCCCGGGACGAGGACCACTGGGTCCACCGAGCGCACCGGCGTGAGCGAGGCGTAGGGCGTCTTGCGGCCACGACGTCTGTCGCCTGCTGTCCGGCGTACGAGTCGCGCTGCCTCCACGACGGCGCTGCCCTCACGGGCGATGGTGCGGAGTCCGCGCGGGCCCGCGTAGCCCGGCGGACAGAGAAACGCCCCCAGCGGTGACCCCACGACTGCCTCCCGGTGATCGTCGTGGATGTGACGTTAGCCACTTCACGACCCTCGCAAACGTAACGTCCCTCAACCGTTACCGGATCGAGCCACGCGGGTGACAGTTGAAGCGTTGCCTAAACTCGTCGGTAACCGCTGCCGATACTCGCGTCTGGACGAGTACCGCTCCGTGGAAAGGTCGACGATGCCGAAGAGCACCCCCTCGCCGTCTCCTGAGCAGATCGCGTCGCTGCCGACCGGGGTCGACATCTGCTACCAGACTTTCGGCGACCCCCGGAACGAGCCGCTTTTGCTCGTGATGGGGTTGGGCGGGCCGATGACCTGGTGGGACCCGGAGTTCTGCCGGCTCCTCGCGGACCGCGGGTTCTTCGTCATCCGCTACGACAACCGCGACACCGGCCACTCCTCACGGATCTCGGGCCGGATCAACCGGCGGATGATCATGGCGTCCTTCGCGGGACTGAAGCCCAAGACGCCCTACTCCATGCAGGACATGGCCGACGACGCCTTCGCGCTCCTCGACCACCTCGGTCTCGACGCCGCACACGTGGTCGGCGTCTCCATGGGCGGGATGATCGTGCAGACCATGGCGCTCGGCCAGCCCAAACGAGTCCTCTCGCTCACCTCGATCATGTCAACCACGGGGCGCCGTACCGTCGGCTGGCAGGACCCCAGCCTGCTCCCGCTCCTCATCGCGAACCGCGACAGGTCGCGCGAGCACTACATCGAGACCTCCGCCCGGCTGTGGCGGCTCATCGGCTCGCCGCACTACCCGGACACGACCGAGTCGATCCGGGAGCGCGCCGGTGAGACCTGGGACCGTGGCATCAGCCGGGCCGGCGTGATGCGCCAGATGGGGGCGATCCTGACGCAGCCGGATCGCTCGCGGGCGCTCCGGAGCCTCCGCGTCCCGTCGCTGGTCATCCACGGCACCCACGACAAGATGGTCCACGTCTCAGGAGGTCGCGCGACCTCCCAGGCGATCCCCGGCTCCGAGCTGCTGCTCGTGCCGGGCATGGGCCACGACGTGCCCCGGGAGCTCCACGAGACCTTCGCCGACGCCATCCGCCGAGTGGCGGACCGCGTCGAGACGAAGAGATGACCTCCTAGGAACCGACCAGGTCGACCAGCTCCTGCATGGCGTCCTGCAGGTAGCTGATCAGGTGCCATACGTCAGGGACCATCTCGCGACAGGCGATGAGCCCGAAGTCCAGGTCCCCCTCGTACGAGAACAGGGTGATGTTCAGCCCGCCGGTCCAGTCGGTGACCGCAGAGACCGGGAAGATCCCCTCGACCTTCGCACCGGCGATGTAGAGCGGCTGTCGAGGACCCGGGACGTTGCTCACGAAGAGGTTGAACAGCACCCCGGGCACCGTCGCGAGCCGGAACAGCGTGCGTGCGGCCAGCCCTGACAGAGCCGTGGGGATCACCAGCGAGAGGTCCTGCAGGAGTGTCGCGGGCACGGCCTCGAAGTGCCGCTTCGCCTCCTGCATCGACGCGCGCATGAACACCAGCCGCTCGTATGGGTCGGCCAGGTGGGTGGGCAGCTCCGCCGTCATCACCGACACGTGGTTGCCGGGCTCGTCACGATGCCCGCCGGAGCGCACCGAGACCGGTACGGCGACGACGAGCGGGCCGCCGGGCAGCGCATCGTGGTCGAGCAGCCACTGCCGCAGTGCCGCGGCGGTCAGGGTCATCACCACGTCGTTGACGGTCATCTCGAAGTGGTTCTTGACCAGCTTCACGTCTGCGAGCGGCACGGACCCGAACGCGAAGCGCCGGTGAGAGGTGATGTGCCCGTTGAACGGCGTCCGCGGGGCGTGCAGGTCCCGGTGCCCCACGTGCTGGCCCCCGCCGAGTGCCCTGCTGACCAGTCCCGCTGCCTCGCTCACCAGGCCCGCGCCGGGGAAGTTCGCGGCGCCCGGCAGCTCGTCGAGGTAGCTCAGCGACCGTGGCACCGCCCGGAGCACCTCCACCGGGTTGAGGGCGGCCGAGGTCAACCCGCGACGTACCAGCTCCACCGTCGAGGGGAGACCGCGTGCGGCATGAGGCTCCTCCGGCTCCACCTCGCGTGGCTCGGGAGTCGGGTCCATCAGGATCTCCAGGATCTCCGCTCCCGACACGCCGTCGATCGCGGCGTGGTGGATCTTGGAGTAGTAGGCCGCCTTGCCGTCCTCGAGACCGGTGATGACGTAGGCCTCCCACAGCGGCCGGGTCCGGTCGAGGGGGCGGGCGTGGATGCGCGCGACCTGCTCCCCCAGCTGCTCCCGCGTGCCCGGGGCAGGCAGCGCGAGCTCCCGCAGGTGGAACTCGATGTCGAAGTGCGGGTCCTCGACCCAGTACGGCCGACCGAGGCCGAGCGGCACCTCCACCAGGCGACGGCGCAGCGGTGGCGAGAGATGCATCCGCGGCTCGAAGACCTCGCGCACGGCCTCGAGGTCCCACCGGCCGTCCGGCGCGGTCGCCGGGTCGAGCAGTACGAGGCTTCCGACGTGGCCGACCGTGGTCGGGGACTCGACGTGGAGGAACTGTGCGTCGAGCGAGGTCAGCTGCTGCATGCGGCCAAGTCTCTCCTGCTCCGGCCTCTGCCACCAGGGCGGCGTTTGCCCAGGTCAGCCCCGGGTAAAGCCGGGATGCACTTTCTCGCAACCACTGGCAGGATGTGAGTCACGTCACACGAAGGGGAGGCTCACCTATGGCACCACCCTCGTCCCGCGCCGAGAAGGTGCGAGTACGACGCAAGCAGTTGGCGTTCGGCGCGGTGGCAGCAATGATGTCCACCGCGCTTGTCGGCTGCGGCGGCGGTTCCGACTCGACGGTTCTCACCTGGTACATCAACCCGGACGCCGGGGGCCAGGACGCCGTAGCCGAGAAATGCAGCACCGACCAGTACACCATCGACACGCAGGTGCTGCCGCAGGACGCCAGCCAGCAGCGCATCCAGCTCGCTCGCCGGCTCGCCGCCGGGGACCCGGGCATCGACCTGATGAGCCTCGACCCGCCCTACACCGCCGAGTTCGCAAACGCCGGCTACCTCGCCTCGATCCCGCAGGATCTGGCCACCAAGCTCGAGGAGCAGTCCTTCGACGGTGCCACCGAGGCGGCCACCTGGGACGGCGAGCTGGTGGCGGCACCGTTCTGGTCGAACACCCAGGTGCTGTGGTACCGCAAATCCTTCGTCGACAAGATCGGCCTGGACATGAGCCAGCCGGTGACGTGGGACGAGATCATCGAGGCCGCCGCCGACAACGGCGGGACCGTGGCAGTCCAGGCCAACAAGTACGAGGGCTACTCCGTCTGGATCAACGCGCTCATCTCGGGGGCCGGCGGCAACATCGTCGAGGACGCCGAGAAGGGGGTCGACGCCGAGATCACCATCGACTCCCCTGCGGGTGAGGAAGCCGCCAAGGTGATCGAGCAGCTCGCAGGCTCGAAGGCCGCTCCCTCCGACCTGTCGGTCTCCAACGAGGGCACCGCCGGTACGACGTTCGGCTCGGACGAGGGTGCGTTCATGGTGAACTGGACCTACATCTTCCACAACTACGACGAGACCGCGCCGGACGTGGCCAAGGACATCGGCTACACCAGGTACCCCGAGACCGTCGAGGGCGAGGAGTCACGTCCGCCGTACGGCGGGATCGGGCTCGGCGTCAGCAAGTACTCCGCCCACGTCGACCAGGCGATGGAGGCTGTCGAGTGCCTGACGTCTCCGGAGAGCCAGGGCATCAACGCCGAGCTGACCGGCAACATGCCGGCGAGCCCCGCCGGCTACGACTACCCGGCGATCAAGGAGGCCTACCCCGCGGACCTGCTCGAGCTCTTCCAGGAGAGCGTCGACGCTGCGGCGCCTCGCTCGGTCACGCCGTACTGGAGCGACATCTCCAGCGGGATCCTGAGCACGTGGCACTCGCCGAACGGCGTCAGCGGCTCGACCCCGAAGGAGTCCGCGACCTTCATCCAGAGCGTCCTGCAAGGAGATGCGTTGCTATGACGGAAAGGAGCTACCCATGACCACCACCGTCACGGCAAAGCCCGGGGCCAAGTCAGCTGAGCCGGCGCGCTCCAGCGAACGGTCGGTCGCCGAGAACAGGCTGGGCCTGAAGCTGGTGGCTCCCGCCGTCATCCTCATGCTCATCGTGACGGCCTGGCCGATGCTCCAGGCGCTCTACCTGTCGCTGTTCCGCTACCGGTTGACCACGCCGAACGAGAGAGACTTCGTCGGACTCGGGAACTACCTCACGGCGCTCTCCGACCCGCTGTTCTGGCAGGACCTGTGGAACACCGTGGTGATCATGGTCGTGTCCGTCGCCGTGGAGCTCGTGATCGGCTTCGCGTTCGCGATGGTGATGCACCGGATCATCTTCGCCCGAGGCGTCATCCGGACCTCGATCCTGATCCCCTACGGAATCATCACCGTGGTCTCGGCCTTCGCCTGGCAGTTCGCGTTCAGCCTCAACAACGGCTTCGTGAACAGCTGGTTCAGCTGGCTGCCCGGTATCAGCGAGGACCTGAACTGGTTCGGCGCGCACTGGCCGGCCATGTTCGCGATCATCGTCTCCGAGATCTGGAAGACGACCCCGTTCATGGCGCTGCTGCTGCTCGCCGGCCTCTCCCAGGTGTCGGAGGACATGCTGGAGGCCGCGAAGGTCGACGGTGCGACCTGGTGGCAGCGGCTGTGGAAGGTGATCCTGCCGAACATGCGGGCCGCGATCATGGTCGCGGTGCTGTTCCGGGCGCTCGACGCGTTCCGCATCTTCGACAACATCTACGTCATGACGAAGGGCGCCGAGGGCACGGAGTCGTCCTCGTTCCTCACCTACCGGCAGGTGATCGAGCAGTTCCAGCTCGGGATGGGCTCGGCCCTATCGGTCCTGCTCTTCCTGAGCGTGCTGATCCTCGCGTTCGGCATCGTCAAGCTGTTCAAGGTGGACCTGGCACAGGCAAGGGGTGAGGGCTGATGAAGCGCAGCACTGGAGTCGGCACCTGGATCGGTTTCGCCGCCATCCTCATCTGGTGCCTCTTGCCCGTGGCGTGGATCATCTCGCTGTCGTTCAAGCCCGTCTCCGAGACCACGGTCGGCAGTCCGCAGTTCCTGCCCAAGACGTGGACCATCCAGAACTACAAGGACATCATCGCCAACCCCGACTTCACCCGGGCGTTGCTGAACTCCTTCGGCATCTCCCTGATCTCCACGGTGCTCGCGGTGATCTTCGCGACCTTCGCCGCCTACGCCATCGCCCGGCTGGACTTCAAGGGCAAGCGTCTGGTGCTGTCCATCGCCCTCGCCATCGCGATGTTCCCGGTGGTCGCGCTCGTCGGGCCGCTGTTCGACCTGTGGCGCACCATCGGCCTGTTCAACACGTGGCCAGGTCTGATCATCCCCTACATGTCGTTCACCCTCCCGCTGGCGATCTGGACCCTGTCGGCCTTCTTCCGCGAGATCCCGTGGGAGATGGAGCAGGCGGCCCAGGTCGACGGGGCGACGTCCTGGCAGGCGTTCCGCAAGGTGATCGTCCCGCTCGCCGCACCGGGAGTCTTCACCGCGGCGATCCTGACCTTCTTCTTCGCCTGGAACGAGTTCGTGCTCGCGATCTCGCTGACGTCGAGCACGGCGTCGCGAACGGTTCCCGCTCAGCTCTCGTTCTTCGTCGGCCCTGACCCGTTCAACCCGCCGTTCTCCCAGCTGGCCACGGCCTCGGTCGTGGTCACGGTCCCGGTGATCATCATCGTCCTGTTGTTCCAGCGCAAGATCGTCGCCGGACTCACCTCCGGTGCAGTGAAGGGTTGATGCCACATGGCTGCCATCGAAATGAAGAACATCGTCAAGCAGTACGGCGACGGCTTCCCCGCGGTCAACGACGTCAGCATCGACGTCCAGGACGGGGAGTTCATGATCCTGGTCGGGCCCTCGGGCTGCGGCAAGTCCACACTGCTGCGAATGATCGTCGGCCTGGAGGACATCACCTCCGGCGACATGGTCATCGGCGGGGAGCGGGTCAACGACAAGGCGCCGCGTGACCGGAACCTCGCGATGGTGTTCCAGAACTACGCGCTCTACCCGCACCTCACCGTCTACGAGAACATCGCCTTCCCGCTGCGGCTGGCGAAGCAGTTCAGCGAGGAGGAGATCGACCGGAAGGTGCGGGAGGCCAGCAAGACGCTCGAGCTCGACGAGCACCTCGACCGCAAGCCGGGGAACCTGTCCGGTGGCCAGCGCCAGCGGGTGGCGATGGGGCGCGCGATCGTCCGGGAGGCCCAGGCGTTCCTCTTCGACGAGCCGCTGTCGAACCTCGACGCGAAGCAGCGGGGCCAGATGAGGACCGAGATCTCGCGGCTGCAGAAGCGGCTCGGCATCACCACCGTCTACGTGACCCACGACCAGACCGAGGCGATGACCCTCGGCGACCGGGTGGCGGTGCTCAAGCGCGGCATCCTCCAGCAGCTGGCCACGCCGCGCGAGCTCTACGAGCACCCGGTGAACCTCTTCGTCGCCGGCTTCATCGGCTCCCCGCCGATGAACTTCCTGCCTGCCACGGTCAGGGGCGACCAGGTCGAACTGCCGTTCGGCACCGTGAAGATCCCGAAGGAGAAGGCCGAGCGGGTGAAGGACAGCGGGCTGCTCATCGCGGGCATCCGGCCCGAGTACTTCGACGACGCCTCGGTCGTGGAGGAGCACAAGCTCAAGGAGGGGTCGACGTTCCGGGCGACGGTCGACGTCGTCGAGTGGCTCGGTAACGAGGCCTACGGCTACATGCCGTTCGAGGCGCCTCCGGAGGTGACGGCGCAGCTGACGGAGCTGGAGAAGGAGCTCGACATGGAGGCGATGCGTCCCCAGCTGATCATCTCCCTCGACTCCGCGAGCCAGATCCAGGAAGGCGACGAAGCCGAGATCTGGGTCGACACCCGCAAGATGCATCTGTTCGACCCCGAGACCCAGGAGAACCTCACCGTCGGCCTCTGAACAACCAGCGACAAGGCGACCGGCCGGCCCCGCATCGCGCGGGGCCGGCCGGTGGCTTTTGTCCTGGATCTTCCGTTTCGGGGTCCTCACGGCTAGTCTCCTGAGCACTCCCTCGGCTCGACCGAGGGAGGCCAAGCTTCCACGTGAGCGACCTACTTGCGCCCACCCAGGCGCTTGCGTGACTCACCCGGCATCGCCTTGCGCTGCACCGTCACCCCCGCCATGAGCGCGAGACCCTTGAGTCGTACGACGGGCGAGCCGGCCGTGATCTCGGCGGGCACCTTGTCCCGGGACTGGCTGAAGTCGCCCATGACCCCGATGCCGTCGACGATCACCTGTGTGTACGGGTTCACGATGACGTCGATGCCGGCCATGATCGCGACCGCGGTGATCGTCACCTCGCGTGCCTCGAACAGCGCCTCCCGCAGGTCCAGGGTCACCGAGCCCATCATCGAGAAGGCGGTGTGGTCCTCCGGGACGCGCCACACGCCACGCCGGGTGCAGTCGCCCATGAACGAGATGGAGGTGGGGTACGAGGTCGCCGGGACCATCGACGTGCCCGCGGCCGCGGGCTGCACGGCAGGGGGCGCCACGGGGGGCACGACAGGCAGCGCGCCCGTCGTACGCGTGGGAAGGTCCGCTGTGATCGGGACGAGGTCGCCGTAGGTCTTGGCCTGGTAGGTCGCCTCAAGGCGTTCCTCGAGCTCGTGGAGGTCGATCCGCCCCTCCCCCGCGGCCTGCCTCAGCACCTCGGCCACCTGGTGTCGGTCGTCGTCGGAGATCCGGAGCCGGGCCGGATCGGGCTGGTGCGTCTCGTGGTGGCGTCCCTCCATGCGCCAAGCCTAGTCGCCTCGATTACCCTCGTGGCCCGTGAGCAACGATCCTGAGTTCCGCTACTCCGACCTCCTGCCCACCGGGGCGGACGACACGCCGTACCGGCTGCTGACCAGCGAAGGCGTCAGTACGTTCGAGGTCGACGGCCGCACTTTCCTCAAGGTGGAGCCCGAGGCCCTGCGCATCCTCACGGCCGAGGCCATGCGCGACATCGCCCACTACCTCCGGCCCGCGCACCTCGCGCAACTGCGGAAGATCATCGACGACCCCGAGGCGAGCGGGAACGACCGCTTCGTGGCGCTCGACCTGCTCAAGAACGTCAACATCTCCGCCGGCGGTGTCCTCCCGATGTGCCAGGACACCGGCACCGCCATCGTCATGGGCAAGAAGTCCGAGGGCGTCCTCACTGGCGCCGACGACGGCGAGTGGATCAGCAAGGGCGTATACGACGCGTACACCGAGCTGAACCTTCGCTACTCGCAGCTCGCGCCGCTGACGATGTGGGAGGAGAAGAACACCGGCACCAACCTCCCCGCCCAGATCGAGCTCTACGCAAGCCCCGGGCCGGTCGGGAAGTCCCCTGAATACAAGTTCCTGTTCATGGCCAAGGGCGGGGGCTCGGCCAACAAGTCCTTCCTCTACCAGGAGACCAAGGCCGTCTTGAACCCCAAGCGGATGCTGGAGTTCCTCGACGAGAAGATCCGCTCGCTCGGCACCGCCGCCTGTCCGCCGTACCACCTCGCGGTCGTCGTGGGCGGCACGTCGGCGGAGTTCGCGCTGAAGACCGCGAAGTACGCCTCCGCGCACTACCTCGACAACCTCCCCACGTCAGGGAGCACGGCTGCCCACGGCTTCCGCGACCTCGAGCTCGAGGAGGAGGTCTTCAAGCTCACCCAGTCCTTCGGGATCGGTGCGCAGTTCGGCGGGAAGTACTTCTGCCACGACGTCCGCGTGGTGCGTCTCCCCCGCCACGGCGCCTCCTGCCCTGTGGCGATCGCGGTCTCCTGCTCGGCGGACCGCCAGGCGCTGGGCAAGATCACCGCCGAGGGCGTCTTCCTCGAGCAACTCGAGCGGGACCCCGCGAAGTACCTCCCCGACACCACGGGCGAGAAGCTCAGCGAAGACGTGGTGAAGGTCGACCTGACCCGGCCTATGGACGAGATCCGCTCGGAGCTCTCGAAGTACCCGGTCAAGACCCGCCTCTCCCTCACCGGACCGCTGGTCGTGGCCCGCGACATCGCGCACGCGAAGATCAAGGAGCGCCTCGACGCGGGCGAGGAGATGCCGCAGTACATGCGGGACCACGCGGTCTACTACGCCGGTCCCGCAAAGACGCCGGAAGGCTACGCGTCCGGCTCATTCGGCCCCACCACGGCCGGCCGGATGGACTCCTACGTCGACCAGTTCCAGGCCGCGGGCGGATCGATGGTGATGCTCGCCAAGGGCAACCGGTCGATGCAGGTCACCCGGGCCTGCGAGACGCACGGCGGCTTCTACCTCGGCTCCATCGGCGGGCCTGCGGCTCGCCTCGCCCAGGACTGCATCAAGCACGTCGAGGTGCTCGAGTACCCCGAGCTCGGCATGGAGGCGGTGTGGAAGATCGAGGTCGAGGACTTCCCAGCGTTCATCGTCGTCGACGACAAGGGCAACGACTTCTTCGCCGACCCGGCCGGCCAGACCACGGTTCCGCTGAGCGGCATCCGGGTCCGCTCGGCTGAGAAGGGCTGAGGCCCTCCCCGGCACCGTCGTACCCCCTCGCCCGTGGGACGTCATACATACCGGTCGCGATAGCGGCCATTTCGGATGACGTCCCGCGCAGCGTCATACATCCCGGTCGCGATAGCGGCCAGCTCGGATGACGTCCCGCGCAGGCTCAGGCAGTACGTCGACCAGGGAGGTCACACCCCGCCGCTGCAAGGGCATCTTCGATCTGGGCGAAGAACTCGTCCGGGGCGACACGGAGTCCGAGGAGCGGGAGGCGAAGCACGGTGTCGCCGGCCAGGGCGAGCGAGTTCTGCCGAATCGCGTCACCGACCACCTGACCTGCCCACGTGTGCTGGATGCCGTCGATCTCGACCACGAGCTTCCACGGCTGCCAGTACACATCGAGGTAGTACGTACCGTTCTTGGCTCGGCGCAGCACCTGACGGGTCGGCTCCGGAATGCCTCTTCGACGGCACTCACGTGCGACATCGAGCTCCCCCAGCGAACGGACTCCGTCGAGCAGGTCGTGCAGGACCCCGTGGATGAAGGCGCGCCGGCGGTCGCGGCGTACTCGGAGCATCTCGAGCGAGATCCGCTCGGCACTCTCGATGCCCTGCTGGACCGTCATCGTGAGGACGAGCGCGGCTTCTCTGTCCGACCGTGCCCACAGCGCAGCCCTGACCGCCGCGACGGCGGGCCGCGTCCGGGGCAGGCCGGTTGCCTCGACGTCGTCGGCACTCCATCGACGCGTCTGCCTGACGTCGACGCCTCGCAGACGCCGGTACACCCGCGCGCCACGAGGCACCGACACGCGGATCGACGTCACGCTGAAGTTCTGAAGCCCGGCCTCCAGCAACGCGGATGCAGCGTCGAGGTAGGCCCGCGGCCCTGCTTCGAGCACGGCGACCCAGTGTCTGGCCGTCGGACTCAAGGGCCCCGTGTGAACACAGAGGCACTGCCGGCCAACCCGCCGCCACCGACCCGCCCGGACATTGGCCCGGACCTCGGACCGAGTGAGACCGAGCTGGTAGAGCTGGCGCCTGCTGAGGATCCCTTCTTGCTCGCGTGCCCGCCGTTCAGCGCGTCGGCGTCGAAGGACACGTCGGCCGGCCGGAGAGGCCACCGCGGGAGGGTTCGGTGAGACCATCGCAGCACCTTGACCCCTCTCCCAGCTCGGTGCACGTCCCGATCAGCGCCCTGTGGACAGCGGGACGTCATCCACATAGGTCGCTATGACGACCGAAACGTATGACGTCCCGCGGGAGGTCATAGGATCTGGCCGCTATAGCGACCGGGTTGTATGACGTCCGCGGTGGGGTTTGGCTCGAGACGACCGGAGGTAATGAGGGGCGTGGAGTACACCGAGGTTGCCCGGGCCGAGTCCCCGCGCGGCGAGATCGTCCTGCGCGAGCGCCACGACCCCGAAGCGGGTCCGAACGCACCCGTCGTGCTCGAGCTGCGTGTGAACGGGGTGTTCGTGATGGACACCTTCGAGACCAGCAGCGAGAAGGGGCTCGCGACCGCGGCCCTGAAGCAGGTCGAGGATCCGCGCGCCGTCGTGATCGGCGGCCTCGGGCTCGGCTTCACGATGCACGAGGTGCTCGCGGACAAGCGCGTCGAGCGGCTGGTCGTCGTGGAGATCGAGGACGCGCTCGTGCAGTGGATGCGCGACGGGACCGTGCCCCACGGACCGGCGTACCTCGCCGACGAGCGGGTCACGGTGATGACCGCCGACATCCGCACCGCGATGGCCGAGGCCTCCCCGGCGTCGTACGACCTGGTCCTGCTCGACGTCGACAACGGCCCCGGCTTCCTGGTCTACGACGACAACGAGGCGGTCTACCAGCGGGAGTTCCTCCAGCAGACCAAGGCGTGCCTGCGACCGGGCGGTGCGGTCGTGATCTGGTCCGCGGCGGAGTCGCCGACCTTGCAGGCCGAGCTGCAGGAGGTCTTCGGCGACGCCGTGGCCGTTCCCTACGACGTCACGCTCCAGAGCCGCGACGAGCACTACTGGATCTACCTGGCGCGCAACCAGGCATAGCGCCCTGCGACCCGGGTAGGGTCCGGTCATGGCTGACTTCCGCACCGAGTACGACAGCATGGGTGAGGTCCAGGTCCCGGCGGACGCCCTGTGGCGGGCCCAGACCCAGCGGGCCGTGGAGAACTTCCCGATCAGCGGTAGCACGCTGGAGGACGCCCACGTCCAGGCGATCGCCCACGTGAAGGCCGCGGCGGCGAAGGTCAACGCCGAGCTCGGCGTGGTCGCCGAGGACATGGCCGAGGCGATCATCGCCTCGGCGGACGAGATCGTGGCCGGGGAGCATCTCGACCACTTCCCCGTGGACGTGTTCCAGACCGGCTCGGGGACCTCCTCGAACATGAACATGAACGAGGTGCTCGCGACCCTCGCCACCAGGCGCCTCGGGCGCGACGTGCACCCCAACGACCACGTCAACGCCAGCCAGTCGAGCAACGACACCTTCCCGACGTCGATCCACGTCGCCGCGGTCACCTCCACGACGCGTGACCTCGTGCCCGCCCTCGACCACTTCGCCGACGCCCTCGAGCGCAAGGCCCGCGAGTTCGCCGACGTCGTCAAGGCCGGACGCACCCACCTCATGGACGCGACCCCGGTGATGCTGGGCCAGGAGTTCAGCGGCTACGCCGCGGCGGTACGGCTCGGCGTCGAGCGGCTCGAGGCGGCGGTGCCCCGGGTCTCCGAGCTGCCGCTAGGCGGTACGGCGGTCGGCACCGGCATCAACACCCCTCAAGGGTTCGCCCCCCGTGTCATCGAGGAGCTGACGAACCGCACCGGGCAGCACTTCACCGAGGCCCGGAACCACTTCGAGGCCCAGGGAGCCCGCGACGCCCTCGTGGAGCTCTCCGGCGCGGTCCGCACCGTCGCGGTGAGCCTGACCAAGATCTGCAACGACCTGCGCTGGATGTCCTCGGGCCCCCGCACCGGCCTCGCGGAGATCAACCTTCCCGACCTGCAGCCCGGGTCGAGCATCATGCCCGGCAAGGTGAACCCGGTCCTGCCCGAGGCCACGCTCATGGTCTGCGCCCAGGTGCTCGGCAACGACGTGGCGGTCGCGACCGCGGGCGCGTCGGGCAGCTTCGAGCTGAACGTGATGATGCCCGTGATGGCGCGCAACCTGCTCGAGTCGGTGCGGCTCCTCGCCAACAGCAGCAGGCTCCTGGCCGACCGGTGCGTCGACGGGATCACCGCGAACGTCGAGCGGATGCGGACCTATGCCGAGTCCTCACCCTCCGTGGTCACCCCGCTCAACCGCTACATCGGCTACGAGAACGCCGCCAAGGTCGCCAAGACGGCCCTTGCGGAGCAGAAGACGATCAAGGAGGTCGTCGTCGAGATGGGGTACGTCGAGCGCGGTGACCTCACCGAGGCGCAGCTCGACGAGGCGCTCGACGTGGCGAGCATGACCCACCCCTGACGCCGCCCACGCACACTCGCGGCTCCGTCAGCCGCCGGGAACGAGAAGAGGGCCGGCTCATGGAGCCGACCCTCTTCCCTCGTGTTTGCTGGGGACGGGGACGTCCCACCGGCGTCAGTACCAGTTGTTCGCCTGCTTGAACTCCCAGGCCGCGCACGCGGTGCCGTAGGAGTTGGCGATGTACCAGAGTCCCCAGCGGATCTGGCTGACCGGGTTGGTCATGTAGTCCGCGGGCAGGTTGTCGTGGGTGCCGCCGGTGAGGGCCTGCGGGATCCCGTAGGCCGTGGACGTCGGGTTGTCGGCGGTCGGGTCCCAGTCGCTCTCGCTGACCCAGAGCTCGTCGAGGCAGTCGAACTCCGCCTCGGAGAGGCCGTACTCCGGCATCAGTCGGAGTGCGATCTCGCGTGGGTCCTCGGAGGCGAGGTCCTCGGTCCGGGTGACCTGTCCCCCGGAGTCCTCGTCGAGGGCCTTCTTCTTGTCGCTGGAGGTGCGCCGGTCGGACCGGGACACCTCGGCCTCGCGCTCCCGCAAATTCAGGTCGACGGGCGTGTCGGCCCGCTTGGCCTGAGCCGACGCGATCGTGGCGGTGGCGGAGTCGGCGGGGGCGTTGTCCTTCATGGCGATGCCGCTGGTCACGGCGATACCGGTCGCGGCGACCGCGACTCCGGAGTACGTCACCGACTTGCGCAGGCCCTTTTTCAGCGCTGGCTCAGGCGGTGCGTT
The DNA here is from genome assembly GCA_035688575.1 of Nocardioidaceae bacterium. Classification (GTDB taxonomy): domain Bacteria; phylum Actinomycetota; class Actinomycetes; order Propionibacteriales; family Nocardioidaceae; genus Nocardioides_C. The sequence goes on from DASSMS010000163.1 coordinate 28,797, forward strand.
CCGGTGCTTCGGAACGTACTTGGCTTTTGGCACAGACGTCTCTCGCAGGGTTCGACTACAGGATTGCTGCACGTCGGGGGCGACGAACAAGTTCTTCACCATGCCTGACTTGCCCAGACTCGTGCAAATCACCCGGGAAGGATGCGAGACGGGTCACATGGGGCATGTGTGCGTCCTGCCCGCATGCTTCCCCCTCCGGCGGGCACGCAAACCGGCTCGCCCCGGGATCTATCGCCCCAGGTGCGAGCCGGTCCGGACTGTTCGCTAGAGGGTCACGTGCTCCAGCATCTCGGTGACCAGCGCTGCGATCGGCGAGCGCTCGGACCGGGTCAGGGTCACGTGGGCGAAGAGCGGGTGCCCCTTGAGCCGCTCCACGACCGCGACCACGCCGTCATGGCGGCCCACGCGCAGGTTGTCGCGCTGGGCCACGTCATGGGTGAGCACCACCTTGCTGTTTGCACCGATGCGCGAGAGGACCGTGAGGAGGACGTTGCGCTCGAGGGACTGAGCCTCGTCGACGATGACGTAGGCGTCGTGCAGCGAGCGACCGCGGATGTGCGTCAGCGGCAGCACCTCGAGCATGCCCCGGTCGACCACCTCGTCGATGACCTCGGGCGAGGTCAGCGCTCCGAGGGTGTCGAACACCGCCTGAGCCCAGGGCGACATCTTCTCCGTCTCGCTGCCCGGGAGGTAGCCGAGCTCCTGGCCCCCCACTGCGAACAGCGGGCGGAAGACCACGACCTTCTTGTGCTGACGCCGCTCCATGACCGCCTCGAGGCCCGCGCACAGCGCCATCGCCGACTTCCCGGTGCCGGCCCGGCCGCCGAGGGAGACGATCCCGACGTCGGGATCGAGCAGCATCTCGAGCGCGATCCGCTGCTCGGCGGAGCGGCCGTGCACGCCGAACGCCTCACGGTCCCCCCGCACGAGGTGCACGCGCTTGTCGGCCTTGACCCGGCCGAGCGCGCTCCCCCGCTCCGAGAGCAGCACGAGGCCGGTGTGGCAGGGCAGGTCGCGGGCCTCCTCGAGGTCGAGCACCCCGTCGTCGTACAGCTCGTCGATCTCGACCCCGGAGACCTCGAGCTCGGTCATCCCCGTCCACCCCGACTCGACCGCGAGCTCGGCGCGGTACTCCTCGGCGTCGAGCCCGACAGCAGAGGCCTTGATGCGCAGCGGGAGGTCCTTGGAGACGAGGGTGACGGCGTGGCCCTCGTTGGCGAGGTTGCGGGCCACGGCGAGGATCCGGGTGTCGTTGTCACCGAGCCGGAAGCCGGACGGCAGCGACTCGGGGTCGGTGTGGTTCAGCTCGACCCGGATCGTCCCGCCGGTGTCCGACACCGGGACCGGCTCGTCGAGGCGACCGTGCAGCACCCGCAGCTCGTCGAGCCTTCGCAGCGCCGCCCGGGCGAAGTAGCCCAGCTCGGGGTGGTGGCGCTTGCCTTCGAGCTCGGTGATCACGACGACGGGCAGGACCACCTCGTGCTCGTCGAAGCGGTGCAGGGCACCCGGGTCGGCCAGCAGCACGCTCGTGTCCAGGACGAAGGTCCTGACCCCCTCAGTCGCGGGCGCTGCGCTCTTCCGGCGAGTGGTGCTCTTGCTTGCAGCCACGGCTACGTCCCCTCGCGGACCGGCGCACGCACTCAGCGCCCCGGTCCTAGATTCTCGCTTCGGACCGGGACCGGGCCCGAAAGTCTGAGTGCAGACTCCCGGTGATCAATTGGTCGTGACTTGTCACGAACGGGCCTCCCGACACGGCAGGCTTCCCCACCTGCCGTTGCTCACGAAGGTAGACGGTCTACGCGAGCCGGACCAGCGACACGCCCGAATCCGTGGGACAAGGCGGGGCGAACCGGTCAAGTTCCGAAGCGGCGCTCCCGTTCGGCGTAGGCGCGCAGCGCTCGGAGGAAGTCAACGCGGCGGAAGTCGGGCCAGTAGGCCTCGCAGAAGTAGAACTCGCTGTGGGCGCTCTGCCACAGGAGGAAGCCGCCGAGCCGCTGCTCGCCCGAGGTCCGGATCACGAGGTCGGGATCGGGCTGACCCTTGGTGTAGAGGTGCTCGGCGATGTGCTCGACGTCGATGATCTCGGCGAGCTCCTCGATCGAGGTGCCCTGCGAGGCGTGCTCCTGGAGCAGGGACCGGACCGCGTCGGCGATCTCCCGGCGGCCGCCGTACCCCACGGCGACGTTCACGATCAGGCCATCGACGTCGCGGGTGGCGTCCGCGGCCTCCTTGAGCCGACGGGCCGTGGGCGCGGGAAGCAGGTCGAGGGCGCCCACCGGGTTGAGCCGCCAGCGCTCTGCGTGGGCGAGGTCCTCGACGGCCTCCTCGATGATCGTGAGCAGGGAGGCGAGCTCGGCCGGCGGCCGGTTGAGGTTGTCGGTGGAGAGCAGCCACAAGGTGACCACCTCGACCCCGACCTCCTCGCACCACTCGAGCAGCGGGGAGATGTTCGCGGCCCCGGCCCGGTGCCCTTGTTCGGCGTCGGCGCCGACGGCCTTGGCCCAGCGGCGGTTGCCGTCGAGCATCACGCCGACGTGCTTGGGCAGACGGTCGGTCGGCAGACGACGCGCCAAGCGCGCCTCGTACGCGGGGTACAGCACCTTGCGTATGCCGGATTTCCAGTCAGCCACGACATCCCACCCTACCCGGGACCGCGGTCCCTCTACCCCGAATGCGGTCGCGTACCGGCGGGTAACCTAGGTTCATGGCATCCGACGAGCACCGAGACCTGTCCGAGCCGGTCCGGGCGACCTCGGAGGCCGCCGACCACCTCCGCGAGCACGTCCACGACGTGCTCGTCGAGGTCAAGCCGAAGCTGCGGGGCTGGCTGCACGCCGCGACCGCGCCGCTCACCCTTGCAGCCGGTGTCGTCCTGATCGCGCTCTCCCCCAACGCCCCCACCCGCACCGGCTCGGCGATCTTCGCGGCCTCCGCGCTCGTCCTCTTCACGGTATCGGCGGTCTACCACCGCGGGAACTGGCCCCCCAAGGTGTGGGCCTTCCTCCAGCGGTTCGACCACGCGAACATCTTCCTGCTCATCGCCGGCAGCTACACACCCTTCACGCTGCTCCTCCTCCACGGTCGTGACCGGACCATCCTCCTGACCGTGGTCTGGGTCGGGGCGGCCCTCGGGATCCTGTTCCGGATCTTCTGGGTGGGCGCGCCCCGATGGCTCTACACGGCGATCTACATCGGCCTGGGGTGGGCCGCGATCTTCTACTTCGACGCCTTCGTCGCGAACGCCGGCACGGCCGTGCTCACGCTGATGGCGGTCGGAGGCGTCCTCTACACCTTCGGCGGCGTCGTCTACGGCCTGAAACGTCCCAACCCCTCGCCCACCTGGTTCGGCTTCCACGAGGTCTTCCACGCGCTGACGATCGCCGCGTTCGTGACGCACTACGTGGGCATCTCGATCGCGACCTACTCGCTGCGCTAGACCTCGACCGCGGCTCTTCACAAAACGCCCATCTAGGTCTTCCTATTTGACGGGTCCGGGGGTTACCGTCGAGACAACGAAAACCAGCTTGATCGGTTTGGAGGTGTTGCCTATGACCACCCCTTCACGATCGCATCACGAGCCCGAAGGGCCGTGAAGCAGAAAGCTGAACCACGCAGAAGGGGAAGGCACTCGCCTTCCCCTTCTCCGTGTCTCAGGGCCGCCTCTGCTCCCTGTCTCAGAACCTCCCGAGAGCGTCCGTCCGTTCCCGGGTTCGATCGTGAACTCGTGGGCACGGCGGCCGTGTCGTAGGTCAGTCCTTGGTGCTGAACGCAGCGTCGAAAGCCGCGTCGGGTGCGTCGAACGCGAGTCGCCGCAGAACTCGAGCGCCCCGAACGAGAAGCGGTCCCGGGCTGTCGGTGTCAGGTCGCTCATGCCGGGACCTCCTGCCAGCTCAGCTTGTCGGCGCTGTCCTCGACCGCCCTCAGAACCCTCTGCACCTGCAGGCCGTCGGCGAAGGAGGGCGCCGGGTCGGTGTCCTGAGCGATCGCGGTGACGAGGTCGGCCGCCTGGTTCACGAAGCCGTGCTCGTAGCCGAGCAGGTGGCCCGGCGGCCACCAGGCGGCGACGTAGGGATGCTCGGGCTCCGTCACGACGATCCGACGGAACCCCGCGGTCTCTGCCGGCTCTGTGGCGTCGTAGAAGTGCAGCAGGTTCATGTCCTCGAAGTCGAAGGCGAGGCTTCCCCTGTCCCCGTTGACCTCGATCCGGATCGCGTTCTTGCGCCCCGTAGCCATCCGGGTCGCCTCGAAGGTGGCGAAGGCGCCCCTGCCGAAGCGAGCGAGAAAGGCGACCGCGTCGTCCACTGTCACCTCGCCCCGACCGGCACCTGCCCGTCCGGCGAGTGCGCCGTACTCCGCGGGCACGGGTCGCTCGGTGACGAAGGTCTGCATCATCCCGGCGACCGAGGCGATCCGGTCCCCGGTGATGTACTGGGTCAGGTCGATGATGTGCGCACCGATGTCACCGAGCGCCCCCGAGCCGGCCCGGTCCTTCTGGAGCCGCCAGGACAACGGCGCCTCCGGGTCGCTGATCCAGTCCTGGAGGTACTGGGCCCGGACATGACGGATCTCGCCGATCCGTCCCTCCTCGACCAGCCGGCGGGCCAGGCCGATCGCGGGGACCCGACGGTAGGTGAACCCGACCATCGAGCGGACGCCCCTGGCCGAGGCGCGTGCCGCAGCCTGCGCCATCGCCTCGGCCTCCTCCACGGTGTTGGCCAGCGGCTTCTCGCACAGCACGTGCTTGCCGGCCTCCAGCGCCGCGATCGCGATCTCGGCGTGGGTGTCCCCGGGAGTGCAGATGTCGACGAGGTCGATGTCCTCGCGGGCCAGCAGGGTGCGCCAGTCCTGCTCGGTGCTCTCCCATCCGAGCTTGGTCGCGGCCGCGGCGAGCCGCTCGGCGTCCCGGCCGCACAGGGCGGACATCCGGGGCGTCATCGGGAGATCGAAGAACCGGTGCGCTGCCCGCCATGCCTGGGAGTGCGCTGCGCCCATGAAGGCGTAGCCGACCATTCCCACCCCCAGCGTCGCGCCCGAGGTGTCTCGAGGTTCGTCAGTCATGTCGCCTGCCTTGCCTGTTCGTCGGTACGGCGGTCGAACGTCGCGTCTGCTGGGTCAGGACTGGAATGCCGTCGGCAGGAACTGGTCGACGTTCTCCGCGGGCACGACGGGGGCGAAGAGCTTGATCTCCCGCGGCACCTCGACCTCGACGAGGTCGCCTAGGGCCTTCTCCTGTGCCACGAGGCGAGCGAGGCGGATCCCGTCGGCACCCTGGGTCGAGGGGTAGATGACGGTCGCCTCGATCAGCGAGTCACCGGACTTGATCTCCTCCATGACGTTGCGCGAACCGGCACCGTCGACGACGAAGAACTCGTCGCGGCCGGAGTTCTCGATCGCTGCCATGACCCCGACGCCCTGGTCGTCGTCATGGTTCCAGATCGCGTCGATCTTGGGGGCCGCCTGCAGCAGGTTCGCGGCGGCCCGCTCACCCGACTCGACGGTGAACTCCGCAGCCACCCTGTTGTCGACGTCGAGGCCGCAGTCGCTCAGGGCGTCCTTGAAGCCCTGGCTGCGGTCCTGTGTCAGGGGCAGCGAGTCGATACCGGCGATCTCGGCGACCACGGCATCAGTCTGGCCGTCGAGCTGCTCGCAGATGTAGGTTCCCGCGGAAACACCCATGCCGTAGTTGTCGCCGAGCACCGTGGCGCGCGCTGCGAACGGGCTGTTGAACTCCCGGTCGACGTTGATCACGGGGATGCCCGCCTCCATCGCCCGCGTCGCGATCGGTGTGAGCGCTGCACCGTCGAAGGGCAGCAGGACGATCGCGTCGACCTTGTCGTTGATGAACGTCTCCACCTGGCTGATCTGCAGGTTGACGTCGTTGGTGCCCTCGGCGCCGACGAGCTCGACGTCGCCGTACTTCTCGGCTTCGGCCTCCGCCGCCGCGGTGATCTGTGCCATCCAGCCGTGGTCCGCCGCAGGTGCGGAGAAGCCGATGGTGACCGTCTCACCCTCCTCGTCGTTCGAGCCTGCGGCGGCGTTCCCGGTGCCGCCCTCCTCACCGCTGCTTGCATCCGGGGTGTCGTCGTTGTCCAGGAGCGCCGGGCAACCGAGCTCGCGCGAGTCGGCGTCCCGGACCGGGTAGCCGTCCCACCCGGGCATGATCGGCGGGGAGACCGGGATGCCGCGGTGGAAGTCCACCGGCCCCGGCACGCCGATGCCGACGCCCACCGGCCGGTCCACGCCCTGCTCCCGGAGGACCGCCCGGGCCTGCGCGATGGAGGTGGCAAGCACCTTCTCCGGACCGGTGCGCACGTCACACGGTTCGCTGTGCATCGTCAGCACGCCGAGGCGTCCGTCCGTCACCGCCACGGAGACCGAGGTGGCGCCCACGGAGATGCCGACGAACCGGACGTCAGCCGAGAGGTCGACAACGGTCGAGCGACGGCCACCCCGAGAAGCCGCAGGCCCGACCTCGGCGGCGAGCCCGAGCTCGGCGAGGCGCATGACCTCGGCCGCGACCGTCGTACGGGACACCGAGAGCCGATCGGCGAGCTCAGCGCGTGAGAGCGGCCCCTCGTCGCGCAGCAAGGACAGCAGCCGTGCCTGGATCCGGCTCTCTGCCCGCCCTGCCAGTGAATGCGCCACGCCGGAATCCTGCCACGAGCCCGGGACAGACAGCAGCGGTATGCGTGCCACTCCCATCCGGACCACCGTGCGCGGTCGCGTCGCGGAGCCGCTCAACCGCCGAGCAGCTTGCGGAGCTCGTCCACGTCGGTGACCGGGCGCTCGCACACCATGCCCCGGCACACGTAGGCAGCCGCCTTGCCGTCCACGAGGCCACGGCCCGCGAGAAGAGGTACGCCGGAGGCGCCCGGTGCCCCGGCCACGACCATCGCCCCCGGGCTTACCGAGCGGCGGGCCGCATGTTCGAGCTCCCCACGGAGCGCGTCACCCTCGTCACCCACGATCGCGATCTCGAGCGGGCCGGACACGGCCGCCTCGGCCGCGGCGAGCGACCAGCCCGCGAAGCGAGGCACGCGGTCGGCGAGCAGGCGCACCGTGCGAAGCGCCGCCTCGGCCGCGTCACGATGGCGACCCGAGCCCGTGACCGCGGCATAGGCAAGCAGCGCGTGGACCAGCGCCGACTGCCCGGAGGGGCTGGCGTTGTCGCTCGGGTCGCGGGGGCGGGCGACCAGGGCCTCGGCGTCGTCCGCTGTGTCGTAGAAGCCACCCTGCCCGTCGGCGAAGTGCACGAGGGCCGTGTCGAGCAGGCCGCCCGCACGCTCGAGCCAAACCGGGTCGCCCGTGGCGGAGAGGAGGGCGAGGAAGCCGTCCGCGACGCAGCCGTAGTCCTCGAGCACCCCCGCGTGTGAGCCGGCCACCCCGTCTCGAGAGACGCGCCTGAGTCGCATTCCGTCGGCACGCTCCTCGACGTGGAGCAGCACGAGCAGCTCCCCGCCACGGACCGCCGCTTCGACATACCGCTGCTCGCGAAGCAGCAGACCAGCCTGTGCCAGCGAGCCGACCGCGAGCCCGTTCCAGGCCGCGACCACCTTGTCGTCGCGGGCGGGCGGCACCCGCGTGGAGCGCGTCTCGAGCAGCCGGGAGCGGATCTTCGACCAGCGCTCGGGGTCGTCGGGGTCCTGGCGGAGCTGCAGCGTCGAGGACCCGTGCTCGAAGGTGCCGCGCTCGGTCACGTCGAGGAGCCCGGCGGCCCAACGGCCGTCCTCCTCACCGAGCACCTCCACCAGCTCCGCCGGGGTCCAGGCGTAGTACTTGCCCTCCACGCCCTCGGAGTCGGCGTCGAGCGCCGAGGCGAAGCCCCCCTCGGCGGTCAGCAGATCGGTGAGCAGGAAGTCTGCGGTCTCCCTGGCCACACGCTCGCCGAGCGGGTCGCCGCTCTGCCGCCACCATCGCGCGTAGAGCCCGAGCAGCTGGGCGTTGTCGTAGAGCATCTTCTCGAAGTGCGGGACCACCCAGCCCCGGTCGACGCTGTAACGGGCGAAGCCCCCGCCGAGCTGGTCGTACATCCCACCTCGCGCCATCGCGTGGCACGTGAGGCCGACCATCTCCCGGGCACGCTCGGAGCCCGTCCTGGCCTCGTGTCGGAGCAGGAACTCCAGCACCATCGAGGGAGGGAACTTCGGAGCGGTCCCGAACCCCGCGGCGGTCTGGTCGAACTCCCGGTAGAGCTTGTCCACCACGACCTCGAGCACGTCCTCGCCGAGGTCCCCCCGTCCGGCCGCGTCGTTCTCCATGCGCAGTCGCTCGCGCACCCGCCCGGCCACCCCCGCGACCTCGTCGCGGCGGTCACGCCAGGCGTCGGCGAGCGCCTGGAGGACCTGGGTGAAGGCCGGCTGCCCGTGGCGGGGCCGGTCCGGGAAGTAGGTCCCCGCGAAGAACGGCGAACCGTCGTGGTCGAGCACCACCGTCATCGGCCAACCGCCCTGGCCGGTCATCGCGGTCGTGGCCGTCATGTAGACGGCGTCGACGTCGGGGCGCTCCTCACGGTCGACCTTCACGTTGACGAAGTGCTCGTTCATCAGGTTCGCGGTGCCCTCGTCCTCGAAGGACTCGTGCGCCATCACGTGGCACCAGTGGCAGGCGGCGTAGCCGACGCTCAGCAGGACCGGCACGTCGCGCCGCCGCGCCTCCTCGAACGCTTCAGGACCCCACTCGTGCCAGTCGACGGGGTTGTCCTTGTGCTGCAGGAGGTACGGCGACGTCGCGTTCGCCAGGCGGTTCGGCACAGGTGTCGTCTCCCATCAAGGGTTACGTTCACGGTAGGTCGTACCGGACCCTTGCCCAAACTCCGGGACTGCCCGGCGCTGGAGCCCTCAGGAGGCCGACGTGTACGGGACGCCGTACGGGTCCCGGCCGGTCGCACCGATCGGCACGACCTCGCGGCCGAGCGGCAGCAGGGCCAGCGGCACCATCTTCCAGCAGGCCACACCCAGCGGGATGCCGATGATCGTCACGCACAGCAGCAGCCCCGCGACGAGGTGGGCGATGGCCAGCTCCCAGCCGACGACGACGATCCACAAGACGTTGCCGATCACCGACCAGAGCCCCGCCTCTCGTTGCCAGACCACGGTGCGGCCGAAGGGCCAGACGACGTAGCCGGCAAGGCGGAAGGACGCGATCCCGAAGGGGATGGTGATGATCAGGATGAACGCGACCAGGCCCGCCACGGCGTAGCCGATGGCCAGCCAGAGGCCGGCCAGCAGGAACCACAGGATGTTGCCGAGAGTGCGCACGTTTTCATGCTAGGGGCGGGACGGGTGCGGCCGGAGCGGTTCCGCTCCGGCCGCACCCGTGGTTCTGCCTCAACGGCGGACAACACGGACTCCCACCTCGACGGCCCCGTCGGTGACCGCCTCGACGGTCGACCGGGTCTGCCGGCTGAGCGCCTTGCCGCCCTTGCCGAAGATCCTCAGGTCGGCGAGCACGTGGTCGTTGCGCGGGTCCGTCCGGAACTTCCGCAGCAGCTGGTCGAGCGACGACACGCCGCTCGGGGTGCCTTCGCCCTCGTAGTACTCATCAGCGCCGAAGGAGTTGCCGCCCATGATGGTGAGCGCTCCCGACCTGCCTGCGGCACCGCGTGGGACGGCCAGACGGAGCACGACCTGCCGCGTCCCCAGGACCGGCGAGGAGAGCGCCACCCGGAACCGCTGTGTCGAGCCGGCACGAAGTCGGAGGGGCTGTGTGCCCTTCAGCTTGACCCACGCTCCGCCCTGGCGGACCTGCGCGGACTTGATGACGTAGCGCTCGTAGCGCGTGGTCAGCCGCGAGGTGGTCCGGATCGTCTTCACCGTCACGGGCTCGAACTCGTTGGCCTGGAGCTGCAAGAGCTGTGTGTAGAGACCCCAGGGGATCTCGTAGGAGATGTCCCACGTCGAGGCGTGACGGTCGCTCCTCGTGTAGCTGAAGTCCTTGCCTCCGGCACGGGTGCCCGAGACCGTCCACGTCGCAGTGCCCGACCCCTTGGACCAGGCGTCCAGGACCCGGTCCTGGTCCGCCCACATGTGGGTGGCCGCGAGGCCGGGCAGGTCCGGTTGGAAGCTGATCCTCGTGGAGCCGGTGCGGGAGCGACCCTCGGCCTCGACGTGCGAGGTCACCGTCGTGACCCGCGGCGCCGGGCCGAGGACACCGTGCAGACCTGCCATCCGGTCGGCGTCGACCGCTCCCACCGGGGCGCCGAGGTTGGCCACCTTGAAGCCGCCGCCCCAGTAAGGGTCCTGCTGCACGTAGAGCACGTTGGCGCCGTGCATCGTCAGGCTGGTCCGGCCGCTGTACATGAAGGGGTGCCCGAGGGCGAGGACCTCGTCACCGCACACAGCCGTGGCGGTGCCGACGCCGGCCCAGGTGACGTCGCCGTACGACGCGGAGGCGGCAAGGTTCCCGCCCGCCACGACCGGGATCTCGGGACCCTGCGGCGACGCCGAGGACGACTTGTACAGGCGCACGTTCGGCGTCGGCATCAGCTTCGCGGCCTGCCGCATGCGGCGGGTGCTCAGCCCGGAGACCGACACAGGCAGCGGAAGCCGGCTGAGGCCCGCATCGACCTCCGCGTCCTCGGCGGCACCGGAGGAGACCAGCCGGCTCGACAGGGCCCGGGGCAGGTCGATCGTCTCGTTCTGCGCGGCCGCGGCCAAGGACCCCGGTGCCTGTGCCGTGTCCGCCGTCAGCAGGGCTTGCATGTCGGCTGCCGGCGTCACGCCCGCGATCATCGTGGGGCTCATTGCCAGGCCGTAGGACACGGCACCGAGCAGCCGCCCGTCCCGGGCGTACACCGGCGAACCGGACATGCCGGACCAGACGCCGCCGGCGGCCGTGAGCGCAGCGGAGCTCAGCCGCACCATGACGAGGTCGAGGTCAGGTGCGATGCCGTCGTCGAGGACGCCGACGACCTCACCGGTGAAGGAGCTGGGTGTCGCGCCCTTGCTGACGGTCAGGCCGGTCACCCGCTGCCCCTCCACGATGCTCGCCACCGGGAACGCGGCGGGACAGCTGGGGTCCGGCGCGGACTGTGCGGCAGGCACGGTCGCGAGTCCCGCCGCGACCAAGGCGCCCAGGCTCATGACGGAGAGCGCCGCCCGCCTGCGACCTGGGGGCAGCAGGACGATGCTGGAGCGGGAAGAGTGAAGTATGCGGGCCATGGGTGATCCCCCCCTTGTGATGGTTGCCGCGCATGGGGCAACGACCCTCGCTTCCCAACATCGGGCAAGAGCCCCATGAAGGTCAGAGGCGGAGGTCCCGCGCAGAGCGGCCACCCGGTCCGAAAAGGACGCCCTCGTGCGACACCAAGCGCGACCGGCCCCCGCGCCCACCGTGGCGGTGGGCGCGGGGGCTGGTCGCGCGTGTCGGCTAGCGGAGCCTCAGCGGCACTCGCACTTCCGGTCCTCCGGAACCGTGGACATCACGGCGTCGACGTGCATGCCGCAGCCGTCCCAGGTGGTCTTCTTGCAGGAGCTGCAAACAACGGGAAAACACATGTCTTGACTCCAAGGGGGTCGGGGCTTGTTCCTGTCTCCAGTATACCCTGGGGGGTATCTTGTTCAATCCGCGGAACAGGGGTCCGCGGCGGTTCATTCACGCGCGTCGGCTGGTCTGGTCAGGCGACGCGGCCCGGCCCTCCACCCTTGGCCACGACCGGAAGACCCGCGCGGGCCCACGCGCTCATGCCTCCCTTGACGTTGACGACGTCGCCCCGCTGCGCCGAGAGCATCTTCGCCGCGCGAGCCGACCGGGCGCCGGAGCGGCAGACCACGAGGATCTCGCGGTTACGCGGCAGCTCACCGGCCCGAGAGCTCAGCTGCCCGAGCGGGATGTGACGCGCCTTCGGCGCGTGACCGCTCTTCCACTCGTGCGGCTCCCTCACGTCGAGCAGGACGGCGCCCCGCTCGAGCGCTTCGTTCGCCTCGGCCGGACCCACCACGCGGAACTGCTTCTGCAAGAGGTTGTCAAGGAACCCCATCACGCTCCTCCGTGGTTCTCGATGATGGGCAGGCCGGCCTCTCCGGCCTTGGCGAACTCGTCGTCGATCGCGACCAGGTCACGACCGGCAGCCGCCAGGAACGACGCGGCGATCGAGGCGCGGTAGCCGCTGGCGCAGTGCACCCACACCTCACCAGGAGGAACGTCCTCCACCCGTTGGGCAATCTCGTGGATGGGGATGTTGACCGCACCCTCGATGCGCGACTCGTCATGCTCCGAGGCCCGCCGCACGTCCAGCACGACGACGTCGCGGTGGTGGCGGACCTCGACCAGGTCGGGGAAGGTCGCGAGTGGGAAGCTGCCGAGCTTCTCGTCGGTCCAGGACTCCGGCCCCCCGGTCGCGGAACCGGCGATCTCGTCCACGCCGATGCGGACCAGCTCGCGCTGAGCCTCGGACACCTGCTCCTCGGACTCGCCGAGGAGGGTGATCGGGGTGCCCCACCTCATCATCCAGCCGATGTAGGTGGAGAACTGGCCATCGAGGCCGAAGTTGTAGGACCCCGGCGCGTGGCCGGCGGCGAAGGCCGTGCGTGCGCGCAGGTCGACGAGCCACTCCCCCGCCTCGAGGCGTCGACGCAGGTCCTCGGCATTCACGGCCGCCGGGAGCGAGAGGTCAGGAGCCCCAGGTCCCGCAGCGTTGGCGGGCCCCATGTGGACGTAGTAGGCGGGGTAGACGTCGAGGCCCTCGATGATCTGCCTGACGTACGCCTCCTCGCTCTCGGTGAGCGCAGGGTTGGCCCGCTTCTCCCGGCCGATCGTGGACTCGTCGGCCTGGTCGTCCGACGAGCCCGCCGCGCAGAAGCTTCCGAAGCCGTGGGTCGGGAAGACCCCAGTGTCGTCCGGCAGCTGCGCGAGCCGCTGGGCGGACCCGTGCTGGAGCCGGGTGAGCTCCTCGGTGTGCTCGGAGCCGAGCAGGTCAGGTCGGCCGGTGGCGCCGTACAGCAGCGAACCGCCTGTGAACACCGCGAGGGGCCTGCCGTCGGCCTCCACAGCATAGGAGAGGTGGGTGAAGGTGTGCCCCGGCGTGTGGATCGCCCTGACCGTCATCCGGTCGCCCACCGCGACCGTGTCACCGTCGCGGATCGGCGTGCGCTCGAAGCTGACGTCGTCGTCGGCGTTGACGTGGTACTCCGCGCCTGTCTGCTCGGCGAGCGCAAGTCCGCCGGTGACGTAGTCGTTGTGGATGTGCGTCTCGAAAACGTGCGTGACCCGCACACCCTCGTCGGAGACCAGGGCGAGCATCCGGTCGATGTCGCGCTGCGGGTCAACCACGAAGGCGACCTGCCCGTCGTGGACGAGGTAGCTGCGGTCACCCAGCGAGGGAGTCTCCAGGGTCCGGATGATGACGTCGTTCATGCGCCATTCCTCTCGTTCCCGCTGCCGGGCTCGCGCCCTTCGACGACGGGCCGGCCTGACCTCTGCCAGGCTACGGTGCCGCCCGCGACCGACCGTGCGTCGTATCCAGCATTGATCAGCAGGTCCGCCATGGCGAGGCTCCGGTTGCCGGAACGGCAGATCAGGTAGATCGGCTCGTCCTTGCTGAACCGCGCCAGCTGTGAGGGCAGGTAGCCCATCGGGATCAGCTCCGCGCCGGCCACGTGGCCTCCGACGTACTCGCTGGCCTCACGTACGTCGACCACGGTGGCACCGTCCGCGTGGGCCTGTGCGAACTGGTCGATGTCGACCTCGCGCATGCGTTCGTCATCCTTTCGCGTCGAATACCCTAGGGCGTATACGTCTCAACACGGTGCGTGCCGGCCGCATTCCCTGGGTACCCCTGACATCGTGGGGAATGAATCGAGAAGAGCCCCGGTTATACCCCTACAGGTATACGATCAAAACTCCCTGGAGGATAGAGCAGATGGCAACGATCAACCTCGGCGCAACTGACTTCGAGCAGACGGTCGCGGACAACGACATCGTGTTCGTGGACTTCTGGGCGTCCTGGTGTGGCCCGTGTCGGCAGTTCGCGCCGACCTACGAGAAGGCGTCCCAGGTGCACGAGGACATCGTCTTCGGCAAGGTCGACACCGAGGCCGAGCAGGCGCTCGCCCGCGCCGCGAACATCACGTCCATCCCGACGCTCATGGCCTTCCGCGAGGGAGTGCTCGTGTTCGCCCAGCCCGGCGCGCTCCCTCCGCAGGCGCTCGACCAGGTCATCACCGCGGTCAAGGGTCTGAACATGGAAGAGGTCCACGCCGCGGTCGCCGCCCAGGAGAAGGGTGAGGCGAGCGCGTGAGCTACGCACTGAGCACGACCGTCCGGGCGCCGTACGACGACACCGTCGAGGCAGTCCGCGAGGCACTCGGCGAGCAGGGCTTCGGCGTGCTCACCGAGATCGACATCAAGGCCACGCTGAAGAAGAAGCTCGACGTCGACGTGCCCGCACAGGTCATCCTCGGCGCGTGCCGGCCACCGCTCGCTCACGCGGCGCTGCAGGCCGAGCCGTCCATCGGGCTGCTCCTGCCCTGCAACGTCGTGGTGCGTGAGACCGCTGACGGGACGGTGGTCGAGGCCATCGACCCGCAGACCATGGTCGCCATGACCGACAATGAGCGTCTCCAGCCGGTTGCCGACGAGGCCAAGGAGCGCCTCGAGAAGGCCCTGGCCTCGCTGTCCGCGTAGCCCCAGAAGAAGGAACGAGAGATGGAACTGCCCGCCGAAGAGATGGTCGCGGTGATCAACCGCCTCAAGCGCGCCCAGGGGCAGCTCAGCGGCGTCATCAAGATGCTCGACGAGGGTCGCGAGTGCGAGGACGTAGTCACGCAGCTCGCCGCCGTCAGCCGCGCCCTCGACAAGGCCGGTTTCGCGATCATCGCCTCCGGGCTGCGGCAGTGCGTGATCCAGGAAGGCGACGCTGCCGCCCTGGACACCGCCAAGATGGAGAAGCTCTTCCTCTCGCTCGCGTGAGGTGACCTCGATGGACGCGCGCGACTGGGACCGTCGGTACGCCGACAGCGAGCTGGTGTGGTCCTCACGGCCCAACCAGTTCGTGGAGTCCGAGCTCGCCGGCCTCGTCCCCGGCCGCGCGATGGACGTCGCGGCTGGGGAGGGTCGCAACGCCATCTGGCTGGCCGCCCAGGGGTGGGACGTCACCGCGGTGGACTTCTCCCTGGTCGGCCTCGACAAGGGCCGGTCACTCCAGGCCCGCCACGAACGTGGCCGCGACCTCCACATCGACTGGGTCCACGCCAACGTCCTCGACTACGACCCCGGCGACGGCGCCTACGACCTGGCGCTGCTCGCCTACCTCCAGCTCCCTGCCGACCAGCGCCGGGCGGCGGTACGACGCTCGTTCCTCTCGCTGAAGGACGGCGGGACGCTGTTCGTGATAGCCCACGACAGCACCAACATCGCCGAGGGCACGGGCGGCCCTCAGTACCCCGAGGTGCTCTACACAGCCGAGGACGTCCTCGCCGACCTCGACGGTGAGCGCTTCGAGGTGGTCCGGGCCGAGCGGGTGGCCCGCGAGGTGCCGCCGCCGCCCGAGGACGCGAACCAGCCGTCTCGCACCGCCTACGACGCCCTCGTGCGCGTCGTACGCAGGAATCCTCTCTGACCCGAGGCGCTACGCGGTCAGGAGGGGCGGCGACCCTGACCGTTGTCGTTGCCCGGGCTCGAGCCGCCTGCCGGACCGTCGGCCGCCGTGCCCGTGTCGCCGTTCTCGGACGGCTCCTCGAAGTTCACCTTCTTGAGCTGCTTGCGAAAGCTGAGCCACAGCAGGACGACGGCAACCATCAGGACGACCACGACCGTGAAGCCGACCCAGCCGGGCTTGACGTCGTTGGGGTCGGGGATCTCCTCGGCGAGAGGGACCATCGCGGTCCAGAGCGCGACCATGGAGTTCAGGGGGATCATGCCTTCATTGTCTCAAGCGCCTCGCGGACGCCTGCGAACAGATCGTCCTCGGGCACCGAGGAGTCCACGAAGCTCCGGACCAGCTCGTAGTCCTCGGTCGGCCAGGCCTTCTCGTGGACGTCGAGCGGGCAGGCGAACCAGGCCCCTTCTGGGTCGATCTGAGTGGCGTGCGCCAGGAGCGCCTGGTCGCGGACCCGGAAGTACTCCGCGCACGGCACCCTCGTGGTGATCCGCCTGGCGTGCACGGGGTCGGGCTTCCAGCTCGACAGCCGCTCCTCGTAAGGCGAGGTGAGCCCGCGCATGATCATCTCGTCGTGCAGCGCCTGGGTGCGGTCGCGGTGGAACGAGTGGTGGGAGTAGAGCTTCAGCGGCTGCCAGGGCTCACCGGCGGCGGGGTACCTCGTCGGGTCTCCGGCGGCCTCGAACGCCGCGACACTCACCTTGTGGCACATGATGTGGTCGGGGTGGGGGTAGCCGCCGTTCTCGTCATAGGTCGTCACGACGTGCGGCCGGAACTCCCGGATCAGCCGGACGAGCGGCTCGGCGGCCTCCTCGACCGGGACGAGAGCGAAGCAGCCCTCCGGCAGCGGCGGCGGCGGGTCGCCCTCGGGCCAGCCCGAGTCGACGAAGCCGAGCCAGTCCTGGCGGACCCCGAGGATCTCGCGTGCCGCCTCCATCTCCTTGCGGCGGATCTCGGCGATGTTCTCCAACACGTCCGGGCGGTCCATCTTGGGGTTCAGCACCGAGCCGCGCTCCCCTCCGGTGCAGGTCACGACGTGGACGTCGACCCCCTCGGCGACGTACTTGGCCGTGGTGGCAGCGCCCTTGCTCGACTCGTCGTCGGGGTGGGCATGGACGTGCATCAGTCGGAGCATGGGGGCAATCCTAGAATGTGGTGGTGACCGACCTTGCCACGCGATACGGGACCCGTAGCCCTGCCCGGCGACGCCTCCTCGTGTCGGCCGCGGCCCTGGTCGCCGCGATCTTCCTCGGCTGGCTGGCGTGGGTGATGCTGCACTACAGCGACCCGGAGGTGACCTCCGACATCGTGTCGTTCGAGGTCGTCGACGACCACAGCGCCGATGCGACGTTCACCGTCACCCGGCGCACCCCCGACGTGGAGGCCTCCTGCCTCCTGCGGGCGCAGGCGTCGGACCACTCGACCGTCGGCGAGCTCAATGTGAAGGTGGGCCCGGGCGGAGCGCGGACGCAGACCCTCACCGAGACGGTCCGCACCGAGCGGGAGGCCACGACCGTCGACGTCGTCGGCTGCCTCGCCGAGGGACAGAACCGCCGTCGCTGAAGGCCTTGGGAATTGGTCCCACCCCGTGTGACGTTGATAAGATCATCTACTTGCCTTGAACGGCCCGATCCATGGTCCCGGTCCTCCGGAACCACCGACGACAACCATCAGGAGCACGACCAGTGACGCAGTCCAGCGACCAGAACGTGATCTGGCTGACCCAGGAGGCTTTCGACAAGCTCCAGGAAGAGCTCGAGCACCTGCGCGGGCCGGTCCGCAGCGAGGTCATCGCTCGTATCAGCGCCGCCCGCGACGAGGGTGACCTGAAGGAGAACGGCGGCTACCACGCCGCCCGCGAGGAGCAGGGCAAGGTCGAGGGGCGGATCCGTCAGCTCGAGGACATGCTGCGCCGCGCCGAGGTGGGCGAGACGCCCGCCGACGACGGCGTCGTCGAGCCGGGCATGAAGGTCACCACCCGCTTCGTCGGCGACGAGGAGGTCGAGACGTTCCTGCTCGGCGCCCGCGAGATGGCCGACGGTCTCGCCGAGATCGAGGTCTACTCGCCGCAGTCGCCGCTCGGCTCCGCGATCATCGGCTTCAAGAAGGGCGACACGGTCACCTACGAGGCTCCCAACGGCAAGGAGCTGAAGGTGGAGATCGTCGACGCGGTGCCCTTCACCGGCTGACCCTGCCGTTGCCACGGACGTGGCCACGAACGGCTTTGCGGGGCTCCCGCAGACCTCGTTCGTGGCCACGTTCGTCGTTTCCGGGCCGTTCTGCGCCGGGACCATCGTCCCCCATGGGGGGACGCTCCGCCCTTTCCCCGGCCCCCGGCGCGCACGACTCTTGTGCCGAGGGGCAGCGAGCTTCTCGCTCGACAGAGGGAGCAGGGGATGAGACGACTCGAGGGCAGGGTGGCGCTGGTGACCGGCGGCGCGAGCGGCATCGGCAAGGCCACGGTCTACCGGTTGGCGGAGGAGGGCGCCAAGGTGCTGGTGACCGACATCAAGGACGAGGCGGGCGAGGAGGTCGCCCTGCACCTCAAGGAGCTCGGGCACGAGGCCATGTACCTCCACCACGACGTGACGTCTCCGGCGGACTGGGATGACGCGGTCGAGACCGCGATGACCGAGTACGGCGGGCTCGACATCCTCGTCAACAACGCCGGCGCGGGTGGCCTCGGGGCGATCGAGGACATCTCCCTCGAGGACTACGAGCGCAACGTCGCGATCGACCAGACCAGCGTGTTCCTCGGCATGAAGATCTGCGCCGAGGCCCTGAAGGAGTCCGAGCACGCGTCGATCATCAACAACAGCTCGATCTTCGGCGCGAGCGGCGGCTTCGGCACCTCGACCGACTACCACGCCGCGAAGGGCGCGGTCCGGACGATGACCAAGAACCTCGCCCTCCACTGGGCGACGGAGGGCATCAGGGTCAACTCGGTGCACCCGGGCTTCATCGACACCCCGATCCTCGACCAGGCCAAGGGCACCCCCTTCGAGCAGGCGATGATCGACTCGACGCCGATGGCCCGGCTGGGGAGGCCGGAGGAGATCGCCGCGGCGGTGGCCTTCCTCGCCAGCGACGACGCGTCGTTCGTCACCGGTGCTGAGCTGTACGTCGACGGCGGCTACATGGCTCGCTAGCCCTGCTCGGACACGTGGTACCCGCACTCGCGGAGCCGGCTGAGCACCCGCTCGGCGTGCGGGGCCCCGCGGGTCTCGACCTGCATCGCCACCTCGACCTCGTTCAGGTGCAGGTGTGCCGAGGTGCGCTCGTGCACGACGTCGAGCACGTTGGCGTCGAGGTCGGCGAGCTCCTTGAGGAGCTTCGCGAGCCCGCCGGGCAGGTCGGGGATGCGGACCCGGAAGACGAGGTACCTGCCTGCGGCCGCCATGCCGTGGCGGAGCACTCGCATCAGCAGCAGCGGGTCGATGTTGCCCCCGGAGAGCACCGCGACCGCGGGGGTGGGGAACCGGTCCGGGTGGTCCATGAGAGCGGCCACCGCGGCGGCGCCGGCCGGCTCCACGACGAGCTTCGCGCGCTCGATCAGCATGAGGAGCGCTCGAGACAGCGACTCCTCGCTGACCGTCACGACGTCGTCGACGTGCTCGGAGATCGCCCGGAAGGGCACGTCCCCGGGGCGTCCCACGGCGATCCCGTCCGCCATCGTGCTCATCAACTCGAGCGCGACGGGGTGGCCTTCGGCGAGGGAGCGCGGGTAGGCAGCGGCGCCCTCCGCCTGGACGCCCACGACCCGCACGCCGGGCTTCAGGCGCTTGATCGCGGTAGCGATCCCGGCGAGCAGCCCGCCGCCGCCGGTCGGCACGAGGACCGTCTCCACGTCAGGTGACTGCTCGATGATCTCGAGGCCGCAGGAGCCCTGCCCCGTGACGATGTCGAAGTGGTCGAACGGGTGGATCAAGATCGCGCCGGTCTCCTCGGCGAACGACTGCGCCCGCACGAGGGCGTCGTCGACGGTCTGGCCCTCGAAGACCACGTCGGCGCCGTAGCCGCGGGTCGCCTTCTCCTTCGGGATCGGCGCTCCGCCGGGCATGAACACGGTGGCCTTGATCCCGAGGAGACTCGCCGCGAGGGCGACGCCTTGAGCGTGGTTCCCGGCGCTTGCCGCGACCACGCCGGCGGCGCGCTCCTCGGGCGAGAGCCGAGACATCCGCAGGTAGGCGCCGCGGATCTTGAAGGACCCGGTGCGCTGGAGGTTCTCGCACTTGAGCAGGACCGGTCCGCCGGCCACGGCGGAGAGCCAGCGCGACTCCTCCATCGGCGTTTTGATGGCCACGCCCCGCAGGTCTTCGGCCCCTCGACGAATGTCCTCCAGAGTCGGGATCGAAACCGGTGCGGCGGAGATGTCGGTGCTCATGGCGCACACCCTAATCCGTTCGGGTCGGCGGGTTCCGTGCGGTGATACTGCTCACCCGAAATAAACTTGCATGGCACACGCAACTCCCCGCATGCTTGTCGAATGCAACCCTCCGCGATCCCCCGCCCGGCGTACGACGAGCCGGCGACCGCCGAGGAGGCCGTGATGGTGACGCTGGCCCTGCTGGGCCGGCGGATGCGCGCCCGTCTCCCCGGCGAGGAGCTCGACTTCGCCGCGATCCTCCTGCTCAAGGCGCTCATGCACGGCGGCCCCATGCGCCTGTCCGCACTCGCCGCGTCCCTCGACCTCGACGCGTCGACGGTGAGCCGCCAGGTGCGCCACCTCGAGGACCGCGGCCTGCTCGAACGCACGAGTGACCCCGACGACGGCCGCGCCAGCCGCATCACCCTCTCCGAGCAGGGCCGGGTCCGCCTCGAGGCCGGCGCCCGTCGGCGCCGCGCCATGGTGGCGCAGCTGCTCGAGCACTGGCCCGACCGTGACCGCGAGCAGCTGCGCGTGCTGCTCAACAGACTCCTCGACGACCTCGCCCAGGACCAGGAGACCCCGTGACCCCCGACACCGACGGCTACCTCACTCACCGCCAGATCCTGGTGGTGATGGCCGGACTCATGACAGGGCTCTTCCTGTCCGCGCTCGACCAGAGCATCGTGGGCACCGCCCTCCCCCGCATCACCAGCGAGCTCGGCGGGCTCGACAAGCTGTCGTGGGTAGTCACCGCCTACCTGCTGACCGCCACCGCCTCCACCCCGCTGTGGGGCAAGATCTCCGACCTGTACGGCCGGCGGTTGCTGTTCCAGGTCGCGATCGTGACGTTCCTCGTCGGCTCGCTCCTGGCCGGGTTCTCCCAGAGCATCGACCAGCTGATCGCCTTCCGGGCCGTGCAGGGCCTCGGCGGCGGTGGCCTCATCGCGCTGGCGATGGCCACGATCGGCGACGTGATCCCGCCCCGGGAGCGCGGCCGCTACCAGGGGTACTTCGCCGCCGTCTTCGGCACCTCATCGGTCCTCGGCCCGGTCCTCGGCGGCTGGTTCGCAGACGGCCCCGGCTGGCAGTGGATCTTCTTCATCAACGTGCCCATCGGCCTCGTGGCTCTGGTCGTGACCTCCTCGGCCCTGAAGATCCACCACGTCCGGCGCGACCACACGATCGACTACCTCGGCGCCGCCGTTGTGGTCGCGTCGGTGACCTCGATCCTGCTCTACACGGCGTGGGCCGGCCCCCAGTACGGCTGGGGCTCCTCGACAGGGCTCACGCTCCTCGGCGCGGGCCTCACGCTCGCGGTCCTTTTCGTCCTCGTCGAGCTGCGGGCTGCCGAGCCGATCATCCCGATGCGGCTGTTCCGCAACTCGATCTTCTCCGTCGCGAACCTCTTCGGCTTCACCATCGGCGCCGCGATGTTCGGCGGGATGATCTTCCTCCCGGTCTACCTGCAGGTCGTCGACGGCATGAGCCCG
>DASSMS010000169.1:0-2385 GCA_035688575.1 Nocardioidaceae bacterium
TCAGAGGTTCTTCTGGATCTCCGCCCACTGGCGCTCGACGTCGTCGAGGCCACCGCACATGAAGAACGCCTGCTCGGCGACGTGGTCGTACTCGCCGTCACAGATCTTCGTGAACGCCTCGATGGTGTCGGCCAGCGGCACGGTCGAGCCCTCGATGCCGGTGAACTGCTTGGCCACGTAGGTGTTCTGCGACAGGAACCGCTGGATGCGACGGGCGCGGTTGACGAGGATCTTGTCCTCTTCGGAGAGCTCGTCGATACCGAGGATGGCGATGATGTCCTGCAGCTCCTTGTTGCGCTGGAGGATCTGCTTGACGCGCACCGCGGTGTTGTAGTGGTCCTCGGCGATGTAGCGGCGGTCGAGGATCCGTGACGTCGAGGTCAGCGGGTCCACGGCCGGGTAGATACCGAGCGAGGCGATCTCACGCGAGAGCTCGGTGGTCGCGTCCAGGTGGGCGAAGGTCGTCGCCGGGGCCGGGTCGGTGTAGTCGTCCGCGGGCACGTAGATCGCCTGCATCGAGGTGATCGAGTGGCCACGGGTCGAGGTGATGCGCTCCTGGAGCACACCCATCTCGTCGGCCAGGGTCGGCTGGTAGCCCACCGCGGACGGCATGCGGCCGAGGAGGGTCGAGACCTCCGAGCCCGCCTGCGTGAAGCGGAAGATGTTGTCGATGAACAGGAGCACGTCCTGCTTCTGCACATCGCGGAAGTACTCCGCCATGGTCAGCGCGGAGAGCGCGACGCGCAGGCGGGTGCCCGGCGGCTCGTCCATCTGGCCGAAGACGAGGGCGGTCTGGCCGAGAACGCCGGCCTCCTCCATCTCGACCATGAGGTCGTTGCCCTCACGGGTGCGCTCACCGACACCGGCGAACACCGACACACCACCGTGGTCACGGGCCACACGGGCGATCATCTCCTGGATGAGCACCGTCTTGCCGACACCCGCACCACCGAAGAGGCCGATCTTGCCACCCAGCACGTAGGGGGTCAGCAGGTCGATGACCTTGATGCCAGTCTCGAACATCTGGGTCTTGGACTCGAGCTGGTCGAAGGCCGGGGCCTTGCGGTGGATGCCCCAGCGCTCGGTGGCCTCGAAGGTCTCGCCCTCGGCGAGGTTGAGCACCTCGCCGGTGGTGTTGAACACCCTGCCCAGCGTGACGTCGCCGACCGGGACCGAGATGGGGCCCCCGGTGTCCTGCACGGCAGAACCGCGGACCAGGCCGTCGGTCGGCTGCAGCGAGATGGCGCGGACCATGTTGTCGCCGATGTGCTGGGCGACCTCCATGTTGATGTTCTTCTTCTCACCCGAGAGCTCGACCTCGGTCTTGAGCAGGTTGAACTGCTCCGGCATGGCGTCGACGGGGAACTCCACGTCGACGACCGGGCCGGTGATGCGGGCGATCCGCCCGACGCCGCCGGCCTGGGGGGCCTTGGTGTCTTCGGAAACGGTGGCAGTCATGTGTTCTCTCTACCTTCTTACTTGGCGTCGGCGAGGGCGCTGGCGCCGCCCACAATTTCGCTGATCTCTTGGGTGATCTCGGCCTGACGGGCCTGGTTGGCCAGCCGGGTGTACTTCTTGATGAGCTCTTCGGCGTTGTCCGTGGCCGACTTCATGGCCTTCTGGCGCGAGGCCAGCTCGGAGGCGGCAGCCTGGAGCAGGCAGTTGAACAGCCGCGAGGAGACGTACTTCGGCAGCAAAGCGTCGAGGACGTCCTCGGCACTCGGCTCGAACTCGTACAGCGGGAGCACGTCCTCCTCGGACGGGGCCTCCTCGCCCTCGACGACCTCGAGGGGCAGCATGCGGATGACCTCGGGCACCTGGGTCACCATGTTGACGAACCGCGTGAAGACGACGTGGAACTCGTCGACCCCGCCCTCCTCGTGGTCCTTGGTGAAGTCCAGGACGACGCGCTCGGCGATCTCGCGGGCCACCTCGAAGTTCGGCTGGTCCGTGAACCCGCTCCACTCGGCGGCATACTCGCGCTTGCGGAACCGGTAGAAGCCCACCGCCTTGCGCCCGACGAGGTACGGGACGACTTCCTTGCCCTCGTCACGCAGCTCGCCGATGAGGCGCTCGCTCTCCTTGATGACCGACGAGCTGTAGGCGCCCGCCAGACCACGGTCGGAGGTGACGATGAGCACCGCTGCCCGGCGCACGTTCTCGTGCTCCGTGGTGAGCGGGTGGTCGACGTCGGAGTACGTGGCCACAGCCGACACCGCGCGGGTGATCGCGCGGGCATACGGAGAGGACTCCCTGACGCGCTGCTGCGCCTTCACCACGCGCGAGGCCGCGATGAGCTCCATCGCCCGGGTGATCTTCTTGGTCGCCTGGACGGTCCGGATGCGCTGGCGGTAGACCCGCATCTGCGCTCCCATATGTTTCCGC
>DASSMS010000098.1:0-23269 GCA_035688575.1 Nocardioidaceae bacterium
GAGGACCTCGCGACGACCGTGCTCGCGGTGCCGATCGCGCAGGAGCGGGCGACGATGCACCTCGACACCGTGTGCACGATGGTCGACGTCGACAAGATCGTGATGTACCCCAACGTCGCCGACCACCTCCAGGCCTACACCGTGACCGTGCGGGACCGCAACGGGGACTCCGACCGCGACCTCGTGCTCGACGTGACCGAGCCCGAGCCGTTCCTCGTGGCCGCCGCGAAGGCGATGAGCATCGACACCCTCCACCAGATCGACACCGGCCTGGACCCGGTGACCGCGGAGCGCGAGCAGTGGGACGACGGCAACAACACCCTGGCGCTCGCGCCGCGGGTCGCGGTGGCCTACGAGCGCAACGTGGAGACGAACAGCCGCCTGGAGGAGGCCGGCATCGAGGTGGTCGCGATCTCCGGCTCCGAGCTCGGTTCGGGCCGGGGCGGTCCGCGCTGCATGTCCTGCCCGATCACCCGCGACCCGCTCTGATTCCTCCGGCACTCAGTCGTGGGTGCCGAGCTCCCGCGGCTCCGGAGGCGGGCCCTCGCGGAGCGAACCGCTCGGCGCGCATCAGGTAGTAGTGGTTGACGACGCCGGCGTATCGATCTCGCCGCCGGGCGCCGCCCACACGACGGGGCCACCTTGCCGGCGGAAGTCGAACCGGCACAGCAGGACCGAGTCGGTGTCGTCCAGGACGAGAGCACGCGCGGCGTGGCGGAGCTTCGACTCGGTCACGGCGGCAGCCTAGAGGGTGCGTTCCTGAGGCGGGCATAGGAAAACTGAGGCGGCATAGAAAAACCCGGCCGTTGCTGACGGGGGATACAACAACGACCGGGCAGTCATAAATCTACGTCGCCGGAGACCCCAGGACAACCACAAGGAAGGAATATGTGGCAGGTCACAGGGAATCCGCTCCGAACGGTCTAGTCAGCGTCAGCGGATGGTCAGCTGACGGTTCGCCAGGCCCGACCTGGCGGCCCGCTCCTCGGCGGTCAGGGGGGTCTCGTCGGCCAGTGCCTTGTCGAGGTCCTCGCCGAACTTCGCCGCCGGCTCCTCGAGCACCTCGGCCCCGGTTCCGACGGGCAGGTCCCACACCGGGACGAGCACTCCGTGGACCCGGAACATCCCCACGAGCCGGGACCCCTCGGCGATCACGTCCTTGCCCTCGACGTGGAGGCGGGCGAGCGCGGAGAGCAGCTTCTCCTCGTCGTGCGGCATCACCCAGCGCAGGTGCTCCTTGGTGCCGACGTTGGTCCAGTAAGCCGCCTCCACCGAGCTCAGCCGACGGGTCGGGTTCGCGGCGGCGTTCGCGCTCTCCAGCGACGCGCTCAGTGCACCGGCCTCGTCGTCCATGTCGGCGATCCAGAACTCGAAACCGTCGTGGACGGTGATGTCGAGCGGCTCGTCGACGACGAGGTCCTGGAGGCGGGGACCCTCGCCGGGAGCGTCGGTGAGCCCGACCATGGAGCCCGGCTCCGCCTCGAGCGCCTTCTGGAGCACGGCGGCGAGGTCGCGGCTCGGGTCACCGAACTGGTGCTGCACCTGGAGGCCGAGCCACACCGTGCCGTCCTGGCGTACCAGCGCCGGCGCCGCCATCGGCAGCAGCGTGCAGAGGAGGACCGGCCGGTCTGTCCCGACGCCGTCGGCCAGGCGGAGGGGCGCGGTTGCCGCAGGCACCAGCTCGCGGAGCGCGATGATGTCGCACTCGCTCGCCAGCCCCTCGAACGGGCGGTTCACGAAGGTCCGGGCGACGCCCGAGGGGTCTCCGTGGCAGGCCTTGTAGCGCTTCCCCGAGCCACAGGGGCAGGGCTGGCGGGGGCCGACCTCCCCGGGAGTGGTGGCGGCTTCGGACCTGGCTTTGACGCGCGACTTCTTACCCATGGCCGGAAGGCTACTTCAGGCGCAGTGGCGCGGTGATCACGGTCAGCGCGGCGGGGTCAGTGCGCGAGGAGGGCGTGGATGGTGGAGCGGGTGCGGGTGTGCTCGGACCACCACTCGTGGGCGAGCGCCTCGACGATCGCCATGCCGCGACCGGAGACGGCCGAGGCGGATGCCTGCACGGTGCGCGGACGGGAGGTGCTGCCGCCGTCGGTGACGGAGATGCGGATGCCGTTGCGCTCGCGGCCCCACGTGATGAGGATCGTGCCGTCCGAGAGGGGCTTGGCGTGGCGTACGGAGTTGGCGACCAGCTCGGAGATGACCACGCGGCCGTCCTCGACGACCTCGCGTGGGAGGCCCTGGGCCTTCATCCACGCCCTGAGCTGCTGCCTGGCCACGGCGACCGAGGACGCGGCAAAGGGCACGCGTACCGTGACAGGCGCGTGCTGCTGCCGTGCGGAGCGTGTCACCACGCCCCACCCCCTTCCTGCGGCCCTCCGACCGTAGGCTGCCCTTTCAGCCGACTACCCAAACACATTGTTTCGGGTGGTCTACCCACGACCCCCGAGATTCGCCAGCATCCTGGCCGGTGTGTCGGTGATGACCGCCTCGACGCCGATCTCGAGACACAGCTCGAGCTCCTCGGGCGTGTTGACCGTCCAGACGTGGATTCGGTGCCCGCTCTGCTCGAGCTGCCGACGCAGGCGGGGGTTGTCCCGGAGCAGCTCGATGCCGGGGCCGGCGATCCACTCCTCGCCGACGAGCTTCTTCGTCAGCTGCCAGGCGTAGAGCCGGTCTACGAGCATCACCACGTCGAGCTCGGGCGCCAGACGCTTGACCCGGTTCAGCGCCCGGTACGAGAAGCTCATCACGCGCGTCGGCGAGCCCTTCCGCGTCCAGCCGTAGGAGTCGAGAAGGTCCACGAGCTGTCGTTCGACGAGCCCGGCGTACCGCGTCGGGTGCTTGGTCTCGATGGCCAGGTCGACGGGCCGTTCGTAGTCGGCGACGGCGTCGAGGAGCCGGCGCAGCGTGAGGACCTTGCTCTTCTCCAGGTCCAGTTCCGGGGCCTCGTCGTCGAGCTCGGCCCACGGGTTCTTCCACGAGGCGAAGTCGAGCTCGTCGAGCTGCGCGAGCTCCATGGTCGAGACCAGGCCGCTGGCGTTCGCCGTACGGTCCACCCGTCGGTCGTGGACGCAGACCAGGTGCCCGTCGGCGGTGAGGCGTACGTCGGCCTCGAGGCCCTCGGCCCCCTCGTCGAGCGCGGCGATGTAGGCGCCGAGGGTGTGTTCAGCGTTGACGAGGCTCGACCCACGGTGCGCCACCACCTGCGGACGCCCGCTGTTGTGCATGCCTCCATCGTGACATCTCACGGGCGCAGAGCCTCGTAGGGCCGGCCAGGAAGGCGTCTGCCGGCCGCTCAGACGTGCTGGGCTCGGAGGAACTTCCCGAAGTGCGGCACCGTGAAGGCCACAGTGCCACGCTCTGACGAGTAGACGAGGCCCTTCTTGATCAGCCCGTCCCGGGCCGGGGAGAGGCTCTGCGGCTTGCGGCCCAAGGTCTCGGCGACCTGCGCGGTGGTGACCGCCTTGTCGTTGCTGTCGGCGCCGAGCTCTGCCATCGCGCGCATGTAGTCGCGCTCGGCCGGGGTGGCCCGGTCGTAGCGCGCACCGAAGAAGCCGACCGCGAGCTCGCGCTCGGCCTCCGGGGCCGCCTCGTGCACGTCGGTGATGCGGATCGGGGACTCCACGGCGACGTCCCAGGTCACCTTGCCGTACGCCTGCACGAAGTAGGGGTAGCCGTCGGTGAGGAGGTAGAGCTCGTCGAGCGCGTCGCCCTCGTAGTCGACGTCCTCGGTGCCGGCCGGGACCAGCAGCGCCCGGTCGGCCATCTCGCGGGGCAGGCGGTCCACGACGACGTACCGGAAGAGGCGCTCGGCGTAGGACTTGCTGGCCGAGAGGGCGACCGGGAGGTGCGGGAGCCCGGCGCCGACCACGACGAGCGGGGCGCCCTGCTGGCTGATCTCGTGGACCGCTCCGCAGAGGGCTGCGAGCTCGGGAGCCGGGATGTCCTGCATCTCGTCGATGAAGACGCCGATGCCCACGCCCAGGTCGCCCGCGAGGTCGGCCACGTCGGTGAACAGCTCGATCAGGTCGAGCTCGAGGTCCCCGGAGTCGGCGCGTCCCTTGGCGGCGGGTACGTCGGCGCCGATCGACGCGGGCTGCCAGCGGACGCCCTTGCGGTCGTTGAGACCGGTGCGCAGGGCGAAGGACTTGAGCACCCCCGCGACCGCGTCCACCCGCTCGGGGTCGCGGTGGCGGTGCGCGACCTCCCGCACCGCCGCGTGGACGGCCTGGGCGATCGGGAGCCGCAGCGACTGGTCGGGGCGGGCCTCGATCTTGCCCGTGCCCCACGCCCGCTTCACCGCAAGGCTCCGGAGCGCGTTGAGCAACACCGTCTTGCCGACGCCCCGGAGCCCGGAGAGCACCATCGAGCGCTCGGGGCGCCCGGCCGCGACCCGCTCCAGGGTCACCTCGAACTGGCGGAGCTCACGGTCACGTCCGGCGAGCTCGGGCGGCCGCTGACCGGCGCCGGGGGCGTAGGGGTTCCTGATCGGGTCCACGATGGGACTGTATCCACCTTTCTAGACGATTCCCTAGATTTCGCTAGCGAGTCCTAGGGGCGCGTAGATTCACCTACATGGGCGTCCTGGAGCTCGTCTGGGCGATCGCCGGGATCTGCGCGCTCCTGCTGCTGCCGGTGGGTGCGATCCGGATGGTCGCCTACCGGTCCGGGGAGGTCGACCACACCTCCGCGCTCCGCACGGTCGCGGTCATGGCGCTCGGCATCGGAGGAGCGGCGTTCGTGGTCTTCCTGGTCCTGAGCGTGTGGTTCCTGGCCACGGGCGATCGGCCGCTGTGACCGAGCGGGTCAGCCGACCTCGTCGTCGTGTGCGCCGAACCGGCTGAGGATCGAGTCCCGCGCGTCGTCGTACGCCTCCTCCAGGCTGTTGCGCAGCATGTCGACGAGCGCGGGCGCGTCCTCGACGGGAAGCCGGAAGGTGCCCGAGCAGGTCCGGTCGCGCCAGAGGGAGAACACCACCACACCGGCCTCGGCGTGCCAGGTGACCCGCAGCGCGCGGCCGTCACCACGGGCGTCGAGGAAGACCTCCCGGTGGGCACGCAGCGGCGCGGGGTCGTACATGCATGTCATTCTGCGCACCCGACGGCCCCGGTGTCATCACTTTGCCGGCGGCTTTGCCCCGCCCTCGGCGCAGACCGTCCCCCAGCCGGCAGCGCCCGCCTAGACTGAGGCCGTGCCCGAGCTACCCGAGGTCGAGGCCCTCGCCCTCGACCTGCGCACCCGGCTCAAGGACCGGGCGGTCGCGCGCGTCGACATCGCGGCCTTCAGTGCTCTCAAGACCTTCGACCCTCCGCTGTCGGCGCTGTACGGCGCGCTCGTGGACGACGTGACCCGCCACGGGAAGTTCCTCGACATCGAGGCCTCCGGGCTGCACCTCGTGGTGCACCTCTCGCGGGCCGGCTGGGTCCGGTGGCGTGACGAGGTGCCCAAGCTGCCGCCGAAGCCGAGCAACAAGTCGCCGCTCGCCGCGCGGGTGGTGCTCGACAACGGCGCGGGGCTCGACATCACCGAGTTCGGCACCCAGAAGCGGCTCGCGATCTACGTGGTGCACCGCCCCGAGGACGTCCCCGGGATCGCCCGGCTCGGTCCCGACCCGCTGTCGGAGGAGTTCACCCGCGAGACGCTGCGGCAGATCCTCACCGACGCCGGCCGCGCCCAGATCAAGGGCGTCCTGCGCAACCAGAGCGTCATCGCCGGCATCGGCAACGCCTACTCCGACGAGCTGCTGCATGCCGCGCGGATGTCGCCCTTCAAGCCCGCCTCCAGCCTCGACGACGACGAGCTCGAGATCCTCTACGACGCGATCCGCACCGTGCTCGGAGACGCGGTCGAGCGTTCCCGGGGTCTCGCGGCCTCGGAGCTCAAGGGGGAGAAGAAGTCGCACCTCGCCGTCCACGGGCGCAAGGGCGAGAAGTGCCCCGTCTGCGGAGACACGGTGCGGGAGGTCTCGTTCGCGGACTCCTCGCTGCAGTACTGCCCCACCTGCCAGACCGGCGGAAAGCTCCTCGCCGACCGCCGGATGTCGCGCCTGCTCAAGTAGCCCGACGACCTCTCCGGGCACGTCGGCAAGTGGGCGAACACGCCAGGTCTTCCAGGCCGGGATCGGTCGTTGTCGCCCACTTGGCGATCGAGCCGTCGCGGAGTCAGGCGAAGGCCCGCGGCAGGGGCAGCTCGAGCGCGTCCTGGAGCAGGTCGAGGTACGTCGTACGCGGCACCTCGACCACGCCCATCGAGGCGAGGTGCGGGGTCGACCACTGCACGTCGAGCAGCCGCCGGTCGGCGTACTCGTCACGGAGCAGGTCGACCAGGCCGACCAGCGCGACCTTCGAGGCGTCGGTGACCCGGTGGAACATCGACTCGCCCGCGAAGAGCCCGCCGATCGCGATTCCGTAGAGCCCACCGACGAGCCGGTCGTCCTGCCAGGTCTCGACCGAGTGCGCCCAGCCGAGCTCGTGAAGCTCGGTGTAGGCGTCGATGATCTCCTCGTCGATCCACCCCGAGTCGCGCGACGGGTCCGCGCAGGCGCTGATGACCTCGTCGAACGCGGTGTCGACACGCACCTCCATCCGGCGTGCCGACGCGCGGAGCGACCGCGAGACCTTGAGCCCGTCGAGGGGGAGGATCCCGCGGGGGTCGGGCGACCACCACAGCATCGGCATGCCCGGGTTGCCGGGCATGGGGAAGAGGCCGTGCCGGTAGGCCGCCAGCAGGGTCGACGGGCCGAGGTCGGCGCCCATGCCCACGACGTCGTCGTCGATCTCGTGGAGCGAGTCGGGGAACTCCCATCCGGTCGGCTGCGGTTCGGTCGGCACCCGACCATGGTCGCATCGCCCGCGGAGAGCACCACGTGGGTGGTGCTGTGCCGCGTGCCACGTTCAGGGCGGCCGTCCGCGGGTACCCCACACGTACGCTTGGATTTGAACGAGTCGGCGCCCTGCCGGCGACAGGAGGACACATGAGCATCGGTGGCTCGCTGGGGAAGGCGCTCGCCCCGCAGATGGGGAGGATGGCGCCCGACCTGACCGCTGGGTTCGTGCGCGAGGCACTCTCACGCGCGATCAACGGGGTCGGGCCGCTGCCCGGTGCCGCTCACGCGGCCGACAAGCAGCTCGAGGAGCAGCGCGGCGACGTCGACGCGGCGATCCACGAGCTCATCGAGAACCACGTCCGGTACGCCGGTGCCCAGGGTTTCGTGACGAACCTCGGCGGTGTGGTCACCGCGGCGCTGACCATCCCCGCGAACATCGCGGGGCTCGCGATGCTCCAGGCCCGCATGGTGGCGGGCATCGCGCACCTGCGCGGCTACGACCTCCAGGACCCACGGGTCCGCAACGCCGTGCTCGCCTGCATGCTGGGCGACGACGTGGTGCGCTCACTGGTCAAGAAGAAGAAGCTGCCCGCACCCCCGATGGCGATCGCAACCGCCCCGGCCCACGACCCGCAGCTGGACAAGGTGATCTCGGCCGAGGTGACCTCCGAGCTCTTGACGAAGGTGGCCGGCAAGCGGGTGGCCACGACCGTCGGCCGGCGCGTCCCCGTGGTCGGCGGACTCTTCGGCGCCGGCGCGGACGGGTTCGCCACCTGGAAGATCGGTCGGTACGCCGACCGGGAGCTGCTCTCGCGCACGATGCGCTGACCTGCGCCCTCGCCCTGGCCCGGGGGAACCGCGTCGGCCCAGTGCGCCGCAAGTGGCTGTACGTCGGGGACCGCGAGCAGCGTCGGCCCGGCCGCTCGGGACGTAGGACGCGGGGCTCGCGGAGGACGGCGAGCTCGGGCACATCACGTGGACGGTACGGCTGCAGGAGCAGGTGGAGTCGGGCCGCGCGACCCTCGTCGCACCCGAGCACGAGCTGCCCGTGGTGGTCCAGCGCTCCGGCTGAGTCGCTGAGAGCGGGTTCAGGCGCCGCGGAACCGCTTGGCCGCGCGGCCCATCCGGGCACTGAGCTGCTCGTTCGGGTCGGGCCGGTTCGCGGCCTCCTCGGTCATCGCGACCAGGGCGTCGAGCGCCGCCGCGATCACCTTGCCCTGGTTGGGCCGGTCGGGGTCGTTCCACCTCGCACCCTCCGGTGGCGGCACCGAGCGCAGCTCGTCGACGTCACCGACGACGTCGATGCCCGAGCCCTCAGCCCACTCGATCCACCTCTCGGTGATCTCGTTCGCCCAGGGGTAGAGGTCCGGCGGGAGCGTGGCCTTGCGCCCGTCCCGGTTCGCGAGGTTCTGGTGCACGAGCATCTCCCGCACCAGGGTGGTGTGGTAGTGCTCGGTCAGGCCCTTCTGGCCCAGTCGCCGGTTGAGCCGCCGGATCAGCGCCGTCTCGGCGACCCCCATCGACGGGTTCACCCGGTCGCTCTCCTGCGGCGCCCACGACGGGTCTATCCCGAACACGGTGCAGAAGCGCCGCCACAGCTCGTCTCGCGGCGCGCCGGGCTGCGGCACGGTGACGAGGTGGATGTGGTCCGGCTCGAGCCCGGCTCCCCAGCGGCTGAGCACCTTCGGCAGGCACTGGGAGCGCCAGAACCAGAGGTCGTCGTCGTTCTGGGCCCGCTGGAGGAACTTCTTGAACGTCCAGCGACGGCCCTGCTTGATGGTCTCCTGCCAGAAGGCAGGCAGCTGGCGGGCGAGGTCCCGCGCGGAGTACACGACGTGGACGTCGCTGCCCTCGAGGTCGGCCATCGCCTTGGCGATCTTGTCGGCGGGCGCGGCCGAGAGGATCTCGTGGCTGATGATCACCGTGCCGCGCGTGCGACGTACCTTGCGCATCAACGCGTCCCAGTAGCCCTCGGCATGCCCCGCGGGTCCACCCCAGTCCTGGCCGAGGAGGTCGAGCGCCGCCCGGAAGTGCGTGTGCCCCGGGTCCCGGCCGAGCGGCCCCTTGGGGAAGTGGACGTCGTGCTGGACCAGGGAGTCGCTGTTCGCGCCCAGCCGGTCCTGGAGATACGTCGTGCCCGTCTTCGGCGCTCCTACGTGGAGATAGACGACGCGACTCATGCAGGAATTGTGCCCTACCCCTGGTGAGGGCCCTCAGCCGCCCGACAACGCCGCGACGACCCGCGAGGGGCTCGGGCGGCCGAGCTGCTCGGCCATCCACACGCTGGTCCCGACCAGCTTCGGGAGGTCCACCCCGGTCTCGATGCCGAGCCCGTCGAGCATCCACACCAGGTCCTCGGTGGCGAGGTTGCCGGTCGCGCTCTCGGCGTAGGGGCACCCGCCGAGGCCCCCGGTCGACGCGTCGAACGTGGTGACCCCCGCCCGCAGCGCCGCCTGCGTGTTCGAGAGCGCCTGCCCGTAGGTGTCGTGGAAGTGCATCGCGAGCTGGCCGTTGGACAGTCCTGCCTCGTTGAACCCGTTGAGCAGTGCGATCACGTGCCCCGGCGTACCGACCCCGATCGTGTCGCCGAGCGAGAGCTGCGACGCGCCGAGGTCGAACAGCCGCTTGCCGACCGCTACGACCTGGTCGACGGGCACGTCGCCCTCCCACGGGTCGCCGAAGCACATCGAGACGTAGGCGCGCACGTCCATGCCCTCGTCGCGGGCGCGCCGGACCGTCGGCTCGAACATCGCGAACTGCTCGTCGAGGCTGCGGTTGAGGTTGCGCTGGGCGAAGGTCTCGGTGGCGCTGCCGAAGATGGCGATGTGCCGCACGCCCTTCTCGATCGCCCGGTCCAGGCCTCGCTCGTTGGGCACCAGCACCGGCAGCGGCACTGCAGCGGGGTCGAAGCCGTCCAGCTCGTCGAGCAGGTCGAGGAGCTCCGCGGCGTCGGCGAGCTGGGGCACCCACTTCGGGTGGACGAAGCTGGTCGCCTCGACGATCGGGAGGCCGGCGTCGACGAGCCGGCGGATGAACTCCGCCTTGGTCTCGACGGGTACGACGGTCGACTCGTTCTGCAGCCCGTCGCGCGGTCCCACCTCGTAGATCGTCACCTGCGCGGGAAGGCTCGGGTCCCGGACCACCTGCGGCTTGCGCATACTCACTCCTCCTCCGGGACGTCATGCGTTCCGGTCGCTGTAGCGACCAAGACGTATGACGTCACGCGTCCGCCTCCACGACGAACAGGGTCGCGCCGAGGGCCACCTGGTCCCCGGCCTTGGCCCCGACCTCGACCAGGGTGCCGGCTACCGGTGCCTTGAGGGCGAGCTCCATCTTCATCGCCTCCATGACACCGAGTGTCTCGCCCTCGGCAACCTCCTGCCCGACCGCACCGGTCACGCTGAGCACCGTGCCCGGCATGGGCGCCGCGACCGTGCCGTCGGAGACGGCGTGGTGGGCGCCGGGGCCGAACGCGTCGGGACGCTCGAAGACATGCGTGTTGCCGCGGTGCGCGACGTCGACGTGGTGCGGGCCGATGCGCACCGCTCCCTCGTGGACCAGGTCGTCGATCTCGAGGCGGAGGACCCCCGCCTCGGACGCGATCGCGTGCACGGCCCAGGTCCGATCACCCGCGGTGATCGACCCGGACGGGTCCACCGAGAAGACCGTCGTCTCGCCGTCCACGACGAGCTCCACCGGCGTGGGCGCGGCGGGCCCTGCCGACCGCCACCCGTCGCGCACCCCGAACGGGTGGGAGGGGGCGTCGCCCCGGTCGCCGGTGCGGCCGTCCGGCGCGGGCGAGGTCGCGAGCGCCCACGCCGCCAGCACCGCGGACTCGAGAACCCCTTCGGGGCGTACGACGTCGGGGTGGGTGTCGAGGTAGGCGGTGTCGATCTCGTTGTCGCGGAACGCGTCGGAGGCGGCGAGGCCCCGCAGGAAGCCGAGGTTCGTGGTCAGGCCGAGGATCGCCGTGTCGTCGAGCGCGGTCACCAGGGCCCGCCGCGCGGCCTCGCGGGTCGGCCCGTGCGCGATCACCTTGCCGAGCATCGGGTCGTAGGAGGAAGAGACGACCTGGCCGGACTCGAGCGCCGCGTCGATGCGCGCCCGCGGCGACCAGCGCACCATCTCCGCCACACCTGCCTGTGGCAGGAACCCGTTGAAGGCGTCCTCGGCGTAGACCCGTGCCTCGATCGCGTGACCGCTGAGCTTCACGTCCTCCTGGGTGAACGGCAGCGGCTCGCCGGCGGCCACCATCAGCTGGAGCTGCACGAGGTCGAGCCCGGTGACCAGCTCGGTGACCGGGTGCTCCACCTGGAGCCGGGTGTTCATCTCGAGGAAGAACACCTCCTCGCCCGCGACGAGGAACTCGACGGTCCCGGCGTTGACGTAGCCGACCTCCTTCGAGAGAGCGACGGCCGACTCGGTCAGGACGCGTCGGACGTCCTCGGAGATGGTCGGAGCGGGCGCCTCCTCGAGCACCTTCTGGTGCCGGCGCTGCGTGGAGCAGTCGCGCTCGAAGAGGTGCACCACGTTGCCGTGCGTGTCGGCGAGGACCTGCACCTCGACGTGGCGGCCGTGCTCGACGTACCTCTCCACCAGGATCGTGTCGTCGCCGAACGCGCTCGCGGCCTCGCGACGCGCCGCGGCGAGCGCCTCGGCGAAGTCTGCGGGGTCGCGCACGATCCGCATGCCCTTGCCTCCGCCGCCGGCCGCGGCCTTGACCAGCAGCGGGAACCCGACGTGGGAGGCGTCCAGCTCGTCGCCTCGCAGCTCGGCGGAGGGCACGACGGGCACGCCGGCGGCGATCGCCACGTCCCGGGCCACGTCCTTGCGGCCCATCTTGTCCATCACCTCGGCGCTCGGACCCACGAACGTGAACCCGGCCTCCACCACCGCGCGGGCGAAAGGCGCGCGCTCGGAGAGGAAGCCGTAGCCGGGGTGGATCGCGTCCGCCCCGGTCCGACGGGCGGCGTCGAGGATCGCGTCGATGTTCAGGTACGACTCGCTCGCCGGCGTCGGCCCGATCCGGAACGCGAGGTCGGCGGCGCGCACGTGGGGCGCGCCCCGGTCGGCGTCGGAGTACACCGCGACCGTCCTGAGGCCGCGCTCGCTCGCGGCCCGAATGATGCGGAGTGCGATCTCACCGCGGTTCGCGACGAGCAGCGTCGAGATCGGTCTGGGGGTGGGGCTCACAGCTGCATCTCCCGTCGCAGGAACACCGTTCGTAAGAACACCGGCACAACGTGCACCACAGAGCTCATGCTTCTCACATCCGGAAGACGCCGTACGACGGCGCGGGGATCGGGGCGTTGGCGGCGGCTGCGAGGCCCATGCCGAGGACCCGGCGGGTGTCGACGGGGTCGATCACCCCGTCGTCCCACAGCCGGGCGGTCGAGTAGTACGGCGAGCCCTGCTCTTCGTACTGCTCACGGATCGGCGCCTTGAACGCCTCCTCGTCGTCGGCGGACCACTCGCCGCCCTTGGCCTCGATGCCGTCACGACGGACGGTCGCGAGGACCGAGGCGGCCTGCTCGCCGCCCATCACGGAGATCCGGGCGTTGGGCCACATCCACAGGAAGCGCGGGTCGTACGCGCGCCCGCACATCCCGTAGTTGCCCGCCCCGAACGAGCCTCCGATGACGACGGTGAACTTGGGCACGACGGAGCAGGCGACCGCCGTGACCAGCTTGGCCCCGTCGCGGGCGATGCCGCCGTTCTCGTACTCCCGGCCGACCATGAAGCCGGTGATGTTCTGGAGGAAGACCAGCGGGATGCCGCGCTGGTTGCACAGCTCGATGAAGTGGGCGCCCTTGAGGCTGGACTCGCTGAAGAGGATGCCGTTGTTCGCGACGATCCCGACCGGGTAGCCCCAGATCCTCGCGAAGCCGCAGACCAGCGTCTCGCCGTAGAGCGCCTTGAACTCGTGGAACCGGGAGCCGTCGACGACGCGGGTGATGACCTCGCGCACGTCGTACGGCGTCCGCGAGTCGGTGGGCACGACGTCGTACAGCCCCTCCGGGTCTTCCACCGGCTCCTCGGGGGTGTGCTGCTCGAGGACGTGGCCCGTGACGGCGCCCGAGCCGGTGCCGACCCGCTCGAACGTGCCGACGATCGACCGGACGATGGCGAGCGCCTCCGCGTCGTCGGCGGCGAGGTGGTCCACGACGCCGGACTTGCGGGCGTGCACGTCGCCCCCGCCGAGCTCCTCGGCCGTGACGACCTCGCCGGTGGCGGCCTTCACCAGCGGCGGCCCGCCGAGGAAGATCGTGCCCTGCTCCTTGACGATCACGGTCTCGTCCGACATCGCGGGGACGTAGGCGCCACCCGCGGTGCAGGAACCCATGACCGCCGCGACCTGGGGGATGCCCTGGGCCGAGAGGTTGGCCTGGTTGAAGAAGATCCGGCCGAAGTGCTCCTTGTCGGGGAAGACCTCGTCCTGCATCGGGAGGAACGCCCCGCCCGAGTCGACGAGGTAGATGCACGGCAGTCGGTTCGCCCGCGCGACCTCCTGCGCCCGGAGGTGCTTCTTGACCGTGATCGGGTAGTACGTGCCGCCCTTGACGGTGGCGTCGTTCGCGACGACCACGCACTCGCGGCCGCTGACCCGCCCGATGCCGGTCACGATGCCTGCCGAGGGGACCGCGTCGTCGTACATCCCGGTCGCCGCGAGGGTGCTCAGCTCCAGGAAGGGGCTGCCGGGGTCGAGCAGCCGGTCGACCCGCTCACGCGCGAGCAGCTTGCCGCGCTCGAGGTGCTTCGCGCGCGCCGCCTCGGACCCGCCCTCCCGAGCTCGTGCCTGACGCTGTCGCAGGTCCTCGACCAGGTCCCGCATCTCCATCGCGCCCACAGTCACCTCCATCGTCCGTCCCGCCCCCGATGTTAGCGATCGTTAACCTCGGCGTCCACCCGGACGAAATACCAAGGGATGCAGGAGATCTGTCTCCCCCCTCGGTGATATCACCATGGGAGGAGACAGATCCGCGACATCCCTTGGTAATTGATGAGCACGTGAACGATCACTAACCTGGTGCTCTATCGTGTTCGTCATGAGCAGCCGTCGAGAGCAGATCCTCTCCACAGCGGCAGGCCTCTTCGCCGAGCGCGGGTTCCACGGGGTCTCGGTGGCCGACCTCGGCGCGGCCTGCGGCATCTCCGGGCC
This sequence comes from Nocardioidaceae bacterium, assembly GCA_035688575.1. Taxonomy (GTDB): domain Bacteria; phylum Actinomycetota; class Actinomycetes; order Propionibacteriales; family Nocardioidaceae; genus Nocardioides_C. Next base: position 13,986 of record DASSMS010000098.1, read on the forward strand.
CGCGCTGTATCGGCACTTCCCGTCCAAGGACGCGATGCTCGCCGAGATGCTGGTCTCGATCAGCGAGGAGCTCCTCGCGGTCGGCAGGGAGCGGGTGCGGGAGTCGGAGGGTCCCCGCGAGGCGCTGCACGCCCTGGTCAACTGGCACATCGACTTCGCGCTCACCAACAAGGCCCTCATCATCGTCCAGGACCGGGACTGGGCCTCGCTGCCCGACGAGGCGCGCGAGCGGGTGCGCGACCTGCAGCGCCGGTACGTCGAGCTCTGGGTCGACCAGCTGCGCGAGATCCACCGCGGGCTCCCCGCCGACCGGGCCCGCGCCATGGCACACGCGGTCTTCGGGCTGCTCAACTCCACGCCCCACAGCGCACTGCTGTCGGAGGAGCAGATGCGCTCGATGCTCGAGGAGATGGCGCTCGCGGCACTCGACCCGGGATCGCGCGGCGCCTGAGCGGGGTCAGCCGACTGCCTTGAGCGCGTCCTCCAGCGCCGCGAGCGCGAGCAGGGCCGCGTCGGGACGCGCGTTGTGACCCATGAGGCCGATCCGCCACACCGTCGAGGCGAACTCGCCGGCCCCGGCACCGATCTCGAGGTTGTGCCTCTCGAGCAGATACCGGCGTACGGCGGCGGAGTCCACGCCGTCGGGCACCCGGACCGTCGTGAGCTCCGGGAGGCGATGGCCCTCGGCGGCGAACAGCTCCAGCCCCATCTCCTGCAGCCCGGTCTGGAGCATCCGCCCCGCCTCCTCGTGCCGGGCCCAGACGTTCTCCAGGCCCTCGTCGAGGATCCGCCGCAGCCCCGCGTGGAGACTCGCGACCATCGCCACCGGGGCGGTGTGGTGGTAGGTCCGCCCGCCGGACCCGTGCTGCTGGCCGGCTCCGGCGTACCCACCGAGGAGGCCGAGGTCGAGGTACCACGACTGCGGCTTCTCCACCCGCCGCTCCCAGGCCCGGTCGTTGATGGTGAACGGCGCGAGACCCGGGGCCACCCCGAGGCACTTCTGCGTCCCGGCGTACCCGACGTCGACCCCCCAGTCGTCGGCCCGGAGCTCGATGCCACCGATGGAGGTGACCGCGTCGGTGATCAGCAGCGCGTCACCCTTGACCTCGCCGAGCGCGGCGATGTCGGAGCGCACGCCGGTGGAGGTCTCGGCGTGGACGGCCGCGACGACCGCGGGGCTCGGGTGTGCGTCGGCCACCCGCTGCGGGTCGACCGGCGTGCCCCACTCGTGCTCGACGGCGACCACCTCGGCGCCGCACCGCGCGGCGACGTCGCACATCCGCTGGCCGAACAGCCCGTTGACCGCGACCACCACGACGTCGCCGGGGCGGACGGTGTTGACGAAGGCCGCCTCCATGCCTGCCGAGCCGGTCGCGCTGATCGGGAGAGTGCGTGCGTTGCGGGTGCCCCAGACCGCGCGGAGGTCCTCGCAGGTGTCGTCCATGATCTCGAGGAACGCCGGGTCGAGGTGCCCGAGCAGGGGAAGCGACAGGGCGGTCGTCGCCTCCGGGTAGGGGTTGGACGGGCCAGGCCCGAACAGCCGGCGCTCGACGACGGGGGCAGCGAAGGTTCCGGGTGCGGGAGTGCTCATGCGCCCGAAACTACAAGACCGCGCCCGGGTTGAGGATCCCCTCGGGATCGAGAGCGTCCTTGATCCTGCGCGAGAGCGCCATGACATCGGGGCCGAGCTGGTCCGGGAGCGCGGCCTTCTTGGTGCGCCCCACACCATGCTCGCCGGTGATGGTGCCGCCGAGGGCGATCGCCGCGCGCATGACCTCCGCGAACGCCTCCCTCGCCCGGGTCTCCGCGGCCTCGTCGGTGGGGTCGAAGACGATGATCGGGTGGGTGTTGCCGTCTCCGGCGTGCGCCACGACAGGGATCTCGACGTCGTACTTCCTCGCCACCTCGGCGACCGCCGCGAGCAGCTCGGGCAGCAGCGGCACGGGCGCGCCCACGTCCTCGAGCAGCAGGGAGCCGCGGGCCTCGATGGCCGGGAACGCGATGCGCCGGGCGTGGACGAACATCTCGCCCTCGTCGGGGTCGTCGGTCACGAACACCTCGCTCGCGCCGCTCGCCTCGCACGCGGTCTGCATGACCTCGATCTCGGCCGACCTGGCCGCTGCGGGTGCATCGGACTGGGCGACCAGCAGCGCCCCGGCCGACCGGTCGAGGCCCATCGGCTTGAAGTCCTCCACCGCGTTGACCGAGGCGTTGTCCATCAGCTCCATCATCGAGGGGCGCAGCGTCCGGCCGACCGCCACCACAGCGCGGGCTGCGGCATCGACGGTGGGGAAGCTCGCGACGAGGGTGGAGCGCGCACCCTGGGCCGGGATCAACCGGAGGAGCGCGCGGGTGACGACGCCCAGCGTCCCCTCGCTGCCGACGAAGAGCTTGAGCAGCGACAGTCCGGCGACGTCCTTGATCCGCTTGCCGCCGAGGGTGACCAGCGTGCCGTCGGCGAGCACCACGTCGAGACCGAGCACGTAGTCGGTGGTGACGCCGTACTTCACGCAGCACAACCCGCCGGCGTTGGTGGCGATGTTGCCGCCGATCGAGCAGATCTCGTACGACGACGGGTCGGGCGGATACCACAGCCCGTGCCTTGCGGCGGCCGCCTTGACCTCGGCGTTCAGCGCGCCGGGTTCGACCACGGCGACCTTGGTGGCGGGGTCGATCTCGACGGCCCGCATGCGTTCGAGGCTCAGCACGATGCCGCCGTCGACGGCCGACGAGCCACCCGAGAGCCCGCTTCCGGCACCGCGCGGCACGACGGGGACCCGATGCCTCGCGGCCCACCGCACCGCGGTCTGCACCTGGGCCGCGTTCTCGGCCCGGACCACCGCGATCGGCGTACCCGCGTCTCGGTCACGGGACCAGTCGAACCGGTAGGCCTCCATGGTGTCGGGCTCGCTGAGCACCACCCCGGCAGGCAGTGCCTCGACCAGCTCGACGAGTGGCGCGTCGCTCATGTCCCGACCCTAGGCGGTGAAGGCCGAGACCGTCACGCTCCCGGTTCGGCGACCTCCGCAGGGACTCGGTGACGCGCTCCGGTGCGCTCCGCGCCGATGCCGGCCACCACCACGCAGGCGATCCCCGCGATCGGGAGGGCGCCGGGCACCTGGCCGAGCGCGACCAGGCCGATGACCGCCGCGAAGGCGGGCTCGAGCGCCATCAGCGTGCCGAAGGCGCCCGCGGTGAGCCGCCGGAGCGCGAGCAGCTCGAGCGTGAACGGGATGATCGGAAGCAGGATCGCGAGTCCGAGCCCGGCGAGCACGACCTCCCACGTCAGCAGCGGGGCGACCGTCGGGCCGGCCACGGCGGTGGCTGCGAGGCCCGCGACGGGCATCGAGACCGCTAGGCCCTGGACACCGGCGACGGCGTCGCCCACACGCTGCGTGAGCAGGATGTAGGCAGCCCAGCAGACCGCCGCGCCGAGGGCGAACGCCACTCCGACCAGGTCGGTCTCGCCACGCCAAGGCTCGGTGAGGAGCAGCACGCCGAGGGCCGCCACCGCCGCGAACAGGCGCCCGCGGCCGCGGCTGCGCAGCACAGCCACACCGAGCGGCCCGAGGAACTCCAGGGCGCTGGCGGTGCCCATCGGCAGCCGCTGGACCGCCTCCATGAACAGGATCGTCACCCCGGCTGTGACGATCCCGAGCGCGACGCTGGCCCCGAAGGACGCCCGGGTGAAGGTGGACGGCCTCGGGCGGAGCACAACCAGCATGATCAGGCCCGCCCAGGCCAGGCGCAGCCAGGCGGCGCCGAGCGGCCCGACCTGGTCGAACAGCCCGACCGCCGTCGCGATCCCCAGCTGCACGGTGAGCATCGACGCCACCGCCATGGACGCACCCGTGCGCGCTCCATGCCTGGCGGTGGACCGGTTGCTCAGCTCCTGTGTCGTGCTCATGCACCCAGTACGCCACGGGACGATCGTCCGCGTCCACGTGAGAATGATGGACACATTGTCCACAGTTGGTGGACAATCCTGTGGATGGAGACCCGCCGCCTCGCCGTGCTGCTCGAGCTGTCACGGCTCGGGTCTATGCGCGAGGTGGCGGAAGAGCTGGGGACGACGACCTCGACGGTGTCCCAGCAGATCGCGGCACTCGCCCGCGAGGCGGGAACACCGCTCGTGGAGCCCGACGGCCGCCGGGTACGCCTGACCCCGGCAGGGCGTCGGCTGTCCGAGCACGCGGTGACGATCCTGGCCGCAGTGGAGGCGGCGCGGCTCGACCTCGACCCTCACTCCGAGCCCGCGGGGACGGTCCGCGTGGCGGGGTTCGCGACCGCGGTACGCACGACGCTGATGCCTGTCCTCCACGAGATCGCACGGGCGCATCCGAAGGTCCGGCTGCTGATCCACGAGCACGAGCCCGGCGAGGCGTTGGCGCTGCTAAGGACGGACGCCGTCGACCTCGCGCTCACCTACGACTACGACCTGGCGCCGGCCGGCTCCGACCGGACCCTGGAGTCGACCCCGCTGTGGACCACACGGTGGGCGCTCGGGGTCCCGGCGGCCGACGCCGACGTCACCGGCGACGCTCGCCGGGTCTTCGCCCACTTCGCCGACCGGGAGTGGATCGTCAACTCCCGTAACACCGCTGATGCCGACGTGGTCCGCACGATCGCGTCGATGGCCGGGTTCGAGCCGCGGGTCAGCCATCACGTGGACAGCCTGGAGCTGGTCCAGGAGCTGGTCGCGGCCGGCCTGGGGGTGGGCCTGCTGCCCGCCGACCAGCCGACGCGACCGGGCGTGGTGACGCTGCCGCTCGCCGACCCGGAGATCCGGCTCCGGGCCTACGCGGTCGTGCGGCGCGGCCGCTCGGTCTGGCCGCCGCTGGCCCTGGTGCTCGCGAGGATCCAGGCGACCCTTGACAGCCAGGCAGGCCCGGCCGCAGACGCCGCATTTACGCCATCTCGCTAGTCTCTCGGCATGAGCCTCCTCGACACCCCGATCGCCCGTCTCGACGGGACACCGGCCACGCTCGGCGAGATCACCGGTGGCAAGCCGGCCCTGCTGGTCAACGTCGCCTCCAGGTGCGGGTTGACCCCGCAGTACACCGGCCTGGAGCAGCTGCACAAGGAGTACGCCGACTGCGGGTTCACCGTCGTGGGCGTCCCGTGCAACCAGTTCGGCGGGCAGGAGCCCGGTACGCCGGAGGAGATCGAGGAGTTCTGCTCCACGACCTACGGCGTCACGTTCCCCATGACCGAGAAGGTGGACGTGAACGGGGCGTCACGGCACCCGCTGTACGCCGCGCTCGTGCAGGCCGCGGACGAGGAGGGTCGCAGCGGCGACATCCAGTGGAACTTCGAGAAGTTCCTTGTGGACGGGTCGGGCGAGGTGGTGGCTCGGTTCGGCCCCGGCGTCGTACCTGAGGACCCCCGTCTCGTCGAGGCCGTCGCGCGCCTCGTCTGAGCTCGAAGCTCAGCGCGCGCTGACGATCTGCGCCAGCTCGAAGTGCATGGGGTCGGTGTAGTTCCAGTCGCCGCCCCAGGCGAAGCCCCACTTCTTGAAGATCGCGACCACGTCGCGGTTGATGTCACCGGGCACGCCGCGGAGATTGCCGGGGACGTTGAGGTCGACGGCGATGCCCCACGTGTGCAGCGACAGACCCTTGTTCGGGTCGCGCGCGATGAACCGCGGCACGTAGCAGCCGCCGAACTCCTCGGGATGGATCTCGTCCGCGAGGCCGCGGGCCACCACTTCGTTCAGGGCGCCGCGCAGCTGCGGGAAGAGCACCCGGTGACCAGTGACGCTGCCGAGGATCGGCACCGTCTCGGTGCGGATGTTCGCGGCCACCCAGGCCGGGTCAGGCTGCACAGTGCCGTCGGCGAACCAGCGGTAGCTGAACGTGCCGACCGCCGCTGCCACCGAGCCACCCGTGGCGAGCGGCTGCTGCACCGCCTGGCGCTTGGCGATCCGCTCCACCGCCTCGACGAGTCGCTCGATCTCCTCGATGTCGAGGTCCTCGCTGACGGCGTACTGCGGCCCGACGTCGACCTTGCGGTCGGGTGCGTCGCTGCCGGGCACCGCGGTCGCGAAGCCGCCGCCCTTCAGCTCCTGCTTCTCGGGTTCCGGGGGCTCGACCGGGGCGGCGTCGGCGAGCGGGCCGACCGGCGCATGCACGGCGGCCTGTGCCGGGGTCACCTCCGCTGCCGGCTCCGGACTCTCGTCGGGGGCGCTCTCGATGTCGGTGCTGCTCTGCGGGGCGGGACTGGGCACGTGACTCGATGCGGGTTCCTCCGCCGCCGCGAGCGACTCCTCGGACACCGGGCGCTGGTCGGCGGCGACGGTCTCGGGCGCACAGCCGGACAGGGGTGCGAGCAGCAGGGGTACGGCGGCCACGGCGATGCCGCGGACGCGCGGGGACGTCGACCGCGTCCGGCGTACTGTCATCGCCACCCCCTGCGCGCTGCCGATCGTCCCGACCCCGAGAATCCAGTCTAGGTCGGCATCCAGTTCCCCTCAGGACGTCGACGAAACGCCCGCGCTCACCAGATGCGGACGCGGTCCTCCGGGTCGAGCCACAGGCCGTCGCCAGGGCTCGTGCCGAAGGCCTCGTGGAACTCGTCGAGATTGCGCACGATGTTCGCGCGGAACTCCGCGGGGCTGTGCGGGTCGACGGTGAGGAACTGCTGGGCCTGCTCCTTGCGACGCTTGGTGCGCCACACGTGCGCCCAGTTGAGGAAGACCCGCTGCGACCCGGTGAGGCCGTCGTGCTCGGGCACCCGCTCGTCGCCGAGGGAGATGAGGTACGCCTTGTGGGCGATCGTCAGGCCGCCGAGGTCGCCGATGTTCTCGCCGACGGTCAAGGCTCCGTTGACCCGCTCGCCGGGGAGGTCGCGGGGCTCGAAGGCGTTGTACTGCTCGACCAGCTTGTCGGACTTCTCCTTGAACGCCGCCCGGTCGGCCTCCGTCCACCACTCGTTGAGGTTGCCGAGGCCGTCGTACTGCGAGCCCTGGTCGTCGAACCCGTGACCGATCTCGTGGCCGATCACCGCGCCGATGCCGCCGTAGTTCTCGGCCGCGTCGGCCTCGGGGTCGAAGAAGGGCTTCTGGAGGATGCCGGCGGGGAAGCAGATCTCGTTGGTGCCCGGGTTGTAGTAGGCGTTGACGGTCTGCGGAAGCATGAACCACTCGTCGCGGTCGACCGGGGAGCCGATCTTGTTCAGCTGCCGGTCGGTCTCGAAGGCCGCGGCCGCCTCGACGTTGAGCATCAGGTCGTCGTGGCGGATCTCGAGGGCCGAGTAGTCGCGGAACTTCTTCGGGTAGCCGATCTTGGGGTTGAACGTCTCGAGCTTCTCGAACGCGCGCTCCTTGGTCTCCTCACCCATCCAGTCCAGCGTCGCGATGTTTCGGCGGTAGGCCTCGATGAGGTTCGCGACCAGCTCGTCCATGATCGCCTTGGAGCTCGGCGGGAAGTGCCGGGCGACGTACTCCTCGCCGACGGCCTCGCCCAGCGCACCCTCGACCAGGGCCACGCCCCGCTTCCAGCGGGCTCGCAGCTCGGGCGTGCCGTTGAGGGTGCGGCCGTAGAAGTCGAAGTTCTCCTCGACGAACGCGGAGGAGAGGTACGGCGCGGCGCGGCGGACCACCCGGGCCGCGAGCCACTCGCGCCACTGCTCGACGGGGATGTCCTCGAGCGCGGTCGAGAGGTGCGAGAGGTAGCTCGGCTGACGGACCACCGACTCCGCGAGAACCTCCTCTGAAGCACCGAGCCCCTTGCGCCAGGCGGTCCAGTCGAGGTTCGGCGCCAGCTCCACCAGCTCGTCGACCGAGGTCAGGTTGTAGGTCTTGAGCACGTCGCGGGTCTCCGCGCGCTCCCAGTGGCCCTCGGCCAGCCGGGTCTCGACGTCGAGGACCGTGCGCGCGGCCTGCTCGGCGTCGTCGCGACCGACGAGGGCGAACATCCGGGTGAGATGGCCGAGGTAGGCCTCGCGGATCTCCGCGAACTTCTCGTCGCGGTAGTAGGACTCGTCGGGGAGCCCGAGGCCGCCCTGCACGACGTTGAGCACGTAGCGCTCGGAGTTCCGGTCGTCGGTGTCGACGTAGGAGCCGAACAGGCCACCGCCGCCGAGCCGTTCGAGCTCACCGACGAAGTGGAGCAGCTCGCTGGTGTCCGCGACCTTCGCGGCGTCGGACAGCATTTCGGTGATCGGCTCGGCGCCGAGCTGCTCGATGCGCTCCTCGTCCATGAAGCTGGCGTACAGGTCGCCGATCTTCTTGCCGTTCTCGCCGGCGATCCTTCCGGCGGCGGCGTCCTCGATGATCTCACGGACCCGCTCCTCCGCCTGGTCGGAGAGCTTCACGAAGGGTCCCCAGCTCGAGCGGTCGGCGGGGATCTCCGCGGTGTCGAGCCACGTGCCGTTCACGTGTCCGAAGAGGTCGTCCTGGGGACGGATGTCGAGGTTCATGCCGTCTTTGGCGTCGTCGAGGATCGTCACGGCGCCAACCCTAGCCCTGTCGCCCAGCCGGGACATGGGGTTCCGGCTGGGCTCACGTCGGGCTGTCCGACCGGGCTCTCCGGCCGGAGCGCGACCGTGGCAGGCGGGTGCTGCCGCCCCTGCGGCTGCGGACTCCTGTCAGACCATCTCGGGTTCGGCGAGATGGGCCACCGCAAGCTCGTGCTCGAGGACTTGGACGACCTCTGCTCGAGCCTGCTTCGCCGCACCCGTCCTGATGCCCTCGACCGGGCTTCGGCTTGCCTCCAGCGCTTCGCGGCTGTCGAAGCTCGCGGTTGCGACCGCGCTACCTGACTCACGGTTGATCATGAAGCTGGCGCTGCAGAAGCCGTCCAGCTCCTCGAGCGCCGGTAGTACGCGGTGCTTCCAGATGTCGACCATCTGGTCGAGGTCTGCCGGGTCCAGGCGTAGCCAGGTGGTGCGGACACAGGATCCATCGCCGGTGCGGTGATCGCGGTGCATGCCGACGATCTCCCACTCGGCGACCTCGACGGACTGCGCATTGAGGACGGCGGCGGCCCGGTCACGCAGCGGCATCACCCGCTCCGCGCTCGCCTGCCGGGCCTCGGGGGACGCGTAGTTGGCGGTGATGATGCACAGGCCCGTGTCCCGGTCCACGATCATGGAGCAGCCGACGAACCCGTCGATGTCCTGGAGGGCGGGCATGACCTCGTCGCGGAAGTAGGCGATGCCGGCGTCGATCGAGTCCGGCTGGGCCTGCACTGTGGTGGAACGTGCGTACACGATCTACCCCCTTCGAACGGGGCAGCGCCCCGGCGGCGCCACCGGTCGATGCTCACGTTTCTCCGCCCTGCTCG
>DASSMS010000085.1:0-26390 GCA_035688575.1 Nocardioidaceae bacterium
GCGCCGCCCGCTTCTGCTGCCGCCGCTCGGCGCGCGGGGTCTGGTCGATGCGCGCCCCGAACATGTCGGAGCGGATCACCGAGATGGCCGACAGGACGAAGATCCACAAGATCGCCAGGTAGGCGAACCGGATCAGCATCAAGGTCAGCTCAGACATCCGATCCGTCCTCCCGAGACCTGACGAAGCGAACCGTCAGGGATGTGTTGCCGATCTTCACGTCCGCGCCGTCGTCGAGCTGTGCCTGCTGGACGCGCTGGCCGTTGACCAGCATGCCGTTGGTCGAGCCCAGGTCGACGATGCTCACGGCGGGTGCGTTGGCTCCGGGCATGACCCTGATCTCGGCGTGGCGTCGTGAGACGCCGGGATCGTTGATGCGCAGGTCGGCGTCGGAGCCCCGGCCGATGACGAGGCCAGGGGGCTCGAGCGGGTGGCGCATCCCGTTGACCTCGAGCACGACGTTGGCCCGGCGTACCGCTGTGTCGGAGACGTTGCCGCCGCCGGCCGGGGTGACCCGGGCGAGAGCGGAGCTGCGCACCCGGAAGCGTCCGGTCCCGAGCTCGTCGTCCTTGTCGAAGCTGATCGAGACCGGGCCGGTGAAGACGTAGGACTGCTCGTCGGCGTGCTCGCGGAGCATCTCGGTGAGCTCCTTCGCGAGCGTGGAGCCGTACTGCGAGAGCCGCTCGTGGTCTGCCGGCGAGAGCTCGACATGGAAGTTGTTGGGCACCAGGCGTCGGTCGCGGGAGAGGATCTGCGCGGAGTTGTCGACCTCGCGCTGGAGAGCGGCGGCCACCTCGACCGGCTGGACCTCGCTGCGGAAGGCGCGAGCGAAGGCACCGGAGACCATCGACTCCAGCCGGTTCTCGAAACGCTGAAGGACTCCCATGCCACCTCCTCTCTCGCCGTGGGCGGGGCGCCCAGATCAAGTGTTGCGCGCACGCACCAGCCGTGGGCACACCCCTACCGTGGACGGGCCCACGGAGTCGTTATGCCCAACTACTGCGTTCGTGAACCCGCCATTGTGCAGGAACAAGCGCGTTGTGACACATCCGACTGCCGGGCATCGTAGCGGGAGGGCCTTCCCGCGCCCGGCCCGGTTTGGGCGTGATCCAAAGCGTGGGATACCCTGAGCGGGCTTCAAGCGCGAGTGGCGGAATAGGCAGACGCGCACGGTTCAGGTCCGTGTGCCCGAAAGGGCGTGGGGGTTCAACTCCCCCCTCGCGCACCATCATCGAAGCCCCAGGTCTGGCCTGGGGCTTTGTCCTTTTCCGGGCGTAGCCTGTTGTGCTGATGTAGCACGGTGGTAGCCCAGCCCCCTTTCGGGAGGTGTGGCTATGGCTTGGGTAGCGAAGCGCAGGCCAGGTGACGGTGGTGTCTCCGCGCGCGTGGAGGCCTTGGGGAGTGCCGGTCTTCCTGCATACCGTGGGAAACCGACAGCGGCTCGCAGGTCAGACGCGCCAGCGGTACTCGACCTCCGGGCGGCCACCACCTCCGTAACGCGAGCGACGCTCGAGGACCTGGGTGGCCTCGAGGTGCTCGAGGTAGCGGCGCGCCGTCACACGGGAGACGCCGCACTCCTCGGCCACCTCGCTGGCTGACATCGCCCGCCTCGCCGACCGCAGCCGCTCGGTGACCAGTCCGAGCGTCTCCGGGCTCATGCCCTTCGGGAGTCCGGCTCCACCGTCGGCCATCCGCAACGCACCGATGAGCTGGTCGATCTCCCCTTGTACGACGTCCTGGCCGGTGGCCTGGAGCCGAGCCCGGTATTCGGCGTACTGCTCGAGCTTGGACCGCAGCCCCGCGAACGTGAACGGCTTCAGGAGGTAGAGCACCACCCCCTGCGAGACCGCCCGGCGCACCACCTCGAGCTCGCGCACCGACGTCACCGCCACCGCGTCGCACTGGTGGCCCTCGAGGCGGAGCCGAGCCAGCAGGTCTAGCCCGTGGCCGTCGGGGAGGTGCAGGTCGAGCAGCAGCAGGTCGGCCGGCGACCGGCGCAGCAGGCGGCGAGCATCGGAGCAGGACCGGGCGACCCCGACGAGCCGGAAACCCGGCACCCGCTCGACGAACGAGGCGTGCGCGGTCGCGGCGATCTCCTCGTCCTCGACGACGACCACGCCGATGTCGGTCATGGCTCCTCCCCGATCCGGACCGACAACCGGGCGCCGCCGAGGTCGGACCGACCCGCCTCGATCGTGCCGCCGTGCCGGCGGACCACCTGGGCGACGAGCGCCAGCCCCAGTCCGCGGCCGAGCCCGGCGTCACCCGGCTTGGTCGACCAACCACGCTCGAAGGCACGCGCAGCGGCTTCTTCGTCCAGACCCGGTCCGCTGTCCTCGACGTCCAGCGCGAACCAGCGGTCGTCCGCCTCCAGCCTCACCAGCACCCGGCGCTCGGCCCCATCAGAAACTGCGTCGAACGCGTTGTCCAGGAGGTTTCCTATCACAGTGACAATTTCTGAGCCGTCGAGCGGTAGGCCTTCCACCGCGGACCCCTCCGCCACCACGAGGTCCACTCCGCGTTCCGCAGCGACCCCGGTCTTGCCGAGCAGGACGGCAGCCAACACGGGCTCCTCCCCCACGCCGTGCACGCGGTCGGCCAGTCCCTGGGCCGCGCGCGCCCGGGAGGTCGCGAACCCGACCGCCTCCTGGGGCCGACCCATCTCGATGAGGGACACCACCGTGTGCAGCTGGTTCGCGGCCTCGTGGGTCTGGGCCCGCAGCGTCTCCGACAGCTGCTGCACGGTGTCCAGCCGGCCCGACACCTCCGTCAGTTCGGTGTGGTCACGCAGCGTCACCACCGACCCGAGCACCCGACCCTCCCAGGTCGCCGGCGCCTGGCTCACCAGCAGCACCCGATCGTCGAGCAGGTGGATCTCGTCGCTGCTCTCATGCCCGTCCAGCGCGGCCGCCAGCGAAGCCGGGACCCCGAGCTGGTTCAGCGTGCGGCCCCGCGCCTCGGCTGGCAGCCCGAGCAGGCGGACCGCCTCGTCGTTGGCCAGCTGCAGCCGCCCGTTCGTGTCGAGCAGCACAAGCCCCTCGCGCACCGCGTGCAGCATCGCGTCGTAGAACTCGTAGAGGCGGGTGATCTCCTGCTCGCCCATGCCGTGGGTCTGGCGCCGAAGCCGCCGGTTGATCAGCCACGCGCCACCCCACCCGAGCAGCAGCAGGACCACGGCGACCAGGGCCACCCGTGCCAGGCGCTCCCACACCGCGTCGGCCACGCGCTCCAACGTGATGCCGACCGACGCAAGGGCCACGACCTCGCCGTCCTCGACGACCGGCACGACCGCACGCATCGACGGTCCCAGCGTGCCGGTGGCCTCCTGCGTGAAGACCTCTCCCTCGGGAGCCGCCCCCAGGTCCCCGATGAACGGCCGACCGAGCTGGGCCGGGTCGGGGTGGGAGTAACGAGTCCGGTCCAGGCCCATCACCACCACGAAGTCGGTGCCGGTGTCACGGCGTACCTCCTCCGCGAACGGCTGGATCTGCTCCGCGGGGTCGTCACTGCGCAGCGCGCGGACGACCGCGGGCGAGTCGGCCACGGTCTGTGCGATGTCGACCGACCGGGTGCGGGCGCCGTCCAGCTGGGAGTCGCGCGCGTCGACGTACGCCAGAGCGGTGGCGAGGGCGACCAGCGCGAGGACGACCACGACCTGGAGCGTGAAGACCTGGCGCGCTACCGACCAGCGCCCGCTGCGTCCCACCCGTCCTCCTCTCGTACGCAGTCGACGGCCCCGATGTGACCCACGTCATGAACTCAACGAACACAAGGGTGACCCGGGTCACAGCCTCGCGGACAGTGTGCCTGTCAGACCACTCCTGAAGCTCTCGACCTGCGGAGGTTTCCGTGTCCCTCTCCCTCTCCCGGCCACCGAAGGCCGCCGGTGCGCCGAAGCGCGACCGGACCCACTACCTCTACGTCGCCGTGATGGTGGCCGTCGGCCTGGGCATCGCGGTCGGCTTCGCGGCACCCGAGGTCGGCGTGGCCCTCAAGCCCATCGGCACCGCGTTCGTCGCGCTGATCAAGATGCTGATCGCGCCGATCATCTTCTGCACCATCGTCCTCGGCGTCGGCTCGGTCGCCAGCGCGGCCAAGGTCGGTCGGGTCGGTGGGCTGGCGCTCGGCTACTTCGTGACCATGTCGACGTTTGCGCTGATCATCGGCCTGGTAGTCGGCAACCTGCTCCAGCCGGGCTCGGGCCTCGACATCAACGGTGAGGTCGCGGCCGCCGGCGCCGGCGCGGTGACCGAGCACCAGAGCACCACCGACTTCCTGCTCGGCATCATCCCGACCTCGCTGCTCTCCGCGCTGACCGAAGGCTCGGTGCTGCAGACCCTGCTGGTCGCGCTGCTGGTCGCGTTCGCCCTGCAGGCCATGGGCCCCGCGGCCAAGCCGGTGCTGCGCGGTGTCGAGCACATCCAGCGCGTGGTCTTCCGCGTGCTCGTCATGATCATGTGGCTGGCGCCACTCGGCGCCTTCGCCGCGATCGCGGCCGTCGTCGGCGAGACCGGCATGGACGCCCTGAAGAGCCTGGCGGTGATCATGCTCGGCTTCTACGCCACTTGCGCGGTCTTCGTCTTCGGCGTGCTGGCCGCGGTGCTGAAGCTCACCACGGGCGTGAACATCTTCTCGCTGCTGCGCTACCTCGGCCGTGAGTTCCTGCTCATCGTCTCGACGTCCTCGTCGGAGTCGGCGCTGCCGCGGCTCATCGCCAAGATGGAGCACGCGGGGGTCGAGAACGGCACCGTGGGCGTGGTCGTGCCGACCGGCTACTCCTTCAACCTGGACGGCACCGCGATCTACCTCACGATGGCCTCGCTCTTCATCGCCTCCGCGATGGGTGACCCGCTGTCGATCGGCGAGCAGATCTCGCTGCTGGTGTTCATGATCATCGCCTCCAAGGGCGCCGCCGGTGTCACCGGAGCGGGCCTCGCGACGCTGGCCGGTGGGCTTGCCTCCCACCGGCCGGACCTGGTCGACGGCGTCGGCCTCATCGTCGGCATCGACCGGTTCATGAGCGAGGCGCGGGCGGTCACCAACTTCGCCGGCAACGCGGTGGCCACGGTCGTGATCGGGGCGTGGACGAACAGCCTCGACAGGGCGCGCATGGACGACGTGCTCGGTGGCAGGGCACCCTTCGACGAGACCACGATGCTCGACGACCACGGGTCGGCGGAGGCCCAGGAGGCTCCCCTCGCCACCGGCCCCGGCGGCGTACGGGATCAGGAGCGGGAGCCCGTTCTGGTCTGAGTGGGCGAAGTGCCGGTTTCACCGGGGCCGCGGTGAGACCGGCACTTCCCTCCTGTCGCAACAGGGTCGTCGTCGAGCACGCGCCAGCCGCCACATCTAGCGTCCTCATCGACGGCCTCAACGACCATCGCACCGCCCAGGGCGGGCGGGGTGTGGGAGATCTGTCAGCGGCCCTTGACACGGTGGCACCAAACGGGTGTAGGTAACGAACGTGTCGCCTCGCTGCACAACCACCGTCGCCCGGGCCGCAGGTGCCCTCAAGGGCGCGGTCTCGTTCGCGTTCGACAATCGACCGGGGGGCCTGTGATGTCCTGGCTCGGCAACCCGGCGCACGCGCGCTGGCTGGAGGCAGAGGGTGACCGGCTGCTGGAGTTCAGCCGCAGGTCCCGCCACCCGTCGGGCGGGTTCGCGTGGCTCGACGTGGCAGGTGCGCCACAGCTGGACCGACCGGTGGAGCTGTGGATCACCTGCCGGATGACGCACGTGTTCGGCCTCGGATCGCTGATGGGGCGGCCCGGGTGCGATGCGCTCGCCGACCACGGGATCGAGGCGCTCACCGGACGCTTGCGCGACGTCGCTCACGGAGGCTGGTACGCCGCGGTCGACGCGGACGGACCGGTCTCGGGCGACAAGGCCGCCTACGGGCACGCGTTCGTGGTCCTCGCGGCCTCCACGGCGACCTGCGCCGGCCGACCGGGTGCGGCCGAACTGCTGGAGCAGGCGCTGGGGGTGATGCTCGACCGGTTCTGGGACGACGAGTACGGCATGGTCGTCGAGCAGTGGGACGAGTCGTTCTCCGCACTCGACCCCTACCGGGGCGTGAACGCGAACATGCACACCGTCGAGGCCTTCCTCGCCGCCGCAGACGCCACCGGCGACCGCTCCCTTCTGGACCGCGCGATGCGCATCGTCACGCGGGTCGTCCACGAGGTCGGGCCGGTGCACGCGTGGCGGCTGCCGGAGCACTTCGACGAGTCGTGGACGCCGGAGCTGGAGTACAACGCTGACACCCCGGCTCACCCGTTCCGGCCGTACGGCGCCACGATCGGGCACTGGTTGGAGTGGGCGCGGCTCGCCCTCCACCTCCATGCGGCGCTCGGCGCCTCGGCCCCGTCGTGGCTGCTCGACGACGCTCGTTCGCTGTTCGAGGCGTCCGTGAAGCAGGGCTGGGCCGTCGACGGCGCGGACGGCTTCGTCTACACCGTCGACTGGTCCGGCCGGCCCGTGGTGCGCGAGCGCATGCACTGGGTCGTGGCCGAGGCCACGGCTGCGGCCGCGGCGCTGTGGACCGCGACCGGCGACCCGTCGTACGACGCGTGGTACCGCACCTGGTGGGACCACGTCGCGTCTGTGTTCATCGACCACCGACTAGGGTCCTGGCACCACGAGCTCGACCCGGCGAACCGACCGGGCGGGGTGACGTGGCATGGCAAGCCGGACAGCTACCACGCGTTCCAGGCCACGCTGATCCCGCGGCTGCCGTTGTCACCGACCCTGGCCGCTGCGGTTCGCGACGGCCACCTCGCTTGAGTGAGCTGCCGGGAGCATGACCCTTGGTCCCTTCGGGGGTCCCGCAGGACTGATGGCGCATGGCACGGGTCACTGGTGACCTTTGGCCCCTGTGACGGCATCTCGCCACAGACATCCTTTTCGTGAGGGTTTCAACCACTAAAGGATGTGTTCCAGATGATCAAACGCCTTCAGACCTTGGGAATCGTTCTCGCCGTCGTCGGTCTCGGCTTCCTGGTCGGCTCGGGTGTCGCCTACGCAAAGGTCCAGGACGGGTACGGGTCACTCCAGGCCTTCAGCGAGGCACAGAACGTCGAGCTGTCCTACAACGAGGACGGCGAGCTCACAGACCGCGGTGAGACAGAAGGGGCGGAGGCGATCATGTCGCTGCTCACCGACGACTGGAACTACCCCGTCGTCGAGTCCGACCTGGACCCGAACGACCCGCTGGTGAACACCGCGACCGAGTACATGTACCAGATGGCCACCATCAGCTACCACGTGCTTCACGGCACCCAGACCGTCGTCCTCGAGGAGGACGCGGAGTACAACGGTGAGTCGTTCCCCGCCGGCACCTACGAGTTCGACGTCGACGGCAAGTACTGGACCGACTTCGACCGCGAGCACCCGATCGAGGGCATCGCTCGGGAGCAGGCCTGGAGCGGCACGGCACACGGTCTGATCGGTGAGCTCGGCGTCGGCACGGTGACCCACTCCGCCCTCCAGATGGGCCTGGCGCTCTCCGGCCTCCTCGCAGGTCTCGGCCTCACCTTCGCCCTCCTGGGTCTCGGCCTGGTGTGGGCCGCCAAGGCGAGGTCCGACGCGGCCGCAGCGAAGGTCGACGAGCGCACCAGCCGTCCGGTCGCCGCGTGACGGCTCGCTGAGCGGTCTCTACCGAGACCCTTCGAAGCCGGACTCCCGACAAGGGGGTCCGGCCTCCGGCGTCTCCCGGTGCGGTGCGTCGCTCAGGCGCTGGCGTCGGCGGCCAGGCGACCGGAGCGCACGGCCTCGACGACGGCGCCGTGGTCGCGCTCGTTGACGTCGGCGTACCTCTCCGCGAAGTCGGCCACTGCCTTCGAGAATGTCGTGTCGTCACCGAGGTAGGCCGAGATCGCCACGGCGTCCCCAGATCGCGCATGGGCTCGCGCCAGGGTCCAGCCGCACAGCTCGCCGTACAACCGCACCCCCCTGGGCACCAGGTTCTCCACGACCACCGAGCCCTTCTGGTCCCGGAGCTGGCGCAGGTAGAAGTCGCGCTGCGCGCCGTCGAGGCCCTGGACCCGTTCCCAGCCGAGGAAGATGTCACTCGCGGCCTGCATCAGGCGCTGTCCCGTGACCACCCGCTCGCCCTGGTTGGGCACACGCCGTCGCGACCGGGAGGCCGGGGCGAGGTAGGGCGCGAGGACCGACTCCTGTGCCTCCTTGACCTGGAGGAGCAGCGGGTCGTCGTCATCACGACCTTCGAGGAGGACCACCCAGCATCGGGTGCCGACGCTCCCGACGCCGACGACCTTCCGGGCCATGTCGACGAAGCTGAACTTGCCGAGGAGCAGTCTGCGGTCCGGCAGGAGGCTGCGGCTGTAGCGGTCGAGCAGTCCCCGGATCTGCGTCTCGAGCTCCTCGCGCGCCACCTCCGGCAACAGGTCGCCGATCGGGACGAGCAGCGGGGGGTCGGCCCTGATCCGCCGGTGGCCGTCGACCACACGGCTCAGCTTGCGCAACGCCCTCAGGCTGTCGTTGCTCCGTGCCCTGGCGACGGTCCGGTCCAGGGTCTTCCTCCGCTCCTCGGACAGCTGAGCGCCGAGAAGCTCCTGCAGCTCCTCGACGTCCGCCCGGGCGTACCAGACTTCGAGCTCGCGCATCCCGGCGAACCGGGCCATGGCCTGCTGGTACCGCTCGACCGATGCGCGTACGGCGCGCCGGCGCTCCTTGCGGACGAAGCCGTTCTGCCTCCCCGCCACCTCGATGCTCGCGGCCAGCCGCTTCACGTCCCACTCCCAGGGACCCGGGAGCGTCTCGTCGAAGTCGTTGACGTCGAACAGGAGTCGACGCTCGGGAGAGGCGAAGAGGCCGAAGTTGGACAGGTGCGCGTCGCCGCACAGCTGCACGACCAGGTTCGAGGTCGGGGATGCTGCGAGATCGCCGGCCATCAGGGCGGCCGCACCCCGGTAGAAGGCGAAGGGCGAGGCCGCCATGCGCCCGTGGCGTACCGGGACCAGCTCCGGCAGTCTCGAGGCGGCCTGTGCCTCCAGCACGGTCACCGCGTCGGGACGGTCCTGCGGCAGCACCAGCTCGCCCTGCTCGCCGGGAGGCAGGTCTTGCCGGGCGGTGACCCCCCGCGCCGCTCGCGCGGCAAGGCTCAGGTGCGCGGTTGGCTCGAGCCTGCCGGACCCGCGCTGTCGCGGGACCGGGGGTGCCGCCGTGGCGGCCTTCGGGACGTTCATGCCTTGGTGCGGCCGGGCGAGCCTCAGGGGGCGGGCGTCGGCCTCGCCTCTCCGTGCAGGTGCAGCGTCTCCCGGCGACGCCGCGCTGTGTGCTGGGTGGGCAGGGGCCAGTAGTCAGGTCCTGCCGGGAGCGCCGGCTTGGTCCGTGCGGAACCTCTGCTCTTCTCGGGCCGGGTCGCGGGGCTGCGCTCGGTCTTCGTCATCCGTCCTACCTCCGATCGGGTGCTGTCCCCGACGCTAGGGAGTCGCGGTGGGCCTTCACAGGGCCCAAGGTCCCGGGCCTCCCCACCCGTGATGGGGGGTTTGCCGTTCCGGGGAGCCGGTTACCACCCGGTGATCTGCTCTGAGTCGGACACCAACCGGAGGAAGCATGAGCACCCCTGTGAACGTCGCCGTCGTCTACTACTCGTCGACCGGGACCACCCACGCCATGGCGGAGCGGTTGAGCCAGGCCGCCGAGAAGGCG
The DNA here is from genome assembly GCA_035688575.1 of Nocardioidaceae bacterium. GTDB lineage: Bacteria > Actinomycetota > Actinomycetes > Propionibacteriales > Nocardioidaceae > Nocardioides_C. The sequence goes on from DASSMS010000085.1 coordinate 9,671, forward strand.
GGGGCCGAGGTGCGCCTGCGACAGGTGGCCGAGCTGGCTCCGGACGAGGTCGTCGCCTCGGTCGATGCATGGGCCCGGCACCGCGAGCAGACCAAGGACCTGCCGGTGGCCACGCCCGAGGACGTGGTGTGGGCCGACGTCGTCCTGCTCGGCTCGCCGACCCGCTTCGGCAACGTCGCCAGCCAGCTCAAGCAGTTCATCGACACGCTCGGCCCGCAGTGGGGCAAGGGCCTGCTGGCGAACAAGGTGTACGCGGGATTCACCTCATCCCAGACCGAGCACGGCGGCCAGGAGTCGACCCTGCTCGCGCTGTACAGCACGATCCACCACTTCGGCGGCCTGATCGTCTCGCCCGGCTACACCGACCCGGTGAAGTTCGAGGACGGCAACCCGTACGGCGTCGGCCACGTGACCGGGCCGAGCAACGACGAGGAGCTCGGCTCGCCCGAGCTGGACGCCCTCGACCATCTGGCCGAGCGCGCCGTGGAGGTGGCTCGCAAGCTCAAGTCCGGGGAAGGCGGCGAGGGTTGAGGCCGAGACAGTGACAGACCTGCGCCCAGGAGTCCTGTTCGACGTCGACGGCACCCTCCTCGACACCAACTACCTCCACGTCCTCGCCTGGTGGCAGGCGATGAACGACGCCGGCCACGAACATGTGGCGATGGCGGCGATCCATCGTTCCATCGGGATCGCAAGCGAGGGACTGGTGCAGCAGCTCCTCGGCCACGAGGACGAGAAGGCGGTCGAGGCCCACTCGAAGCGCTACGAGGCGATGCGCGACAAGGTGACCGCTTTTCCCGGCGCCGCGGCGCTCGTGGAGCGGTGCGCGGAGCGCGGGTACGTCCCGGTCCTCGCCACCAGCGGCAAGGAGAAGGACCTCGAGTGGATGCTGCCCGCCATCGGCACGAAGGACAGCTTCGCCGGTGCCACGACCTCCTCGGAGGTGGACGAGGGGAAGCCGGCCCCCGACCTGCTCTCCGGGGCGGTGGAGCAGCACGGCCTCGACCCGAAGCGGACGGTCGCCATCGGTGACACCGTCTGGGACGTCAGGGCGGCGGAGAAGGCGGGCCTGCCCTGCATCGGCGTCACCTGCGGGGGAATCTCCGAGGCGGAGCTGCGTGAGGCAGGCGCCGTCGAGGTGTACGACGATCCCGCTGATCTGCTCGACCGGTTCGACGCCTCCCTCCTCTCCCGGCTCATCGGCTGAGCGACGAAGCGGTTTGGGACCTTCGTCCACACCGGACGGGCCCTCGGCCACTGGGGACGAAACCCGAAGCCCCGTTGAATGAGGTCAGCGAGGAGAACCCGCCGAACACGGCAGCGGCTGTTCCGCATCCGAGGTCGAGAGTCCGTGCATCAGGCCAGGGTTCTCCTCGCTACTACCTTGTCCCGGGGAGCTGGTCAGAGTGTGTGAGTACTGCGGATGCCGGCAGGTCGAGCCGATCGCCGACCTGATGGACGAGCACCTGGTGCTCCTGGAGATCGCGGGCGACCTCCGCCGCGCCCTGCTCGAGCGGGACACCGCGCTCGCGGAGGCCAAGCGCTCCCGACTCGTCGAGCTCCTCACCGAGCACGTGGGCCGGGAGGAGGACGGCGTCTTCGCCGCGCTCAAGGCACAGGGTGAGTACGTCGAGGAGGTGGATGCGCTCGAGGCGGAGCACCTCTCCCTCGACGAGTCGGTCGCGATGCTCGACCTCGAGTCGCCCGGCGCCGTCGAGGCGCTCGACCGCGTCGCCGCGGAGCTCTCCGACCACATCGACAAGGAGAACCTGGGCATCTTCCCCGTCGCGGTGGTGACCCTCGGGGCGACCGGGTGGGACATCGTCGAGCAGGCCCACGCGCGCACCCCCGCCGCCACCCGGGCGACGACGTAGCGGCTGACTCGCCTGATCAGACCAGACCAGCAGCAGCTGCCCTGGTCCTGGCCGACGTGGTGTGCCGCGCCTGGTCATTAGTAGTCATCTTCCGCGTACCGCGCCCGAACTCGTTCAGGTGCGCGGCCAGGCCGCCCTAACCTCGACAGGCTGGCGCAACGGCTGCGCCCGGCGGGTTGAGGGGGTGGGTAGAGATGGGGACTGCGTACAAGGTCTTCGCCTGGCTGGTGGCCCTCGGGGTCGTGGTCCAGGCCGCATCGATGGTCTGGGCGGTTGCGGGACTCGGCATCTGGGTCGACAAGGACGGCGGTGTCCTCGACAAGGCGGCCTTCGAGAGCGAGGAGACGCTCTTCCCCGAGGTGGCCGGGTTCATGATCCACGGCATGAACGGGATGATCATCATCCCGGCTCTGGCGGTGATCTTCCTGATCGTCTCGTTCTTCGCGAAGGTTCCGGGTGGCATCGCGTGGGCGGCCTACGTCCTCCTCGCGGTAGTCGTCCAGGTCGCGCTCGGCATCTACGGCCACGAGGGCGCGATCTGGGGCATGTTGCACGGCATCAACGCGATGATCCTGTTCTCGCTCGCGGTGTACGCAGGCCTGCGCGTCAGTTCCGTGGAGCGGCGGCCCGTCGCCCCGGCTGCGGAGCACGAGCCCGTCTGAGCACATCGTCGCGTCGTCGCGAGGCAGAGCAATGAACAGTCGACTCCGGTTGGCCCTGGCCTGCCTCGCGACGGCGGCGCTCGTCGTACCCCTGGGCTGGCTGTGGTGGTCGAGCCTCATGCCCGACGACTACTCGGTCATGGACATGGGCTACACCGACCTCGGGGGTGGCCCGCGACCCTCCGCGGCCTCGGGGCACGGGGCGGGGGCACATGGCGGGCCGAGCGGTGAGAAGCCGGTCGACGTCGCGACCCTGGTCGAGGACGGGACGGGTCAGGCCGACGTGCGGCTCGACCTCACCGCCCGGGAGGAGGCCTTCACCCCCGCCTCCGGACGTGAGGTCAGCGGCTACACCCTCAACGGCGCCTCGCCGGGCCCGACCCTGCGAGCCACGCAGGGCGATCTCGTGGAGGTTCGGCTGACCAACGAGAACATCCCCGAGGGCATCACGCTTCACTGGCACGGCATCGACGTCCCGAACGCCATGGACGGGGTCGCGGGTGTCACGCAGGACTCCGTGCTCGAGGGGGAGACGTTCACCTACCGGTTCGTCGCGGAGCAAGCCGGCACGTACTGGTACCACTCCCACCAGGTCTCGCACGAGCAGGTCCGGCGCGGCCTGCTCGGGGCGGTGGTGGTGGAGCCCGCGGCGCCGGGCACCGGACCCGCCCGGGCGGCCACCGGGACAGGCCCGAACAGCGCAGGGCAGATCGTGGACGTCGAGGCGCTCGTGCACCTGTACGACGGCCAGCGGACCCTCAACGGGCAGGTGGGCGACGTCGAGGTGCCCGCCGAGCCCGGCACGACCGTCCGCGTGCGCGTCATCAACACCGACAACGGCCCGATGACGACCTGGGTCAGCGGGGCGGACTACCGCCTGCTCGCCGTCGACGGCACCGATGTGAACGCTCCTGGGCCGGTGTCCGACCAGGCCCTGGTCGTGACCGCCGGGGGCCGCGCGGACCTGGCGGTCGTCGTACCCGAGGACGGGGCTCGCGTCGAGCTGGCCGGCAACGCGGTCGTCCTGGGGCCGGCCGGCGTCGACGTGCGGGCGGAACCGGCGCCGACGTCCTTCGTGGACCTGCTCACCTACGGGGAACCGGCGTCGACCGGGCTCGACCCCGCCGAGGCGGACCGGCACTTCGACTACGTGATCGGTCGGCGTCCCGGCTTCCACGACGGGCGTCCCGGGCTGTGGTGGACCATCAACGGCCACCTGTGGCCGGACGTGCCGATGTACACCGTGGCGGCCGGCGACGTGGTCACCATGCGCATCCAGAACGACAGCGGCGAGGTGCACCCGATGCACCTGCACGGTCACCACGCCCTGGTGCTCAGCCGGGACGGCGAGCCCGCCACCGGCAGCCCGTGGTGGGTCGACTCCCTCAACGTCCGCGACGGCGAGAGCTACGAGATCGCCTTTCTTGCCGACAACCCAGGCGTGTGGATGGACCACTGCCACAACCTGAAGCACGCGGCGGAGGGCCTGGTCGCGCACCTGATGTACGCCGGGTACACCACGTCCTTCGAGGCCGGCGGCCACGCTCGCAACGAGCCCGAGTGAGCTCAGCGATCGGCTGCGGCCAGCGGGTCGGGCTGGTCGAGGATCTCGAGGCGGTCGATCGGCCAGACGATGCCCCAGACCTTGCCGACCACGTTGTCGAGCGGCACGGAGCCCTTACCGGGGTCGCTCAGGTGAAACCGTGAGTCCTGGCTGTTCGACCGGTTGTCGCCCATCACCCAGACCGCGTCCTCGGGTACGACGACGTCGAACTGCTTCTGGGAGGGCGCGGTGCCCGTGCGCAGGTACTCCTGCTCGTCGAGCGGCGCGCCGTCGACCGTGAGGCGACCCTTCTTGTCGCAGCAGACGACTCGCTCCCCTCCGACCGCGATCACGCGCTTCACGAGGTGCCCGCCCTCCGGGTAGAGCCCGAGCAGGCTGAGGAACTCCTGGAACCCGGTGGGCTCGGGGGTGGCGCCGAGCCAGCCGCCCGGGTCCTCGAAGACGACCACGTCGCCGCGCTCGACCCCCCCGTCCCACATCGAGATCTTCTCGACCAGGATGCGGTCCTCCTCGACCAGCTCGGGGTTCATGGACGCCGACGGGACGAAGAACATCTGCATGAAGAAGGCCTTCACCACGATCGAGGTGCCCAGGGCGAGGCTGAGAAGGAGGAAGGTCTCCTGCCACCAGCTCATCCTCCTGGGCTCGCCGCGGTGACCTGCCATGGCCGGAACCTTACCTACTGCGACGTGACGAGGACCGGCGCCCGCGGCGGACGGGTCAGGCGGGTGCTCCGGGGTCGCCCATGTCGGGCATCCCCTCGACCTTGCCGGTCCCGCCCTTGCCGGTCTCGCTGCCCTCGTCCTGGTCGTCGCCCGGGTCCTTGGCGAGGGGGTTGTCGTCGGTGGGCTGGAGGTCCTCGGGCAGCTCCTCGTCGGCGATGAGGCCCACCTCGGGACGCTCGTGCTCCGCGAGGTCGCGCTCGGCGTCGCTCGGCCGCTGTCCGGGGCCCGGTTCGTTCTGGTTCTCGCTCATGGGGCCGTCGTACCCACCGGCGGGGGTCTCCACGCGTCAGGCCGTGGCAGCACCGTGGCCCCGGGCAGGAGCCAGGGGCCACGGTGTGCGTTTCGGTCACATCTTCGGCATGAGTACCGAGTCGATGAGGTACACGGTCGCGTTCGCGGTCTGGACTCCGCCGCAGATCACGTTGGCGTCGTTGACCTTCAGGTCGTCGCCGGATCCGCTCACCTCGACAGCGGCCCCCTGGACGGTGGTCTGCTCACCGGAGATGTCCGAGGGAGCGATCTGGCCCGGGACGACGTGGTAGGTCAGCACCGAGGACAGGGTGTCGGCGTTCCTCGGCTTGGCCAGCGAGCTCACCGTCTCCTGCGGCAGCTTCGCGAACGCGTCGTCGACCGGCGCGAACACCGTGAACTCGTCGCCGTTGAGGGTGTCGACGAGGTCGACCTTCGGGTTCAGCTGGCCGGAGACCGCAGAGACCAGGGTGGTGAGGAGCGGGTTGTTGCTCGCGGCGACCGCGACCGGGTCCTCGGCCATCCCCTCGACCGAGCCGGCGCCGTCGGGAACAGCCTCTGCGTACTCGGCGCACCCAGGCCCGACCAGGTCGGCGGCCGGGTCTGCCCCCTCCTCCGCGGTGTCCATGGACTCCTGGCCCATGGGGGTCTCCTCGGCCGTTGCCGCAGAGGTGTCGGCGGCCTCGTCCTCGGCACCGCAGGCGGCGGTCAAGGTCAGGGCGGAGACTGCCGCGACGGCGATCGCGAGCTTTCTGATGGAACGCATGCTGACATCCTTTTCGGTTGGGGGTTCGCGCGATGGCTGGAAAGGCGTGCCGGCGTTCCGCCTTGTCACGTGAAGGGTTCGGCGCGCCGCCGGAGGTGGATTGGTCTTTGCCCCGATTTCCTCCGACCTGCTCTCCTGACCGACTGATGCGGGACCGTTTGGTCGGGTATGGACGCCTCGTCGCCGCTTGACCAGACTGGGGCCGTGAACGGACCCCTCGCCGACCACCCGACAAGGCCGCATCAGCCCTACTTGTTCGACCTCGTCTCCTGCGTGAAGGCGCCCTCCGTGGTCCTGTCCGCACAAGACGGTCAGATCGACGAGGGAGGGGTTCAGGGCTGGCTGTACGCCGACCGGCGTCTCCTGAGCAGGCTGCGCATCACGGTGAACGGCTCGGCGCCGGTTGGTCTCTCGAACGAGATACGAGGAGCCGCGGGCGCGGTCTTCCGGGCTGTCGTGCCCCAGGTCGGGGCTCCCACCAACGACCCCACGTTCTTCGTGGAGCGCCGCCGCGACGTCGGCCCCGACTCCTTGGTCGAGACGGTCACGTTCACCTCAGCCGCCCGCACCCCCACTGCCTTCGAGCTCGCCGTTCAGGCTGCCGCCGACCTGAGTGCGATGGCGGAGGTGCGCGTCGGCAAGCCGCGTGCCGCCGTGCTCCCCGAGAGGCACGAGGGCGGCCTGCGATGGGTGAGCGGCGACGACTCGGTTCTTGTCGCGGCCGACCCGGCGCCGGACGCGGTGGATGCAGGCACAGGCCTGCTGTCGTGGAGGTTGGAGCTCGGACCGGGTGAGTCGGCCACGGTCACTCTGCGGGCCAAGGCACACCTGGGTAGGAACGCCGTGTTCGCCGGGGCCACCCGGGTTCCCTGGTCCCGGCCTACCCTGGCCTGCGTCGACCGACGACTCCCCCAGGCCGTGCACCAGGGGCTCGACGACCTCGAGGGGCTCCTGCTCGAGGACGCCGTGGAGGGACCGGATGAGCGAGGTGACCTCTTCGCCGCAGCAGGCTCCCCGTGGTTCCTGACGCTCTTCGGACGCGACTCGCTGTGGACGGCGCGGATGCTGATGCCGCTCGGTACCGACCTCGCGATGTCCACGCTGAGGGTGCTCGCCCGACGGCAGGGCACGCGCCACGACCCGCAGAGCGAGGAGCAGCCCGGCCGGATCCTCCACGAGGTGCGCGCCGAGCCGCTCGCTCTCGAGCACTTCACCCTCCCTCCGACCTACTACGGAACCGCCGACGCCACGCAGCTCTTCGTGACCTGCTGCGCCGAGGCCTGGCGATGGGGCGCAGATCCCGACGAGGTGCGGGAGCTGATCCCGGCCGTCGAGCGCGCGCTCGGCTGGATGGAGGAGCAGGCCGGCGACGGCTTCGTCAGGTACGTCGACTCCACTGGCCACGGTCTCTCGAACCAGGGCTGGAAGGACTCCGTCGACTCCATCCAGTGGGCCGACGGATCCCTGGCCGAGCCGCCCATCGCCCTCAGCGAGGTGCAGGCATATGCGTTCCAGGCGGCGATGCTCGGGGCCGACCTCCTCGACGGCTTCGACCGGCCGGGCGGCGACCGTTGGCGCGCGTGGGCGTCGTCCCTGGCCGAGCGGTTCCGCGAGGCCTTCTGGGTGGAGGACGCCGACGGACGGTTCCCGGCCGTCGCCCTCGACGCGCAAGGGGCAGCGGTCGACTCGGTCGCGTCGAACATGGGCCACCTGCTCGACACCGGCCTCCTCGACGACGAGGAGGCGGCCTTGGTGGCGACGCGCCTCGGCTCGCCCGACCTGAGCTCCGGGTTCGGGCTGCGGACCCTGACCGCGCGGTCCCCAGGGTTCTCGCGACTGTCCTACCACGGAGGCACCGTGTGGCCTCACGACACGGCGATCGCCATCGCCGGCCTGGCCCGCCACGGGTTCGCCGCGCAGGCGGGATCGTTGCTCCGAGGGCTGGTCCGTGCGGCGCCGTACTTCGACTTCAGGCTGCCCGAGCTGTACGGCGGTGACAGCGCCGAGCAGGCTGCGAGCCCCATGCCCTATCCAGCAGCGTGCCGCCCGCAGGCGTGGGCTGCAGCCGCGCCGATTGCTGCGCTGGTGGCTCTGCTGGGCCTGGAGGTGGATGTCCCCCGAGGCCGCATCGCCGTGCACCCGATGCTCCCGGAGGCCCTGCTGCCTCTGTCGGTCTCGGGACTCCGGATCGGCGACCACGAGCTCAGTATCGAGGTGGACCGCGGTGACCGGCTGACGGTCGACACCGACCACCCGGCGATGTCCGTCGAGCGCTGAGCCCCCGGAACCCCCCAGCGACGCACCTGAGGAGCCGCGATGTCGGAGCTGCAGGCAGAGGTGGCTGTCATCGGCGGTGGTCTGGGAGGTGTCGCCGCGGCCCTCGCTGCGCTCGACGCCGGCCGGACCGTGCTCCTCACCGAGGACAGCGACTGGCTCGGCGGGCAGCTCACCTCCCAGGCGGTCCCGCCCGACGAGCACCCGTGGATCGAGCAGTTCGGATGCACGGCGAGGTACCGGCTGCTGCGTGACAGCATGCGTGACTACTACCGCCGGTGGTACCCGCTGAGCGCCCAGGCGCGGACGCAGAGACACCTCAACCCCGGCCTCGGCACGGTGAGCGCCTTGTGCGTCGAGCCGCGGGTCGGCGTCGCGGTGATCGAGGGAATGCTCGCGGCCGGTCGGAGCTCAGGACGCCTGCGGGTCCTGCTCGGTCATCGTCTCGTCGCGGCGACAGTCGACGGTGACCGCATCACCTCCGTCACGCTCGAGGCCCCAGGGGAAGAACGGGTCACCGTGGTGGCGCCGTACGTCCTCGATGCCACGGAGACCGGGGAGCTCCTGCCCCTCGCCGGTGTCGAGCACGTGACCGGCGCGGAGTCGCGCGAGGAGACCGGGGAGCCGCATGCTCCCGAAGCGGCCCAGCCGCTGAACATGCAGGCCGTGTCGTGGTGCTTCGCCGTCGACCATCTCGAAGGTGAGGACCACACCGTCGACCGGCCGGAGCGGTACGCGTTCTGGCGTGAGAACGCGCCGAGCGGCTGGACCGGCGGGCCGCTGCTCTCCTTCACCGCCCCGGTGCCGAGGACCCTGGAGCCCCTGGCACGCACCTTCACCCCGAACCCTCCCGACGCCGGGGCGACCGTCGTGGACCACCGCCTCGTCGGGGGCGACAACGAGCTGTGGGCGTTCCGCCGAATCGCCGACCGGAGGACCTTCGTCGCCGGACACCTCGCCAGCGACATCACCTTGGTGAACTGGCCGATGATCGACTACTTCGAGGGACCGGTCCACGGCGTGGAACCGGCCGAGGCCGAGCGGCACCTGCTCGGTGCCCGCGAGCTGAGCCTGAGCTTCCTCTACTGGCTCCAGACGGAGGCTCCTCGCCCGGACGAAGGTGTCGGCTACCCCGGACTGCGCCTTCGCGACGATCTCCTCGGCACGGAGGACGGGCTCGCGATGCGGCCCTACATCCGGGAGTCGCGACGGATCCGAGCCCTCTACACGGTCGTCGAGCAGGACCTCGCCCTCGACCTCCGCCCCGACGGGAAGGCGGTGCGGTACGACGACAGCATCGGGATCGGCAGCTACCGGATCGACCTGCACCCGTCCACCGGCGGGGACGGTTACGTCGACATCGCCTCCTGCCCCTTCGAGATCCCGCTGCGCGCGCTCGTGCCGATCCGCTTGGAGAACCTGATTCCCGCTGCCAAGAACATCGGCACGACCCACATCACGAACGGCTGCTACCGGCTGCACCCCGTGGAGTGGGGCGTCGGCGAGGTGGCCGGGACCCTGGCTGCGTTCTGCCTGGAGCGCCGGTGCACGCCCCAGCAGGTGTGTGCCGACCGTGATCTGCTCGAGCAGCTCCAGGCGAGGCTGGTGCGGGACGGGGTCGAGCTCCGCTGGCCGGAGGTCCGGGGCTACTGACGCCCCGTCCCGCGGCCGCGCGGCGGTCAGCCCTTGACGCTGCCCGCAGTGAGGCCCGCGACGATCCGCTTCTGGAAGAGCAGGGCGACGATGATCATCGGGATCGTCACCACCACGCACGCTGCCGTGATCGTCCCGACAGGACGCTGGAACGGCACGGCGCCGGTGAACGCCGCGATCGCCACCGGCACGGTCTGCGCGATCTCGGGGTTGCGCGGCGCGAACGTGCTCGCCAGCAGGAACTCGTTCCACGCGGAGACGAAGATGATGATCGCCGCCGCGAAGACGCCGGGGGCCGCGAGCGGGAAGATCACGCGGTAGAACGCCTTGAACGGGCTCGCCCCGTCGACCCGAGCCGCCTCCTCGAGGTCCTTCGGGATGGAGGCGAAGAACGTGGTGAGGATGAAGATCGTCAACGGCAAGGTGAAGGACGTGTAGGGGATGTAGAGCCCCTCCCAGGTGTTCAGCAGGCCGAGCGTGCGCCAGAGCTCGTACAACGGAGGTACGAGCGCGACCGGCGGGAACAGGGACACCGCGAGGACGCCGGAGAGCAGCAGGATCTTCCGCTTCAGTGGCAGGCGGGCGAGCGCGTACGCCGCGAACGAGCCCACGATCACGCAGAGGATCGTCGTCATGCCGGCGATGGCGAGCGAGTTGCGGAGGTTGAGCAGGAAGTCCTGCTGGAAGACCGCTTCGTAGTTCTGGAGCCCGAAGGGTCCCTGGAACAGGTCAGGGCTGTTCAGCGCCCGGTCACCCCTCTTGAGGCTGGTCATGATCAGCCAGAAGAACGGGAAGAGACACCAGAACAGGATGACCGCGAGGAGGGCGCTCTTGCCCCAGACCTGTGCGGCCGAGCGCTGCTCGACGACGCCCTGGTCGCCACCCTTCTTCCTCCGGCTGAGCGCTGCGCTGCTCATCGGCTCTCGCCCTCTCCGATCACGAGTTCCTTGCCGAGCATCCTGACGAAGATCAGGCCGACCCCAAGGATGAAGATGAAGGTGATGGTGGACAGGGCCGATCCCAGACCCGGGTCCGGCGTGCGTACGACGTACTGCTGCACGAGGATCGACAGTGACTCGGTGTCGAAGGCTCCCCCGGTCATCACCTGCGGCAGGTCGTAGACCCGCAACGCCTCGACCGTCCGGAACAGCAGCGCCACCAGGATCGCGGGCTTGAGCAGCGGCATCGTGATGAACCAGAAGCGCTGGAACATCCCCGCACCGTCGACCCGGGCACCTTCGTAGACGTCACCGGGGATCGTCTGCAGCCCGGCGAGCAGCAGCAGTGCCACGAACGGGGCGGTCTTCCACACGTCGGCGAAGATGACCGCGAAGGTCGCCCAGCCCGACTGACCCAGCCAGCTGAAGTCGCCGAGACCGAACACGCTGTTGATGAAGCCCGGGGTCACGTTGAACATGAAGAACCACATCTGGGCGGCGATCACGGTGGGGATCACCCAGGGCACCAGGATCGAGGCCCGGGTCACGCCGCGGCCGCGGAACGCCTGGTTCATCAGCAGGGCGAAGCCGAGCCCGATCATGAACTCGGCGGCCACCGACGTCACGGTGAAGACCACGGTGAACTGCAGCGCGGTCCAGAACCGCTCGTCGGTCAGCGCCTCGACGTAGTTGTCGAGCCCGGCGAACCCTTCGTTCAGCCTCCCGGAGTAGGCCTGGAGGCTGATCACGATCGCGTAGATCACCGGGAACAGGGCGACCAGGGCCATCAGCAAGATGGCAGGAGCGACGAAGACCCGCCCGAGCGTGGTCTCCGACATCTCCTTCCTGCGCGGACCCTCGGGCCGGTCAGGCACTTTCGGTCGCTGCTCTAGACCCGCTGCTGTCCTGGTCGCCATGGCTGTCCTGTCCCGGTGCTCGTTCGGCTAGTTGATGGTGCCCTCGAGAGCCTCGAGCACCGCCTGTGAAGCGTCCGCAGGGTCACCGTCACCGTTGTAGGCAGGGAACAGGGCCCGCTGCATCTCCACGCTGATCTCGTTCCACTGCGGCGACGGCGGACGCGGCTTGGCGTCGGGAAGCACCTCGGCGAGCAGAGCCATCACCGGGTCGTCGCTGAGCTCTTCGTAGACCGACTCCATCGTGGGCGGCAGGGACGCGTCGGTGGCGAGCATCTTCTGCACCTCCTCGTTGGTGGCCGCCCAGACCACGAAGTCCTTGGCCGCCTCCTTGTTGTCGGAGAAGGCGCTGACCCCGAGGTTGAACCCACCCGACGCCGAGATGGTGCCCTCGCCGCTGAAGGTCGGCAGGGGGGCGATGTCGAAGTTGCCGTTCGCGGGGCTTCCCTTGTCATCGACGATCGGCTGGTAGAAGGACGGCCAGTTGCGCATGAAGACCGCATCGCCCTTCTGGAACTCGTTGACGGCCTCCGCCTCCGTGGCGGTGTTGAACCCCGGCGCGTAGCAGCCGCTCTCCTGGGCCTCGGCCATGAACTCGGTCGCCTGGGTGGCGAGGTCGCTGTCGAAGTCGACTGCGCTCTGGTCGTCGTTGAAGAGCTCGCCTCCGCCGCTCCAGTAGTACTCGAGCCAGTTCACGACGAAGCCTTCGTACCGTGCACCCTGGCCGATGTACCCGCCGATGCCCTCCTTCTTCGAGATGTCGATGGCCATCTCGCACATCTCGTCCCAGGTCGTGGGGGGCTTGTCGACCAGGTCGGTGCGGTAGTACAGGAATCCGGCGTTGGTGTTGAACGGCGCGGCCCACAGCTCGCCGTCCCAGACCGCAGACTCGAACGCCCCGGGCAGGGTCACCTGCTCGATCTCGTCGCGGACGTCCTCGAGGCTCTCCACCCAGCCGTTCGTGGAGTACTCACCGGTCCAGATCACATCCATGCCGAGCACGTCGAAGTTGCTTCCCTCGGCCTGAAGCTCGAGGGCCTGCTGCTCGCGTTGCTGGTCGGCCTCGTCAGGCAGGATCTCGATGCGGATCGGGTTGTCGGGGTTCTCGTCGCTCCACATCTTGGCGACCTTCTGGTGGACACCGCCTTCCTGCGCCTCCGAGCCGCCGATGGCCCAGACCATCTCACCGCTGCCCTCGCCGTCGCCGTCGCCGCCGCCGCCGGGCGTACACGCCGCCACGGCTACCAGCGACAACGCTCCCGCAGCAGCCCACCGTCCACGACTCCAGTGTCGGGTCATCTGTCATTCCTTCCTGTAGCCGCTGCGGTGTAGTTCAGCGCAGCGCCTGTCCGGTATCGATGTCGAAGAAGTGCATGTGCTCGGTCTTGAACGCCAGATCCACCTTCTGGCCCATCTTGGGTGCCTCGTGCGGCTCGAGGCGGGCCACGAACTGCTGGGCCCCCGTCTCCGCGGCGTGCTCGAGCTCCGCGAATGCCTCCTCGTCGTCGATCGCCTCACGGAGGTCTTCCGTGATCACCGGGCGGGCACCGGTGGTGAAGTGGACGAGGACCTCGGAGCCGAGCAGCTCGACGAGCATCACGTCGCGCTGCTTCATGGTCGTCTCCGCAGGAGTGGAGCTGTCCGCCCGGTAGAAGTGCTCGGGCCGCATGCCCACGGCGACCTCGCGTCCGACGTACTCGCGAACGCGGGGGTAGCGCTCGAGTGCCGCGTCGGAGAGGTGTACGTCGGAGGTCTCGTCGAACTGCACGCTCAACCGCCCTTCGTGGTCCACGACGGTCGCCCGCCCGAGGTTCATCGAAGGCGAGCCGATGAAGCCGGCGACGAAGAGGTTGTCGGGCCTCTCGTAGAGCTCCTGCGGGCTGGCCACCTGCTGGAGCTCCCCGCGCTTGAGCACCGCGACGCGGTCGCCCATCGTCATGGCCTCGATCTGGTCGTGGGTGACGTAGAGGGTCGTGACGCCGAGGCGGGTCTGGAGGTTGGCGATCTCGGCGCGCATCTGCACGCGCAGCTTCGCGTCGAGGTTGGACAGCGGCTCGTCCATCAAGAACGCCTGGGGGCTCCGGACGATGGCCCGGCCCATCGCGACGCGCTGCCGCTGGCCCCCCGAGAGCGCCTTGGGCTTGCGGTGGAGGTACTCGGTGAGACCGAGCATGTCGGCGGCCTTCTTGACCCGCTCGTTGATCTCGTCCTTGGGGATCTTGGCCATCTTGAGCGAGAACGCCATGTTGTCCGCGACCGACATGTGTGGGTAGAGCGCGTAGGACTGGAAGACCATCGCGATGTCGCGCTCGCCCGGCGAGAGGTCGTTGACGACGCGGTCGCCGATGAGCATCTTGCCCTCGGAGATGGTCTCGAGGCCGGCGACCATCCTCAGCGCTGTTGACTTCCCACACCCGGAAGGCCCGACGAGGATGACGAACTCGCCGTCCTCGATGCTGAGGCTCAGGTCCTTGACCGCCTCGGTGCCGTCGGCATAGCGCTTCCACACTCCGTCGAACTCGATCTTGGCCATCGATGCCCCCTCGGGGTGTGTGACGCAGGTCTCTTCGGAATCATGTCGTCATGGGGATATAGCCGCAAGTGTGCGATTTCGGGTGCTGAGCGGACCGTATAGTCACAAGATGGCAACGATTCCTCGAAAAGGGGGATTCTCCATGGTTTCCGACGTACTCGCCGCTCGGCTGCGCGAACACCTCGTCCGTCTCTACGGCGAGGCGCGGGCAGGCGCGACGACGCAGCGGCTCGTGCAGCTGCTGGAAGGCTTCTCGCCGGCGGCCTCGCAGCACTCGGCGCGGCTCTTCGACGAGACCGACGTCGTGCTCATCGCGTACGGCGACCAGGTGCAGGAGTCGGGTGAGGCGCCGTTGTCCACTCTGCGGAGCTTCCTGGGAAGGCACACGCGCGGGGCCGTCTCGGGCCTCCACCTGCTCCCGCACTACCCGGCGACCTCCGACGACGGCTTCGCGGTGGCGGACTTCTCCGCGGTCGACCCCGCGCTCGGGAACTGGGACGACGTGGAGGCGCTCGCGTCGGACTACCGGCTGATGCTCGACGCGGTCCTCAACCACACCTCCGCCTCGCACCCCTGGTTCAGGGGCTGGCTCGCCGGCGACCCGCAGCACGAGGACTTCTACCTCGCCCTCGACCCGGGCGCCGACCTCGGCTCGGTCGTCCGGCCACGCACCACCCCGCTGCTGACCAGGTTCGACGCGGCCGACGGGGAACGCTGGGTGTGGACCACCTTCAGCGCCGACCAGGTCGACCTCAACTACGCCAACCCGGAGGTCCTGCTCGCCGCGACCGCCGAGCTGCTGCGGTACGTCGGACACGGCGCCCGGATGCTCCGCCTCGACGCGGTGGCGTTCCTGTGGAAGGAGCCGGGCACCTCCTGCATCCACGTGCCGCAGACCCACGAGATCATCCGGCTCTGGCGGACCGTTCTCGAGGCCGTGGCCCCCGGCACCCTCCTCGTCACCGAGACGAACGTCCCGCACCGCGAGAACATCACCTACTTCGGCAACGGGGCCGACGAGGCACACCTGGTGTACCAGTTCGCCCTCCCACCCCTGACCCTCGCCGCTTTCCGGAGCGGCAGTGCGAGCAGGCTCGCGGAGTGGGCGGCGCAGCTGGGGACCCCCTCGGCGGAGACCTCGTTCCTGAACTTCCTCGCCAGCCACGACGGGATCGGCCTGCGCCCGGTCGAGGGCATCCTCTCCGATGCGGAGATCGAGGAGCTCTGCGCCTCGGTACTCCGCACCGGGGGCCGCATCTCCTACCGGGCCCGTGAGGACGGCGGGCAGAGCCCCTACGAGATGAACTCCGTCTACCTCGACGCACTGTCGGGGCCGGGCCCCGAGGACAGGGCGCGCGAGGTCGACCGGTTCGTCGCGGCCCACTCGATCCTGATGGCCCTGGCCGGAGTACCTCTCCTCTACTTCCACTCGCTGTTCGGCAGCCGCAACTGGACCGAGGGCGCCGAGCAGTCCGGTCGGGCCAGGGTGATCAACCGGCAGCGGTTCCTCCGGTCCGACCTCGAGGCGGAGCTGGCCGACCCCATGTCCTTGCGTCGGCAGGTTCTCGACCGGCTCCTGGACCGGATCACGGCCAGGGCCGGGCAGCGCGCGTTCCACCCCGACGCCGCGCAGGACATCGTTCACGGCGGCGGCGCGTACCTCGCCGTCCAGCGCACGCCCTCGGCCGACGACACGACCGTGCTGTGCGTGCACGACGTGTCCGGCCGCGCCGGGCGGTTCCGGGCTCGTCCTGCCGACCGGCTTCCTCCGGGCGCGACGCTGGTCGACCTCACCGACGGGAGCGAGCACGTCGTCGAGGCCGACGGCACGGTCGACGTCGACGTGCCCGCCTACGGCGTGAGGTGGCTCCGCCCCCGCTAGTCCTCTCGGCCTTGGACGGAGACGTTCACCCCGTGCCACCCGGTGGAGCCGTCGGGCGCGATCGGGGCACGCGCGGAGGTCTGGGTGTAGCCGGCGGCGTCAGTGGCCCGAACCTCGAGCGTGTGGTTGCCGGGCATCGCGTCCCAGTCCCACAACCACTGCCGCCAGGTGTCGAGGTTGTCCTCCTCGGCCAGCCGCGCCCGCTGCCAACGTCCTCCGTCCACCCGGACCTCGACGGAGGCGATGCCTCGGTCCTGCGACCAGGCGACCCCGGCGACGGTCACGCGACCGGGCTCCAGTCGCGCGAACGAGCGAGGTACGTCGATCCGCGACGACGTCTTGATCGGGGCCTGCGCCGCGTAGCCGCGGGTCGTCCAGTACGCCTCGAAGTCCGTGAACCGGGTGACCTCGAGGTCCACGAGCCACTTGGTCGCGGACACGTACCCGTAGAGGCCGGGAGTGACCATGCGGACCGGGAAGCCGTGCTCGAGCGGAAGCGGCTCCCCGTTCATCGCGATCGCCAGGACCGCGTCCCGGGCGTCGTCGAGAAGCGCCGACAACGGCGTGCCGACGGTGAAGTCGTCGGCGCTCGTGGACTTCACCGCGTCGGCGCCACCGCGGACCCCGGCCTCGCGCAGCAGGTCGCGGACCGGGACCCCGATCCAGGTCGCGTTGCCGACGTACTC
>DASSMS010000203.1:0-10125 GCA_035688575.1 Nocardioidaceae bacterium
ACGCCGGGAACCTGGTCCACTCCGTCTACGTCTTCAGCCTGCCGCCCGGCCCCATCTGGGCGATGCACTCGTTCTACCTCGTGACGACCGCGACGATGCTGGTCTGGTACCTGCGCTACACGAGGCAGCCCACGTCGGCGGGGACGGACCGGAGGCAGGAGTCGGACGCGAGCGAGGCGCTCGCGACGGTCGCGGCGTAGGGTCCGGCCCTGGCAGGCCCCGGGACCGCGCACACCGGCCGGCCCTCGAGCTCCTCCCCACCTGGGACGCGTCGCTACCGGCTGATGAGCGGTGGCACCTCCTCCACGCTGTCGACGAGATGGAGAAGCGACTCCATGTCACGGTCGCGGGCCAGGGCTTGGAGGAGGGGCCAGACCGGCAGCGTCTCGGTCCAGTAGTCCCGACCGACCAGAACCATCGGCGCCGTTGACGACGCGTCGGCGTAGTAGTTCTCGCAGGCGTCCTGGAAGATCTCCTGGACGGTTCCCGCTGTCCCGGGCAGGAAGACGATGCCACCTGCCGCGAGGTGCAGCAGGATGTCCTCACGGATGGCGTTCTTGAAGTACTTCGCGATGTCGGTAGCGAACGCGTTCGGCGGCTCGTGGCCGTAGTGCCAGGTGGGGATCCCCAGAGAGCGGGCGCCCTCCGGCCACCTCGCGAGCACGTCGAAGGCCGTGCCAGCCCAGTCCTGGACCGAGGGCCGGAAACTCGGAACGGGGGCGAGGATCCCCAGTGCCTTCTCCAGGTCGTCGGCCGAGCGGGTGGCCAGGTAGGCCCCCAGGTTGGCGGCCTCCATGGCGCCCGGCCCACCGCCGGTCGCGACGGTGAGCCCCAGGACGGCGAGCCGCTGCCCCAGACGGGCGGCTGCTGAGTACGCCGCGCTGCCGCGGGGGAGCGAGTGGCCTCCCATCACGCCGACCAGGTCCTGGCCCTGGACCATCCCGCGGAGGGCGTCGTCGACGGCATGGTCGTGGAGCGCCTGCGCGAGGCCGACGTCGAGGGTCGGCTCCTGCTGGGACCACGCGTAGACCCGGGCGTCCAGGGTCTGCGCGTAGGAGTCGGCGAGGCCGTCGTACAGCTCGTGCGGCGTGTAGAGACCGGCACGGTAGGCGTCGAACGGCACTTGCGGGATCACCGGGAAGACCAGCGCGCCGCGTGCTCGGAGGCTCTGCTCGTCGGCCGGCTCGAGCGTGCACCCCAGCAGCAGGGCGCCGCAGGGGTCGAGCGTGCGGAGGACGGCCCCGCGTTCGCGGAGGTCGACGGCCTGCAGGTGCCAGCCGTCCATCGTCTTCGCCCCGGCCGCCACCCGGGCGTCGAACTCCTCGAGGGTCTCGACCTCGACCGTGCGGCCACGTTCCTCTCTCACCCGCCCGAACCTAGCCGACCCGTCCTGCCGTGCCGAGGTGTGAGAGCACGTGCGGCGGGAAACCGGGACGATGTGGGGATGGACAGCTTGGGCCGGGACGACGCGCACGAGCCGCGGTTCGTCGTACAGCGCCACCGTGCCACCAGCCCTCACTACGACCTGCGCCTCGAGGTCGAGGGCGTCCTGGTCAGCTGGGCGGTCCCCAAGGGACCCACGCTCGACCCCGACGTGCGACGAAGCGCGTTCCGGGTCGAGGACCACCCGATGGAGTACCTCCACTTCGAAGGGGTGATCCCCTCCGGGCAGTACGGTGCGGGCGACGTGACCGTGTGGGACACCGGCACCTGGACCCCGCACGGCACCGACGACCCCCGCGCCGCCATCGAGGCCGGCGAGCTCCACGTCGACGTCCACGGACACAAGCTCCGGGGTCGTCTGGCGCTCGTCCGGCGAGGCGGTGAGGGCGACCGCGAGCAGTGGCTCCTCGTCCACAAACACGACGAGTACGCCGTCAGCGGCTGGGACCCCGACGACCATCCGCGCTCGGTGCTCAGCGGCCGCAGCAACGACGAGGTGCGCGACGCGCCCGAGCGGATCTGGAGGTCGGACCTGCCGGCAGCGGAGGCCACGGTGGAGCTGCTCCCCACGTTCGAGTCCGTCGGCGAGGACGCCTTGGCGGCCCTGGCTGCGATGGACGGAGAGGGGACGTGGGAGGTCTTCGGCAGGCAGCTGCGGGTCACGAACCTGGACAAGGTGCTGTTCCCTGCCAGAGAGGCGGAGGAGCCGGTGACCAAGCGTGAGCTGTTGGCCTACACGGCCCGGATCGCGCCTACGGCGGTGGCCTACCTCGCCGGGCGTGCGCTCAACCTGCGCCGGCACCCCGATGGTGCGCAGAGCAAGGGCTTCTGGCACAAGGAGCGACCGGACCACGCTCCCGAGTGGGTCACCGCGTGGGACAACCCCGACGCCGACCCGGGGGAGACGAGGACCTACTCCGTGGTCGACGAGCCTGCGGCCCTGGTGTGGGCGGCGCAGATGGGTGGGCTCGAGTGGCACGCGTGGACCTCCCGCACCGACGAGCCGCACCTTCCGACGTACGCCCTCGTCGACCTCGACCCGGGGACCGGTACCACCTGGGACGACGTTCTCGTCCTGGCCCGGCTCCACAGGACGGCCTTCGAGCACCTCGGCGTGCAGGCCTTCCCCAAGGTGACCGGGGGACGAGGGATACAGGTGTGGGTCCCCGTCGAGCGAGGACCGGGCTTCGACGAGACCAGGGCCTGGGTGGAACAGCTCTCCCGGACCGTCGGCGCCGTCGTCCCCGAGCTGCTCAGCTGGAGGTGGGAGGTGCGCTCGCGCGGAGGCAAGGCACGTCTCGACTACACCCAGAACGCGGTCAACAAGACCCTTGTCGCGCCGTACAGCCCGCGCGCCGCACCCGGTGCTCCGGTCTCGGCGCCGATCAGCTGGGACGAGCTCGACGACCCGGGCCTTCGTCCGGACGGCTTCACCATCCGCAACGTGCTGGACCGGGTCGCCGAGCGCGGTGACCTGTTCCGGGGAGCCCTCCTCGTGCGGCAGACGCTCCCGCCCCTGGCCTGACGAGAGACGCGAGCTCCTGGTGCGGCGGCGTCGGTCGGTCGGTCCGGCGACGGTCGTCGGCCTGTCGAGGCCTCAGAACGCCGCTGCCAGCAGCTCTCCGAACAGGGCGTGCTCGTCGACCTCGAGGCCACGGGCCGCGAACCACGCACAGACGTTGTGGCAGTCGCGCATGAGGAAGTCCATCCCGGACGGGTTGCCGACGATGTCCACCGCCTGGGGCAGGTCGATGATGACCAGCCGTTCGCCGGCGGCGAGGATGTTGTACGGCGACAGGTCGCCGTGGGCGATGCCGTCGGCGGCCAGGACCGCCATCGCGTCGCGCAGCTGGTCGAAGTAGGCCACGAGCAGGTCCCGCTCGGGCCTGACCTGCGCGAGCCGCGGTGCCACCTCCTCGCCGACCGTGACGAGCTCCATGAGGATCTCGGTGCCGTCGATCTGCACGGGGTAGGGGACCGGGACCCCGGCGGACCAGAAGCGTTTCATCGCCTCCCACTCCGCCCAGGCCCACTGGCCCGCGGCGACCGCGCGCCCGTGGGCGGTCCGCTTGGCCATGGCGCGGGCGTCACGGGTGTTGCGGGTGCGACGGCCCTCGGTGTAGGTGCTGCTGCGGTGGAAGTTCCGGTGCTCCTCCGAGCGGTAGCGCTTGGCCGCCATCACCGTCGAGGGGCCGGTGCCGTCCGGTGCGGGCACGGCACGCTCGAGCAGGAAGACGTCGGCCTCCTTGCCGGTCTTGAGGACGCCGAGCTCGGTGTCGACGGCCGCGCGGTCGGTGACCACCCAGTCGGGGACCGGCTCGGGGCCGCGGCAGAGGCGCTCGACGTCCCAGTAGTTGCTCCAGCGGCTTCCTGTGTCACCGGCGGTTTCCGGGTCTTCGGGGTCGTCGAGGGGCTGGAAGTCGAAGACGAACAGAGGGTCGATCTCGGGTGCCGGCTCGGGCCGGCGCTGGTCAGTGGACTCGAGGTCCCTGAAGTGGACGTCGTGTGACATCGGTGGGGCTGCTCCATGAGTGAGAGGGAGGGCTGGCAACGGACGTGCCAAGGACAGTGGTGGTCATGTCACGCCCCTCTCACTCAGGAGGCGACCCGTCGTCGCCCCACCAGGAGAGACTGACCGACGTACGACGGACGCGCAACCGAATTAAGGTGAGCCCATGGCGAACATCGGCAGCTACCGAGCGACCTACGACCGCAGCATCGAGGACCCCGAGGGGTTCTGGGCCGAGCAGGCCGGTCTCGTGGACTGGATCAAGAAGCCGAAACAGATCCTCGACGACTCACGCAAGCCGTTCTACCGATGGTTCCCCGACGGCACGCTCAACACCTGCTTCAACGCCCTCGACCGGCATGTCGTCGCCGGCCACGCCGACCGGACGGCGCTCGTCTACGACAGCCCCGTGACCGGCACCGCGCAGCGCTTCACCTATGCGGAGCTTCTCGAGATGGTGGCGGCGTTCGCGGGCGCCCTGCGCGGCTTCGGTGTGGAAAAGGGTGACCGCGTGGTCATCTACATGCCGATGATCCCCGAGGCCGTGGTCGCGATGCTCGCCTGCGCCAGGATCGGAGCCGTGCACTCGGTGGTCTTCGGAGGTTTCGCCCCGCACGAGCTCGCCATCCGCATCGACGACGCCCAGCCCAAGGTCGTCGTGACCGCCTCCTGCGGGATCGAGCCCAGCCGGGTCGTGGAGTACAAGCCGATGGTCGACCGGGCCCTCGAGCTCGCAGCCCACAAACCCGGGGCGTGTGTTGTGAAGCAGCGACCCCAGGTCCGGGCGGACATGTCCGACCCCCGCGACGTCGACTGGGACGTCGCCATGAAGGCCGGCCGACACCACCCCGCCCCCTGCGAGGAGGTCGCCGCCACCGACCCGCTCTACGTCCTCTACACCTCGGGCACCACCGGCAAGCCCAAGGGGATCGTTCGCGACAACGGCGGCCACGCGGTCGCGATGGCCTGGTCGCTGCCGAACATCTACGACGTCCACGAGGGACAGGTCTGGTGGGCGGCCTCCGACGTGGGCTGGGTCGTGGGCCACAGCTACATCGTCTACGCGCCGCTGATCAACGGCGCCACCACCGTCCTCTACGAGGGCAAGCCGGTCGGCACCCCCGACGCCGGCGCCTTCTGGCGCGTGATCGCCGAGCACGGCGTGGAGGCGCTGTTCACCGCGCCGACCGCCATCAGGGCGATCAAGAAGGAGGACCCGCGCGGCGAGCTGCGCGGCGAGCACGACATCTCCTCCCTGCGCACGCTGTTCCTCGCGGGCGAGCGGCTCGACCCCGACACCTACGCCTGGGCGACCGAGACCCTCGGCGTCCCGGTCGTCGACAACTGGTGGCAGACCGAGACGGGCTGGCCCATCGCCTCAAACCTCCGTGGCCTGGAGCCGATGGAGATCAAGCCGGGCTCGCCTAGCGTCCCCGTGCCCGGGTACGACGTGCAGGTCCTCGACGAGAGGGGTGACGCGGTCCCCGCAGGCTCCGAGGGCGCGATCTGCATCCGGCTCCCGCTGCCGCCCGGCACGCTGCCCACCCTGTGGGGTGACGACGACCGGTTCGTCTCCTCCTACCTGTCGGTGTACGACGGCTACTACCTGTCCGGGGACGGCGGGTACATCGACGAAGACGGCTACCTGTACGTCATGGGTCGCACCGACGACGTCATCAACGTCGCGGGCCACCGCCTGTCGACCGGGTCGATGGAGGAAGTCATCGCCCAGCACCCAGCGGTCGCCGAGTGCGCGGTGATCGGCGCAGCCGACAGTATGAAGGGACAGCTGCCCCGCGGGTTCGTGGTTCTCAAGGCCGGCGTCACCGACGACCCCGACGACATCGCCAGGCAGCTCATCACCATGGTGCGCGACGAGATCGGTGCGGTCGCGGCGTTCAAGGACGTCCGGGTCGTCGGCGGGCTGCCCAAGACCCGCTCGGGCAAGATCCTCCGCAAGACGATGCGAGAGATCGCGGACGGCAAGGAGGCGGCCATCCCCTCGACGATCGAGGACGAGACGGTCCTCGAGAAGCTCAGGCCCGCCCTGCGCAAGGAGCAGTGAGACCGGCCGGGACGCGGGCGGCGGCGCAGGCCGATTGCTGTCTCGGTCCCAAAGCTGTGGACGCTTCACGAGCGTCATGCCGCTTGTGAAGCGTCCACAGCCCCTCGTTACACCGGCTAGCAGCAGCGAGACTGGGGGTTACGCTCCTGATGGTCGGCGCGGTGTCGCTCGAACGCGCGGCGGCTCATCGGCTCGATGCCCTCACGCCGGCACCGCTCCAGGTACTCGTCCCACTTGGCTTCGCCGCTGGCCTGCTTGAGGTACCAGCCCAGACCGCGGCCGACCCGGAGCAGCGTCTCCCTCATCAGACCCTCCCTGCGAGCTCCCGGGAGGCCTCCCACTCACGCACGGCCTCCTTCTCCTCCTTCGTGGCGAAGAAGTCCGAGGGGGCCACTATCTCCGACGGCTGCTTGGCAACCTCGGTAGTGGGCAGGCCGCCCGCCCGCACCGCCTTGAACCAGATGGTCAGCGCGTTCACCACGACGACGAGCACCAGCAGCGCGAACAGCGCCTGGAGCGTGCCGTTGACCGTCGAGTTGGTGACGATCTGCTGCATCTGGCCCATGTCCGTGGCGGGAGCCAGCACCTCACCCTGGTCGATCGAGGCCTGGTACACCGAGCGCTGCTCGAAGTAGCCGATCTTCGGGTCGCTGGAGAAGACCTTCTGGTAGCTCGCGGTCATCGTGACCACGAGGTCCCACAGAAGGCCGACGCCAGGGACCCAGGCCCACTTCACCTTGCCGTGCTTGATCAGCAAGGTGACGCAGAGGGTCAGAGCGATGGCGGCGAGCAGCTGGTTGGCGATGCCGAACAGCGGGAACAGCTGGTTGATGCCACCGAGCGGGTCGGTGACGCCTACGTAGAGCATGTAGCCCCACAGGCCCACGACGATCGCGCTCGCGGACCAGGAGGCCGGCCGCCAGGAGATGTCGGCGTACTTGGGCCAGACGTTCCCGATCGTGTCCTGCAGCATGAACCGGCCGACGCGGGTGCCCGCGTCGACGGCAGTCAGGATGAACAGCGCCTCGAACATGATCGCGAAGTGGTACCAGAAGGCGGCCAGGCCGCTGCCCCAGGCGGCGCTGAAGATCGAGGACATGCCGAATGCCAAGGTGGGGGCGC
Organism: Nocardioidaceae bacterium; assembly: GCA_035688575.1. Taxonomy (GTDB): domain Bacteria; phylum Actinomycetota; class Actinomycetes; order Propionibacteriales; family Nocardioidaceae; genus Nocardioides_C. Next base: position 7,140 of record DASSMS010000203.1, read on the forward strand.
CGCCGGTGCGGGAGATCAGCGTCTCCTCCTCGACGGAGTCGGCCGCGGCCTGGAGAGCGTCCGGACTGATCGTGAACCCGAGCGTGCGGATGAACTCCGCCGCGGTGCCCGGCTCGCCCCCGGTGGCTCCGGCGGGCGCGTTCATCGCGAAGTAGAGGCCCTGGTCGATCACCGAGGCCGCGATCAGCGCGCTGATCGCCACGAAGGACTCCATCAGCATGCCGCCGTAGCCGATCATCCGGACCTGGCTCTCCTTGGCGACCATCTTGGGCGTGGTGCCGGAGGAGATGAGCGCATGGAAGCCAGAGAGCGCACCACAGGCGATGGTGATGAAGACGAACGGGAAGAGCTTGCCTGCGAAGACCGGACCGGTGCCCTCGATGGCGAAGTCGGTGACCGCCTCGTTCTGCAGCATCGGTGCCGCGAACACGAGGCCGACGGCGAGGAGGACGATGACGCCGATCTTCATGAACGTCGACAGGTAGTCGCGAGGGGTGAGCAGCATCCACACCGGCAGGATCGAGGCGATGAAGCCGTAGAGGACCAGTCCTAGGGTCAACTGCTCCTTCGACAGCGTCAGCGCGTCCGCGATGCCCCAGTCGTCGACCAGCCCGCCCCCGATGATGGCGAGCAGAAGCAGTGCCACGCCGATCGCGGTGACCTCCATGACCCGGCCAGGGCGGAGATAGCGGAGGTAGAAGCCCATGAACAGCGCGATCGGGATCGTGAGCGAGATCGAGAAGACGCCCCAGGGGGACTCGGCGAGCGCGTTCACGACGACCAGGGCGAGGACGGCAAGGATGATGATCATGATCGCGAAGACCGCTATCAGGGCGGCGATGCCTCCGACCACGCCGATCTCCTCGCGCACCATCTGGCCCAGGCTCTTGCCGTCGCGGCGCATCGAGAAGAACAGGACGGTCATGTCCTGCACCGCTCCGGCGAAGATGACACCGACGATGATCCAGATCGTCCCAGGCAGGTAGCCCATCTGGGCCGCGAGCACGGGCCCGACCAGCGGACCGGCCCCGGCGATCGCGGCGAAGTGGTGGCCGAAGAGCACCCGCCGGTCGGTCACGTCGTAGTCGATGCCGTTCTCGAGGCGCTCGGCCGGTGTTGCTCTGGTGTCGTCGACGCCCAGGACGCGGTAGGCGATGAACCGTGCGTAGAACCGGTAGGCGATGGCGTACGACGCCAGGGCAGCGAACAAAATCCACAGCGCGGAGATCTCCTCGCCGCGGGAGAGCGCCAGGACCGACCAGCAGACGGCTCCGACGACGGCGACGGCACCCCAGACGGCCATCGACCTCGGTGTCATCTTCCGGCTGCGTTGCTTCGTGGGCGTAGTCGTGGACATGGCCGCTCCTCACACATCTCAGCGCTTGCCCGACGGCAGCGCCGCGGTTCGTACCCCGTTCGGGGTGAACTATGTAGTGCCGATCTCGCCGGGTTCCGTTGTCATGGGTACGAGACCCTTTCGCATGTCCGGTTTGTGGGCAAGTCAGAGCAGGGCCACACGTCAGGATCGTGACACCCTTGTGACTTACCCCCACAGCCGTCGCGACTACACCAGCGATCGGCGACCAGCGACGCAGGCACTGCCTGTCCGGTCAGCCGACCGCCTCGACCACGGTCATCGGCGGCAGCCTGGTCAACGTCGTGTCGGAGACGAAGCAGGTCATGCCGAACTGACGAGCACGACCGACTGCGTAGCTCGCGAGCGCGTCGTCCTCGGCGTAGTCGAGGGCGTGCAGGTTCAGGTCGTAGCCGAGCAGTCGCTCCGCCACCCGCGCGTTCTCGTCGAGGACGGCGGGTGGCCAGGGTGCGTAACCGCCCTGGAGACAGCGCGTCGTGAACGACTCGAACAGCACGCCGTCGACGAGCTCGGCAAGCCGGGGGAGCAGGGCGAAGCCGCCGTTTGCCAGGAGGTAGCGGGACCCGCACGCCTCCCTGAGCGCGGCGACCAGCCCGAGCACGACCTCAGGACGCCTCGGTCCGACGTCCAGGCGGTCGAGGAACAGCCCGGCGAACCCCGAGTCCAGTGCGGCCTCGGCCTCCGACCTCACCCGTTGCGGCCACCCCGAGTCCCCGCCCCGGAGCGTCCCCTCGGCGAGCGAGAGGTGGGCCAGGGGGAGCGTCCCGCCTCGCACGAGCTCGGTGAGCTCGACGCGGCTGTACATCTGCGCTCGGAGCACAGCCCGCCGGTACCCGAGCAGCGCTTCGATGCAACCGGATCCGCGGAAGACCGCGATGGGCGGCCTGTTGCGGAGCAAGGTTCCGGGACGGCGGACCGGTGCTTTGCTCATGCTGCTCCCCCCACGAAGCTGGTCGAGACCTGATGAGGGGGGACGACGCCCGGCCGTGCATCCCCTCAGTTCTCGGACGACCCCTCAAGGAGAACTCTCCGCGAGCGGTCACATCAATGGCGCGATCGAGTGGTCCGGCGCATGGACCGGGTCCCGAGTCGGGCCAAGCGGTGGCAAATCACCGGAGTCCCGCCCGGCTCACCGAGGCGTGGCGTGGGTCAGTGGCCGCCCAGAAGGGGCGACATCGCCCGCGCGAGGAGACTCGGCCGGCGGGTCAGTCGCTCCTCACGGTCGGCGAGCCCCATGGCGCGCAGGCCGGCGTTGACCCCGAGCCAGCGCAACGGTTCGGGCTCCCACGGCCTCGAGGTGTGGTTGACCCACGGCAGCCGGGTCAGCTCGGTGTCGGAGCCCAGGATCAGGTCGCGAAGGGTCCGACCGGCCAGGTTCGTCGTACTGACGCCGTCACCGACGTAGCCGCCGGCCCAGGCGAGACCGGTCGAGCGGTCCAGGCCGACCGAGGCACACCAGTCGCGCGGCACCCCGAGCACCCCGCCCCATGCGTGAGTCACCCGGGCGGAGCGGACGGCCGGGAACATGGCGTTCAGCGTCGACCACAGCGAGGCGAAGACGCGCGGGTCGCGGTCGAAGTCCGGGGAGATGGCCGAGCGGAAGTGGTACGG
>DASSMS010000167.1:0-19408 GCA_035688575.1 Nocardioidaceae bacterium
CCCGTAGCACCGGCTCGCGTCCGGCGCCCCTGTCCGACTCGCGCGTCTGGCCCACAGGATCGGGATCGAGGTGGTTGTCCACAGGCCTCGGGTTCACGCCTTCCTGGGGGAGTCAGACCTTCCTAGGTTCGGCACATGCGCTCACGCCGGACAGCCCACGCCGAGATGGCCGAGATCGCCCGCCGTCGTCTCGAGCTGCTGAGCACCGAGCTCGCAGGCCTCCGCGCCACGCTCCGGGTGGAGCAGGAGCCGGCCGAGGGGGAGACACACGCGGAGGTCGCTCAGGAGACCGGTGCCGGAGTCACCGAGCTCGGACTCACCGAAGCTGCGCTGCCTGGGGAGCCGGATGGGCCGGATGCTGGCTGGCTGCCTCGCGGACGGCACGCTCGCCGCCCCGTGACCAGGTCCGGCCGCGTCGGTGGGTGGGTGTACGACCGGCTGCCGCCGACTCTCCAGGGGAACGCGCTCTTGTCAGCGAGCCATCTCAGCGTGGTCGCACTCCTGGTAGCGGCCGCCTTCGCGGTCACCGCCTGGTGGGTGGTCCGCGCGGACGGGGCGGCGACGGTCGCGCCCGCGGCCAGGTGGTCGGAGCCCACGGGTGCAGTTGAGGCGGCGCCGGCCCAGCTGGTCGCGCCCGCGGCGGACCCGACGGCGACGGCCACGACAGGTGAGCCGGCGGTCGTGGTGGTTGACGTCGCGGGGAAGGTGCGACGGCCGGGGATCGCGACCCTGCCGATCGGCTCGCGGGTCGTCGACGCGCTCGAGGCGGCCGGGGGAGTGCGGCACGGGGTGGACCTCACGACGCTCAACCTTGCCCGGCTGCTCGTCGACGGGGAGCAGATCGTCGTCGGCGTCCCGCCGCCAGGGGGCGTTGCCGCACCGGCTGCCTCGGCGGCGGGTGGCGTCGCCGGTGGCGCGGCGGACGGGGGAGCCCCGCTGGTCAACATCAACTCCGCCACGCAGGTCCAGCTCGAGGAGCTTCCGGGGGTGGGCCCGGTCACCGCGCAGGCGATCCTGCAGTGGCGCACCGACAACGGGCCGTTCACCGCGGTCGACGAGCTCTTGGAGGTCTCCGGGATCGGTGACGCGACGCTCGCCGAGATCGCTCCGTTCGTGACCCTGTGAGCGCCGGGGAGCCCTCGACCTGCGACAAGTCGCCACCGGACCTTCGAGCGGTGGTGCTCGCCCTCATGGCCTGGGCCGGTGGGCTCGGTGGCTTCCTGCTGCCGCACTGGGTGGTGCTCACGCTCATGGCGACCGGTGGCCTCCTGCTGGCCATCCGCCGGCGACGGGGAGCGCCGGTGGTCGTTTTGCTGGCGTGGCTGGTGGCTGCCTCAGCGGTGGCGGGATCAGCGATGCTCCGGGTCGAAGGTGTCACCCGGAGTCCGCTCGCGGAGCTCGCCCGCCAGAGGGCGTTCGTGAGCACGCTCGTGCGGGTGACCTCGGACCCGCTCCTGCGTCAGGGCAGGTACGACTCGTTCACGCTCACAGGTGCGACCACGCTCGAGGTGACCGGCCGAGGCCGCACCCATCGAGGTCGCGTGCCGGTGCTCGTGATCGCCGATGAGGCCTGGCTCGAGGTCGAGCTCGGGTCGGTGGTCCGGCTCGAGGGTCGTGCCGCGCCTTCGAACGGTGACGATCTCGCGGCAGTGATCTCGACCAGCCGGCGCCCGGTGGTGGTCGAGGAGGCTGGCGAGGTCCTCGATGGAGCGGCTGCGGTGCGCGCGGGGATCAGGCAGGCCGTCGCCGGTGCGGGCCCCGGAGAGCGCACGCTGGTCCCGGCGCTCGTGGTCGGCGACGACCGGGGGATGCCCGCCGAGCTAGTCACCGACTTCCAGGCCTCCGGACTCACCCACCTGCTCGCCGTCTCCGGGACGAACCTGACGCTGGTGGTGGGGTTCGTGCTGGTGATCGCGCGCTGGTGCGGCGTCCGGGCGCGCGGCCTGATCGTGGTGGGCGTCCTGGGTGTCGTCGGGTTCGTACTGCTCGCGCGCACGGAGCCCAGCGTCGTCCGGGCCGCGGCGATGGGATCGGTCGCCCTCATCGGCATGGGCAGCAACGGCCGGGAGCGCGGTGTGCGCGCCCTCGGCGTGGCGGTTCTGCTCCTGCTGCTCGTCGATCCCTGGATGGCGCTGTCGCTGGGCTTCGCCCTCTCCGCTCTCGCCACGGCGGGGATCCTCTTCCTTGCACCTCCGTGGCGCGACGCCCTCGCGGCGTGGCTGCCGCGCTGGCTGGCTGAGGCAGTGGCCGTCCCGCTGGCCGCGCAGCTTGCCTGCACGCCCCTGGTCGCCGCCATCTCCGGACAGGTGAGCCTCGTGGCCGTCGCCGCGAACATCGTGGTCGCACCCGCGGTCGGGCCTGCCACGGTCCTGGGGCTCGCGGGAGGGCTGGTGGTCCTGGTGGTGGAGCCCGCGGGTGTCCTGATCGGCCGCGGAGCGGGGTGGTGCGCCTGGTGGATCACCACGGTGGCGGGGCGGAGCGCAGACCTTCCCACGGCGACCGTGGACTGGTCCTCGACAGGGACCTCCGTCGCGCTGCTGAGCCTGCTCTGCCTCGGGGCGGCCTGGGTGATGCCGAAGCTGCTCGGCTCTCGTCGTTGGGCGGTCCCACTCACCTTCCTCATGGTGCTGGCCGTCGTACGCCCACTGCCGACCCCCGGCTGGCCCCCGGACGGCTGGGTGCTCGTCGCGTGTGACGTGGGGCAGGGCGACGGGGTGGTGCTCAACGCTGGGGCGGGAAACGCGGTCGTGGTCGACGTCGGACCGGATCCTCTGGCCCTCGACCGCTGTCTCGACCGGCTCGAGGTCGAGCGGATACCGGTGGTGGTGCTGACGCACTTCCACGAGGACCACGTGGCCGGCCTCCCGGCCGTGCTGGGGGAGCGGCCGCCGCCGGGTGAGGTCCTGGTGACGACGCTCGCCGAACCGGTCGGGGGCGCGGAAGAGGTGGTTTCCGCCACGACGGCGGCCGGGGTTCCGATGCGCGTCGCCACCTACGGCGAGGTACGACGGGTCGGCTCGCTCACGTGGCAGGTGGTCGGCCCCTCGGGACGGTTCGCGACCGGCGCGGCCGAGGTCGAGGGGTCAGCGGCCAACAACGCCAGCGTGGCGCTGCTCGTCGAGTCGGAGGGGATCCGGATGCTGCTGGCCGGTGACATGGAGCCGGAGGCGCAGGAGGCCATGCACCGCGCCCTCCCGTCCCTTCGGGTGGACGTGCTGAAGGTGCCTCACCACGGCAGCCGCTACCAGGATGCGCAGTTCCTCAGCGCGCTCGGGGCACGGGTCGCTGTGGTGTCGGTCGGGCGTGACAACACCTACGGGCATCCTGCCGCGGAGACGCTGGCGCTGCTCGAGGAGGGCGGGACGGTCGTGCGGCGTACGGACGAGTCCGGGGACGTGGCGGTCGTCGTCCGCGACGGTCAGCTGACCGTGCGGGAACTGAGCACCTCGTCGTCGGCGATGAGGTAGCGGTCGCCGGACTTCTCGAGGGTCAGACGCTGGATCTCCTGCTTTGCGGTGCCGTCCTTGAAGTAGTAGGTGAGGTCGATCTCCACCTGGCGTTGACCGTCCACGGCGTCAGCCCGCCGGAGGTCCACCGACTCGATCGAGCCCCACCACTGCTCGTAGCCGTCGCGGCCTTGCGCCTGCATGCTCGGGGCGAGACGGTCCCACCCGGCGTCGGTGTTCTGCGGCATGAACGAGAAGTACTCCTCGACGTCGTTCTCCATGGCCTCGCCGGGGTTCTCGTCCTGGGCGGGGCGGTCCGGTGGCGTATCGCTCGGCTCCGGCGTCGGGGACTCGCTCTCTCGCTCGGGCGAGGGAGACGGCTCCTCCTGCTTCGGAGGCGGCGAGGTCTCCTCCGACGTCGCGGCCCGACCCTCCTCGCCCTCGGGCTCCCCGCCGACCATCATGAAGCCCACGCCGAGGACGACCAGGAGCACCAACGCAGCGCCTACCAGCCAAGGAGCAGTGCGCCGGCTCCTTTGCCGCTCCTCCGACCCGGATTCCACGGGTGCGGGGGCGAGGGGCGCGGCCGGGGTGCGGGTCGCGGAAGGCTGTGGCCGGGTCGACTCCTCAGGGGGCGGCGCGGCTATGACCGCCGTGTCCTCGGCTGCCGCGTCGCCGCGCTCGGCCAGCCGTCGAAGCGCCTGCGCGGCGTCGGCGATCGACCAGCGTGCGCCGGGATCGCGGTCCATCATCCGGCCGATCGGCCCCGTCAACGCCCCAGCCCGGCTCAGCGGTGCCGGCTCCTCCGCGGCGATCTTCTGGAGCAGCGCGATCGGGTTGCGCTGCTCTGGATAGGGCGAGCGACCCTCGACCGCGGTGTAGAGCGTGGCGCCGAGCGCGTACACGTCGGACTCGGGGCCGGGGTCCTCGCCGCGGGCCAGCTCAGGGGAGAAGTACGACGGCGTACCGGTCACCAGGCCGGTGCGTGTGAGCTGCTCGTCGTCGGCGCCGCGCGCGATCCCGAAGTCGCTGATCTTGGCCACGTCGCCCTCGCCGACCAGGATGTTGCCGGGCTTGACGTCGCGGTGGATCGTTCCGGCCGCGTGGGCGGTGGCCAGGCCCTCGGCCACCTGGGCCCCGATGCGTGCCGCCCGGGATGGGGGAAGCGGGCCGTCCTCGCGGACGATCTCACCGAGTGTCCTGGACGGGACGTACTCCATGACCAGCCAGGCGTTCCCGTCCTCGGTGTCGACGATGTCGAAGATCGAGACCACGTTGCGGTGGTTCAGAGCCGCCGAGGACCGAGCCTCTCGAAGGGCGCGGGCCGCGTCGGTCGCCGACTCGCCGGGGAGCGCTCCGATCTGCTTGACCGCCACCTCCCGGCCGAGCACCTCGTCACGACACAACCACACGGTCCCCATGCCTCCGCGCCCCACAGGGCGCAGGACCTGGTAGCGGCCTGCGATCAGGTCCGGGGTCATCGAGCTCCTTCCACGCGGGTGTCCACCCCGCCAGATGCATGGCGGCAACAGGGGTCACACGCGTCGTACCCATCAGCCACCTGAGTACTCGTCAGGAACGTCCGTGCCGTGTGGCAGGCTGGCCCCACCATGGCGACCCCGAAGGCATCCGACGTTCTCGGCCACGTCACCCTCGTGACCGGGCCGGAAGAGTTCCTCAACGAGCGGGCGGTGACCACCGCGCTCCGGGCGGTCCGCCACGCCGACGAGGAGGCGGAGCTCAGCGAGGCCAGCGCGGACCAGCTGAGCATGGGCGCCCTTGCCGATCTGGCGGCTCCGTCGCTGTTCTCCGCGATCAGGTGCGTGGTCGTGCGGGGCCTCGAGAACCTCCCCGACGAGACCTACGACGGCATGCTCGAGTACGCCGCCGCACCGGCGGAGGACATCGGGCTCGTGCTGGTGCACTCAGGTGGACAGAAGGGCTCCGGTCTCCTCGCCAAGCTGCGCAAGCTCAAGCCGGTGACCGAGGTGAAGTCGGCCGCGCTCAAGCCGAGCGAGTACTCCCGCTGGGTCGCTGCCGAGGCTCGCTCCCACGGCGCACGGCTCGCCGAGGACGCCGCCGACCTGCTCGTCCAGGCGGTGGGTCAGGACCTGCGGGCCCTCGCGGGAGCCTGCCACCAGCTCGCGAACGACTTCGCGGGGGAGCCGCTCACGGCAGAGGTGGTGAAGCGCTACTTCGGCGGCCGGGCGGAGGTGAAGGGCTTCGCCGTCGCGGACGCGGCGATCTTCGGCCGCACGGCGCGAGCACTCGAGGAGCTTCGCTGGGCCCTCGACAACGGCACGGCCCCGGTTCTCGTGACCAGCGCCTTCGCCAGCGGCCTGCGCGGGCTCGCGAAGTACAAGAGCGCTCCCAGGGGCCTGCGTGAGGGGGATCTCGCGAGAGAGGTGGGGGTCCCGCCCTGGAAGCTGCGCACCCTGCGCGACCAGGCGCGTGGCTGGGAGGACGCCGGCCTCGTGCGGGCGATCCAGGCTGTCGCCCAGGCTGACGCGGACGTCAAAGGGGCGGCCAGCGATGCGTCGTACGCCCTCGAGCGGATGGTCATCTCGGTGACCAGCGCACGCTCCTCCCGCTGAGCGCACCCGGCGAAGTCACCCCGCGCCAGACCCCGCCGCACGCCCGGAGGTGCCGCGCACCTCTCAAGTCCCGAGCCGCGGCGCCAGGCAGTCTGCACGACGACCCCCGCCGCGGAGCCGGGCATCTGGCACGCAAAAAGGCGCCGTCACACGGACGGCGCCTGATTGGTGGGGCTACCTCAGAGGGAGGCGGCCTTCTTGGAGATGGCCGACTTCTTGTTGGCGGCCTGGTTCTTGTGGATGACGCCCTTGGAGACAGCCTTGTCGAGCTTCTTGTTGGCGACCTTCGCCAGCTCCTGCGCCTTGTCGGCGTCACCAGCCGCGGCGGCCTCCCGGAACTTGCGGATCGCCGACTTCAGCGCAGACTTGACGGCCTTGTTGCGCTCGTGCGCGGCGTCGTTCTGCCGGTTGCGCTTGATCTGGGACTTGATGTTCGCCACTAGGGTTGCGCCTCGTCTGGTCTGTTGCGGTGTTTGGTCTGGGTGCGCACGGCCGACTCCCGGCCAGACACGCGAGAGCCAACGATACCAGCGGGCGCGCGGCAGCCTCAAATCGAGACCGGCGGCCAGCCGGGCTCGGACTCGAGCCGCCGAGGGCCCGGCGCATGTGTGAGCCTGTTCGGTCCTCAGCGTGGGTTCACGCGGGCTCGTACCCACTTGTGGTCGCTAGCGACGCTTGCGGGCCTTTCGGCGTTTGCGCCAGTCGAGCAGAGCGATGATGCCGCGCGCGATGCCGTAGTCACGGCCGTTGCTGCCCATCCCGCCGTGATGGTCGACGACGTGCATCAGCGCGTCGCTGTCAGGTTGGGGGTTGCGCTCTCCCGGGATGCGCTTGGGCTGTTGAGCCATCTTCTTCTCCACTTCCGTGCGGTGCCCTCGCCAGACTGAGCGCCCATAACAACCCAACAAGCCGACCAGGACGCCCAGAAGAACACAAAAGATCCGACCAGGATCTGTGAGGGAGAGGCCCCGCTCACCTCCACCCCCGCCTGGCCGTGAGCCACGACCACGTGCCCTCGGCGTACCAGGACTGATGGGCCCTCAGGTAAGGCGAGGAGTTCGGCACCGGCTGGTCGCGTCGCTCGAGGAAGTAGCCGGTGATCAGCGCGAGCAGCGAGTCGATGCTGTCGGGGTCCACGTCGCGCGTCAGCGGGCGGCTCGCGAGAATCGCGTCCGCGTCCAGCCCGTCGCCGTGGGCGGAGATGAGCAGCAGCACCGTGTCGACCCAGGCGGCGCCCACGACAGGCCAGTTCCAGTCGCAGAGGAGCGCGCGTCCGTCGGCGATCAGGAAGTTGTCGTCGCGGGCGTCAGTGTGGACCAGGGTCTGGCCGGCGGTGGCCTCGGCGAACCCGGAGGCGAGACCGACGGCATCCTCCAGGTGAGGAAGGTCCGGAGAGACCCGGCGCACGTGGTCCCAGGCCGGGAGGAAGTCGGCGAACTCCTCGGCGAAGGTCCGGAGCGGCATCGGCGGGGGAGTCAGCCGTTCTGCGATCTCCTCCAGGGAGTCCAGGCAGGCGTCGAGATCGGTGGGGTTCCAGGGGCGCGCCGGGATGGCGCCCTCGACGTACTCCAGCTCGAGGACCACCCACAGATCGTCCTCGTGGCTCCACAGCAGCCGCGGCACGGGGAGCTCCTGCGGCAGGGCGCGCAGCTTGCGCACCTCCTCGAGGTAGGAGTCGGCGAAGGTGCGCTGGGCCTTCTTGCTCGCCGCCTTGACGAAGTGGCGGGTGCCGTCACCGCAGGTGAGGACGGAGGCGAACCCGGGGGTGTACCCCGCGCCCGCGGAGTCAGCAGTGACGACGGGAGAGCCGATCCTGCGCTCGATCATCGACCGGAGCATGGGCGGCAGCAGCGGCCACTCAAGTCGCCGCGCGGTGCGGCCGTGCGGCAGCGCATCGGTCCGCGACGGCGCGCGTGGCGTGATCGGGCTCATGCGGCCTCATTCTGTACGCCGGGGGCCGTCACGGTGCACAGCGCAGCGGCGTGTCCCCTCCGCTCCTGCACTGTGGCGGTGGCGGCTCGTGCTGCGTGGAACAATGGCGGTTCCGCCCGTTCGCACAAGCCACCGGAAGAAGTTCGTGTCCAAGAGCTCCCCCTCGGTCCCCCAGCCGGGCCAGACCGACCCCTCGATCATCCGCAACTTCTGCATCATCGCGCACATCGACCACGGGAAGTCGACCCTGGCCGACCGGATGCTGCAGCTGACCGGTGTCGTGGACGAGCGCAGCGCGCGTGCCCAGTACCTCGACCGGATGGACATCGAGCGCGAGCGCGGCATCACGATCAAGAGCCAGGCCGTGCGGATGCCCTGGACCCTGAGTGAGGGCTATGAAGGTGCCGAGGCCGGGACGTACATCCTGAACATGATCGACACCCCCGGGCACGTGGACTTCACCTACGAGGTCTCCCGGTCGCTCGAGGCGTGCGAGGCAGCGGTCCTGCTCGTCGACGCCGCCCAGGGCATCGAGGCGCAGACGCTGGCGAACCTGTACCTCGCTCTCGGTGCCGACCTGCAGATCATCCCGGTCCTGAACAAGATCGACCTGCCGTCGGCGCAGCCTGAGAAGTACGCCGCCGAGCTGGCGGGGATCATCGGCTGTGACCCCGGCGACGTGCTCCAGGTGTCGGCCAAGACAGGCATGGGTGTCGAGGCGCTGCTCAACGAGATCGTCCGGCAGACCCCGCCCCCCGTGGGCGTCGCGGACGCCCCGCCGCGGGCGCTGATCTTCGACTCGGTCTACGACACCTACCGCGGCGTGGTCACCTACGTCCGGGTCGTCGACGGCAAGCTCAGCCACCGCGACCGGATCAAGATGATGTCGACCGGCGCGGTGCACGAGATGCTCGAGGTCGGCGTCATCTCGCCCGAGCCGGTGAAGGCGGGGGACTTGGGTGTCGGCGAGGTCGGCTACCTGATCACCGGTGTGAAGGACGTGCGTCAGTCGCGGGTCGGTGACACGGTCACGCGCCAGAACAACGGGGCGCGTGAGCCCCTGGGTGGCTACAAGCACCCGAACCCGATGGTGTTCGCGGGGCTCTACCCGATCGACGGCGACGACTACCCGACCCTGCGTGACGCGCTCGACAAGCTCCAGCTCAACGACGCCGCGCTCAACTACGAGCCCGAGACCTCCGGGGCGCTCGGCTTCGGTTTCCGCTGCGGGTTCCTGGGCCTGCTCCACATGGAGATCGTCCGGGAGCGGCTGGAGCGCGAGTTCAACCTCGACCTGATCTCGACCGCCCCGAACGTGGTCTACGAGGTCACCATGGAGGACGGCACCGAGCACGAGGTCACGAACCCGAGCGAGTACCCCTCCGGCAAGATCGCCGAGGTGCGCGAGCCGGTCGTGAAGGCCACGATCCTCAGCCCGAGCGACTACATCGGCGCGATCATGGAGCTGTGCCAGAGCAAGCGCGGCCAGCTCCAGGGCATGGACTACCTCTCCGAGGACCGCGTGGAGATGCGCTACACGCTGCCGCTCGCCGAGATCGTCTTCGACTTCTTCGACCAGCTGAAGTCGCGCACCAAGGGGTACGCCTCCCTCGACTACGAGCCGACCGGCCAGCAGCCCTCCGACCTGGTCAAGGTCGACATCCTGCTCCAGGGCGAGCCGGTGGACGCGTTCAGCGCGATCGTGCACAAGGACCACGCCTACGCCTACGGCGTCGCGCTCGCCGGCAAGCTCAAGGACCTGATCCCGCGCCAGCAGTTCGAGGTGCCGATCCAGGCCGCCGTCGGAGCCCGGGTCATCGCCCGCGAGACCATCCGCGCCATCCGCACGGACGTGCTCGCGAAGTGCTACGGCGGTGACATCACCCGAAAGCGCAAGCTGCTCGAGAAGCAGAAGGAGGGCAAGAAGCGCATGAAGATGGTCGGCCGGGTCGAGGTGCCACAGGAGGCCTTCATCGCCGCGCTCTCCACCTCCGACACAGGCGACAAGGGCAAGAAGTAGCCCTTTCCGCGGAGGGCGCGCCGGGGCAGCTTCAGCTGCGGAGCGGCACCGGGAGTACGGCGGCCCTCAGCAGCCGAGGCGGAGGGTGCGCTTCCCGGCCGGTACGTCGAAGCGGCGCACCGAGCCGTCCGTACGGACGAGCCGCACCGTCGCCCTCTGGTCCGTCGCGACCCGCACACGTCCGCACCGGAGCCCCGCGCGGCCCAGGTCGAGAGTCACGGCCGACACGTTGCCCAGCCGTAGCGTCACCAGTCGGCGGGTGTCGTCCGTCGCGCCTGCCGACCTCCAGCGCAGCCCCTGCACGACCGCCGGAAGGGGCTCGGACACCGGGTCGGGTCCGAAGCGAACGCGGTCACCAGGTGGCTCCCGCCGGGCGAACGTCCGGGCTTGCACCCGTGCCAGGCTGCCGGGGCGGGTGTCGCGGGCCCGGACGCCGATGACCCAGTAGGCGCCGGTGGCGCGAAGTCCCAGTCGCGGGCGGTCGAGGTGCGGGAACCACGAGAAGCCCACCCGCTGGGGGTCGCGCGCACGACGTGGTCGGCCCAGTCCGGCGAGGACGGTGTCGAACCGGTCCTGGGTGGCGAAGGCCATGTGGTCCTCGCCGGGGTAGCGGACGAACCGGTGGCGGAGGCCGAGCGCGTCGAACCGCGCCACCTGGTCCTCCACCGCGGTGAAGGGGACGAGCTGGTCGAGCGTGCCGTGGGCGATCCGGTAGGGCACGTGGAGGGCGTTGCCCACCAGCGCCCCGGTGGGGCCGTCCTTCTCGCACCGCTCGTGGCGTGGAAGCGGAGCACCCCGCTCAGGGTCGAGGCCGCTGGGGCAGGTAGGCGGCCCCGCAAGTGAGATCGCTCCGGCGTACAGGTCGGGGTGCTGGAGGCCGAGCTTGTAGGCGGCGTAGCCACCCATGGAGTAGCCGGCGATCTGGGTTCGGTCGACGTCGAGCGGGAACGCCTCGGCCACCTCGCGCCACACCGACCAGAAGTCCACCTCTGCCTCGTCGAGGTAGAAGCCGTCCGGGCCGCGGCCGAGGATGCCCGCGCAGACCGAGCCTCGGGACTCGCACAGTCGCTGCACGAGCCCGGGGTTCAAGGCGGCGTACTGGTTGTGGTTCACGCCGAGGGAGTGGAGCACCCAGGTCAGGGGCTTGCTCCTGCGCGCGGGGAGGCCACGCGGGACGTAGACGGAGTAGGGCTGTACCCGGCCGAGGAAGTTGGGGCGCAGGTCGAGATCATGGTCCTGCCCCGTGAGGACGCCGTCGCCGAGGTCGAGTCGGGAGACGTACCAGCGGTTGCTGTGGCCACGGGGTCGCGGCTCGCGGGTTGCGGCCCCCTCGGCCAGCCGGTCCCAGTCGACGCCGGTCGCGAACGCCGAGACGTCACCGGTCGCGAGCGCGTCGGCCTGGTGGTCCTCCGCCCAGAAGTTCCCTGTGACGAACCGGGCGAGCCCGTCGGCGCCCACCTGATCGAGCGCCGGGGTCCGGGCGGCCTGCTCCTCGAAGGCTGCCACGAGGGCGTCGGTCCGGCCGTTGCGGAACACCGGCGGCTCCTGGCGGATCCGGCGGAAGCCGACGTTGTATAGCTTGGTCATGCCCGGTGCGGGCATGACCGCGGCCATGCTCGGGGTCGTGAGCGAACGCCCTGTGTCGTCGGCGAGACCCGCGGCCACGCGGACGACCCAGCGGTCCTTCGGCGCGAGCGCGCGACGCGGGAGGCGGACGACGAACGACTGCGCCGCCCGGTCGACACGGAGCGAGCCGCCGAGGTCGCCGACCTCACGGGAGCGGCCCGTCGCGAGGTCGACCAGCCAGGCCCCACTGCCCGAGACCACCAAGCCCGTGTCGATGCCGGGAGAGCGCACTCCGGCACCGGCGGGCCAGTCCGCGACGCCGGTGTCGGCGTCGGCGTCACGGTCGAAGGTCCACACCGCCATGGGCAGGCCGGGGTCGGCGAGTGTCGTCCAGTCCACCCGCCAGTACGACGCCCTCTCGTCGAGTCCCACCGCGGTGCGGAAGATGTCCGCGCCGTTCGCGTGAGCAGGGCCAGGAGGGTAGGTGTACACGCCCTGGGTGGGTGCCAGGTTCGTGGCGTAGGGCGTGCTGAAGCCGGCGAGGCTGCTCGGGCCGTGGTCGTCGTACACGAAGTCGGTCCAGTACGACGCGCCGCCGTGCAGCCGCCCCGTGCCGGACGTCCGCGGGAAGTGGCGCTCGGAGAACGGCCACCCGTCGGCGGCGGGCAGGCGGGGCTCGGCGAACCGGGCCGCTGGGGGAGCGGAGTCGGGCAGGTCGCCCGGAGCCGCGACTGCGGCCGGCGCTGCGAGACAGGTCGCCGCGAGCACGGTCAGACTCGTGAGCGCGGTCCGGGTGCGTGGTGGCAGCACGTGCCCTCTCCTGGTCGAGCCGTTCGGCGTGGTTGCCGTGACCAACTACCGGGACGCGGATTGGTCACGCCGAGGTCGGATCACGACGTAGCCTCGCCTGCGTGCTGCCGTTCGCCCTGCCTCCCGGCCTGACGAAGCAGGCCGCGCTGGGCCGCCGCTGGGTGGACTGGCTCGACCGCCTCCCGCGCACGGTCGCCGACCTCGTCGAGGAGTGGGAGCTGCGCTACGACGGCCTCCCGAGGCACGGCTACTGCAGCCTAATCGTCCCCGTGCGTACGACGGGAGGACGTCCCGCCGTGCTGAAGGTGGCGCTCCCCGACGACGAGAACGAGCACGAGCACCTCGCGCTCCAGCGCTGGCAGGGCAACGGAGCCGTGCTGCTGCTGCGCGCCGACCCACGCCGGTACGCCCTGCTCATCGAGCGGCTCCACTTCGAGGACCTCTCGGACCTCTGGGACGTCGAGGCCTGCGAGATCGTGGCCGGGCTCTACGCTCGGCTCCACGTCCCCGCGCCGCCCCAGCTGAGGCCCCTGACGTCGTACGTCGAACGGTGGAACGCCGGTCTCGCCGCACTGCCGAAGGACGCTCCGATGCCGCGCCGCCTCGTCGATCAGGCTGTCTCGCTCGCTGCGTCGTTCCTGTCCGAGGAGGCGAGCACGGGCCGGATGATCCACGGTGACCTGCACTACGAGAACGTCCTCGCCGCAGACCGCGAGCCCTGGCTTGTGATCGACCCCAAGCCGATGTCCGGGGACCCGCACTACGAAGTCGCGCCGCTGCTGTGGAACCGCTGGGACGAGGTCGTCGCCTCCGGCCGGGTGCGGGACGCCGTGCGGCGGCGGTTCCACGCGGTTGTGGACGCGGCCGGCCTTGACGAAGACCGTGCCCGGGACTGGGTCGTCGTGCGCGCGTTGCACAACGCCTTCTGGAGCGTGGACGACGCCAGGTCCCTGGGGCGTGGGCTCGACGGTCGCGACCGTGAGTGGATCACCACGATGGTGACCGTGGCGAAGGCCGTTCAGGGCTGAGCCTCGTCAGCCGCGGTCTCCCGTGCCAGAGTGGACTAACAGCGGGGGCTTCGGGCCCCGGCTCACGGGAGGGGTTTCGCGATGCGCAAGAAGGTCGTCGTCCTGGGTTCGAACTTCGGTGGGCTCACTGCTGCGTTGGCCGTCAAGCACGAGCTCGAGGGCGACGTGGACGTCACGGTCGTCTCGCCGAGCGACCACTTCCTCTTCAACCCCAGCCTGATCTGGCTGCCGTTCGGGAAGCGTGAGCGGGAGGACATCACCTTCCCGGTGGCACCGACCTTCGAGACCCACGACGTCGACTTCGTCAACGCGGCCGCCACCGACATCGACCTGGGCGCCAGGAGGGTGACCTACGGCGGCGGGGAGACGATCGGCTACGACTACCTCGTGATCGCCACCGGCTACCACAACAAGGATGACGTGGTGCCCGGCTTCAAGGAGAACGCCGTCACGATCACCACGATCGAGGAGGCGGAGCGCGCGCACGACGCCTGGCAGCGCTTCCTGGAGAAGCCTGGCGACGTCGTCATCGCCGCCACCCAGGGCGCGGGCTGCTTCGGCGCCGCCTACGAGTTCCTCTTCAACACCGCCTACCACCTCAAGAAGAACGACCTCCGCGATCGCGTGAGGCTCACCTACGTCACCTCGGAGCCCTTCCTCGGCCACTTCGGCATCGGTGGCCTGCCCCACGGCGAGCAGCTGCTCGGCATGTTCTTGAAGAAGGAGGGCATCGAGTCGCGTATCGACGTGGGCATCGACCACATCGACGAGGGAGCCATCGTCCTCGCGGGCGGGGAGAGGCTTCCCTTCGCGTTCAGCATGGTCGTGCCGCCGTTCCTGGGCCAGGACTTCCTCAAGGGCGTGGACGAGATCGCCGACGAGAAGGGCTACGTCAAGGTTCGCGACACCTACCAGACCGTGGACCACGACGACGTGTACGCCGTCGGGGTGGCCGCCGCGGTCGACGTACCGTGGCAGACCCCCACGCCGGTGGGGATCCCGAAGACCGGCTTCCCGACCGAGGTCATGGCGCACACCGCCGCGAGCAACATCGCGGCACAGATCAGGGGAGAGCAGCCGTCGGAGTCAAAGGGCTTCGGCGACATCAAGGCGGTCTGCGTGATGGACGCGGGGGACAACGGCGTGATCATCCTGGCCGACAAGATGCTGCCCCCACGCAAGCACGGCATTCTCATCCCGGGGCCCCAGGCGCACCTGATGAAGCTCGGCTTCGAGAAGTACTTCATGTGGAAGTCGCGCCACGGCTACGTGAACCTGCCCTGATCCGGCCGGACGCGATCTGTGTAACTGCCACAGGAACTGAGTGGTCGATGGCCCGGCAACGTAAAGCCAGGTTGGGATTTGGCGTCAAAAGCGTCCACGACAGCCCCGTAACCTACCGTCAGGTAGCCCGTTGCTCTACGTTGTGTCGCAACAAGTCAACACCCCTACCGGGCACGGCATAAGGTGCCGGGTAGGACCGAAAAGGGAGAGCGATGTCTCAGTCCACCGTCAGTCCCGATCTCAGCGTGATCGAGAACCGGCCCCCGAACGTCGGGCGGCAGTTCTTCGACCGCGTCCAGAGCAGCCCGAACCGCGAGGCCTACCGGTATCCCAAGGGTGACGAGTGGCAGTCGGTGACGTGGAAGGAGACCGGTGACCAGGTCACCCGTCTTGCAGCCGGCCTCGTCGCCCTCGGCGTGGAGCCCGAGCAGCGCGTCGGCATCGCATCCACGACCCGTTTCGAGTGGATCCTCGCCGACCTGGCGATCATGTGCGCCGGTGCCGCCACCACGACTGTCTACCCCTCGACCATGGACGAGGACGTCGCCTACATCCTCGCCGACTCCGAGTGCCGAGTGGTGTTCGCCGAGGACGACGCGCAGATCGCCAAGCTGACCGCCCACCGCTCGGAGCTGCCGCACCTGCTGAAGGTGGTCACCTTCGAAGGTACGACGGACGACGACTGGGTGATCGGCCTCTCCGAGCTCGAGCGGCTGGGGCAGGAGCTGCTGACCGAGGACCCCGACGTGGTCGAGAGACGCGTGGAGGCGACCCGTCCCGACTCCCTCGCCACGCTGATCTACACCTCCGGCACCACCGGCCGTCCCAAGGGTGTGCGCCTGCGCCACTCCTCGTGGACCTACGAGGGGGCGGCCATCGAGGCGCAGAACATCCTCTCCATGGACGACCTGCAGTTCCTGTGGCTGCCGATGGCGCACTCGTTCGGCAAGGTCCTGCTCTCGACGCAGCTCGCCATCGGGTTCCCGACCGCCGTGGACGGACGCGTCGAGAAGATCGTCGAGAACACCGGCATCGTCCGCCCGACGTTCATGGGCGCGGCGCCCCGCATCTTCGAGAAGGCGCACGACCGCATCGTCTTGATGCAGAAGGCCGAGGGCGGGCTCAAGGAGAAGCTCTTCAACAAGGCCTTCGACGTCGGTCTCAAGGTCGACCGCCTCAAGCGGGAGGGCAAGCCGGTCCCGGCGCTGCTGAACATCCAGTACGGCCTCTTCGACAAGCTGGTCTTCTCCAAGATCCGCGAGCGCTTCGGCGGCCGGGTCCGCTTCTTCATCTCCGGCGCTGCCGCGTTGAACCGTGAGGTCGCGGAGTGGTTCAACGCCGCCGGCATCCAGATCCTCGAGGGCTACGGCCTCACCGAGACCTCGGCCGGCTCGTTCGTGAACAAGCCGTGGCAGAACAAGTTCGGCACGGTCGGCGCGGTCTTCCCGCTGAGTGAGGTGAAGATCGCCGAGGACGGCGAGGTGCTGATCAAGGGTCCCGGCATCATGGAGGGCTACCACAACCGCCCGGAGGAGACCGCCGAGGCGCTCCAGGACGGCTGGCTGCACACCGGTGACATCGGGGAGCTCGACGAGGACGGCCACCTCCGGATCACCGACCGGAAGAAGGACCTCTTCAAGACCTCGGGCGGCAAGTACATCGCGCCGTCGCAGATCGAGTCGCACTTCAAGGCGCTCTGCCCCTACGCGAGCCAGTTCCTCGTGCACGGCAACGACCGCAACTACTGCGTCGCGCTGGTCACCCTGGACCCTGACTCGATGGCAGGCTGGGCCGAGCAGAACGGGCTGGCCGGGGCGTCGTACGAGGAGATCGTCACCTCGGACAAGGCCAAGGAGATGGTCGCCGGCTACATCGAGCAGCTCAACAGCCGCCTGAACCGCTGGGAGACGATCAAGAAGTGGATCGTGCTCGACCGCGACCTCACCGTCGAGTCCGGTGAGCTGACCCCCTCCATGAAGGTCAAGCGCAAGGTCGTCGAGGACAACTACAAGAAGCAGATCGACGCGCTCTACAACGAGTGAGCCGGTCCCGACCTGACGCGCGAAGGCGCCGCCCGCGGGCGGCGCCTTCTGCGTGCTCGGGCCAGGTCTCAGCGGGCCGACCACCAGGTGCCGCTCGGCCAACGGCTCGAAGGGTCCGACCACCAGGTGCTGCCTAGGATGGAGCGGTGCCTTCCGCCCTTCCCGACGGCGACGCCGCGCCAGTCGACGGATCCCTCCCCGAGTCAGCCCTGGCCTCTCTCGGCGATCGCCCGCTGGGGTTCTACGTGCACGTCCCGTTCTGCACGGTGCGCTGCGGGTACTGCGACTTCAACACCTACACCGCATCGGAGCTCGGCGGCGGTGTCTCCCGCGGGACCTACGCCGACTCGGCCGTCGAGGAGATCCGGCTCGCCCGCAAGGTGCTGGGAGCCGCGGAGGCGCCCGTCGAGACGGTCTTCTTCGGCGGGGGTACACCGACCCTCCTCCCGCCGCAGGACCTGACCCGGATCGTGGCGGCGATCGACGAGGAGTTCGGCCTCGCCCCCGGGGCGGAGGTCACGACCGAGTCCAACCCGGACAGCGTCACCGCCGGCGACCTCGAGCGGCTGCGAGCCGGGGCCATCAACCGGATCTCGTTCGGGATGCAGTCTGCTGTGCCCCATGTCCTCGCAGTCCTCGACCGCACCCATGACCCCGCGCGGGTCCCTCAGGTCGTCGACTGGGCGCGTCGGGCCGGCTTCGACGAGGTGAGCCTTGACCTGATCTACGGGACGCCGGGGGAGAGTCTCGCCGACTGGCAGGCCTCCCTCGACAGCGCGCTGGCCTGCGCGCCGGACCACCTCTCGGCGTACGCGCTGATCGTCGAGGAGGGCACCGCCCTGGCTCGCCGCATCCGCCGCGGTGAGGTGCCGATGACCGACGACGACGACCTCGCCGACAAGTACCTCGCGGCCGACGAAGCCCTGGAGCGGGTCGGACTCGGCTGGTACGAGGTCTCGAACTGGTCGCGTTCCCGAGAGACCCGCTGCCGTCACAACGAGCTGTACTGGACCGGCGCCGACTGGTGGGGTGTCGGCCCGGGAGCCCACTCGCACGTCGGCGGGGTCCGGTGGTGGAACATCAAGCACCCCGCGGCGTACGCGGGGCGGATCTCCGCAGGAGTCAGCCCCGCCCACGCCCGCGAGACGCTCGACGCCGAGACGCGCAGGGTCGAGCGGGTGCTCCTCGAGGTCCGGCTGCGTGACGGGCTGCCCGTCGAGGCGCTCGACGAGGACGGACGCGCAGCACTGGCCGTCCAGGTAGAGGACGGGCTGGTGGAGCCGGCGCTGCTCGAGGAGGGCCGCGTGGTCCTGACCTTGCGGGGGCGGCTGCTCGCCGACGCGGTCGTGCGCGGACTGCTCAGCTGACGACGCGGAAGATGGCGGGGTAGCGGTAGTCCTGGTACTGCGAGGCCTTCACCGATGCCAGGATCATGAACACCACCCAGGCGATGCCAACGAGCGGCAGCAGCACGAAGCCGACGAGGATCACGATCGAGACCCCGGCGACGACGAAGTACACGAGGTAGGCGATCTGGAAGTTCAGCGCCTCCTTGCCGTGCCTGTCGAGGAACGCGGAGCGGTCCCTGAACACCAGCCACACCACGAGCGGCGCGACGAAGCCGAGCAGGAGCGGGCCGAGGTGCGCTGCTATCGCCCAGAGCTTCTCGTCATCGGGGCGCATCGGCGGGGGCTGGTAGTACCCGCTCGGGGGTGGTGCCTGCTGGTAGCCCGCCGGCGGTGCCGGCTGGCCCTCCGGTGTGCCCGGCTGCGGCGCGAGGGGCTGACCGGGCGGCTCGGCGGGCTCCTGGCCCGCGGCCTCGCCGGAGGGCTGCTGACCGGGCGGCTGCGTGGGAGGCCCGCCTGCCGTCCCGCCGGGTGGCTGCTCGGGCTCGGACGGCTGCTCAGGAGGGCGAGGGCCTGTCGTCATGCCTCCAGTGAACCACTCGGAGGGCCCGGTCGCGCCTGCTTCAGTCGACGGTCACGAAGTCGATCAGCTCCTCGACCCGGCCGAGCAGAGCCGGCTCGAGGTCGGCGTAGGAGCCGACCTTCGACAAGATGTGCTTCCAGGCGCGTGCGATGTCGGCCTGGTCCCGGTGCGGCCAGCCCAGACTCTGGCACACGCCACGCTTCCACTCCACGTTGCGAGGGATGACCGGCCACTTCTTCAGGCCGAGGCGGTCGGGCTTCACGGCCTGCCAGATGTCGACGAACGGGTGGCCGACGATCAGCACGTGCTTGCCCACCGGGCTCTTCGCGACCGACTGTGCGATCCGGCTCTCCTTCGACCCGGCGACGAGGTGGTCGACCAGCACGCCCACCCTCCGCTCGGGGCCGGGGCGGAAGTCACGCAGCTGCTCGGCGAGGTCGTCGACGCCCTCGATGTACTCGACCACCACGCCCTCGATCCGCAGGTCGTCACCCCAGACCTTCTCGACCAGCTCGGCGTCGTGGCGGCCCTCGACGAAGATCCGGCTGGCCCGGGCAACCCGTGCCTTTGTGCCGGGCACTGCGATGGAGCCGGAGGCGGTATGAGTCTTCTGCGCCGGCCCCTTGCGCGTTGGCGGCTTGAGGATGACCGGCACGCCCTCGAGGAGGAAGCCGGGGCCGAGTGGGAAGGTGCGTCGCTTGCGGCGCCGGTCCTCGAGCGTCACGGTCATCAGGTCCCGGTCGACCTCGACGATCTC
>DASSMS010000086.1:0-15565 GCA_035688575.1 Nocardioidaceae bacterium
CGATCGGTTCGTACTGGTCCGCCGGCCACCATGCCCAGGCCACGGCCGCCAGGGCGGTTGCGAGGAGCAGCAGCACGCCGCCGCGCTTGCGGGGCGACTCCCTCGTGCTACGCCAGGCCGAGACCGCGGCGCGCCGGCCGATCCGAGCAAGGAGGTAGACCAGGCCCGCCACCGGCAGCGCCACGAGCAGGGAGGACAGGGCACGCACGGTGAAGCCGGCGATGTCCCCCTCTCCCCAGTACGTACTGGCGGCCTGCCACTGGAGGCCCATGCTG
This sequence comes from Nocardioidaceae bacterium, assembly GCA_035688575.1. GTDB lineage: Bacteria > Actinomycetota > Actinomycetes > Propionibacteriales > Nocardioidaceae > Nocardioides_C. The sequence goes on from DASSMS010000086.1 coordinate 276, forward strand.
TCCCAAGCCGTCGCGGCGAGTCGGGGCAGCAGGAGCACGCCGAGGGCGATGACAGCCACGAGAACCGGGACGATGGTCGCCACCCAGAGGATGACGACCGCACGTGCCCAGGGCTTGAGTGCGAGGTCACTGGTCTTGCGCCACCGCCCGGGCAGGATGCTCATCAGGGTGGGCTTGATGTGGGCGAAGAGGTCGGGCACACCGGTCAGGTCGGCGATGATGTGGTAGCCGTCCGCCCTGATGAACGGTGCGAGCTGGCGGATCATCTGGAGGTGCTGTGCGACGACGACCAGCAGGAGCGCGTCCCAACGGAGCACCCACCAGACAGCCCACGTCATGAGGGCGAAGATCGCGTTGAAGTAGAGGCCACCGAGGTCGACGCGCAGGCGGCCTCCGCGGCCCAGGCGGTAGGAGTCGCTGACCTCGGTGTAGAAGGCCGGCCAGACGAGGTACAGGCCGGCACCCATCGCGCCCGGGGTCGCTCCGCCGTAACGGCAGGCAGCGGCGTGACCGAACTCGTGGAACGCCGCGGACACCACGATCATCGCCCACACGGCGAGGATGAACCCAGGCTCGTAGAACGCCTGGTGGGCGGCCGAGGCGAGCCCCTTGTCGACCAGGACCCACCAGCTCACCGCGACGAACGCCAATAGCAGGGGGACGGCGACCGCGGGCCGGAACAGCCCGGCGAAGGGCTCCGTGATCCGGCGGGTGAGCCGTGGGTTCGTGATGACGAACTTGAGCCGCAACGCCAGCAGCGGGTTGGCCTTGCGGGTCACCGGCTGTGCACCGCCCGGCCCCGCGACGAGACCGAGGGGACGCAGCTTGGTGTCGATGAGGTAGCCGACGTCCTCCGCGGTGACGTGTCGGTCGACCGCTGTCGAGAGAGCCTCGGCGATGGTGTCGGTGCCACGGCGTCCGTCGATGGCACTCAACGTGATGTACAGCAGCGGCGTCAGCGTGATCGTCTGACCGTCCGCGCGGCGCACGAGCGCGGGCGGACGGCGGTAGCCGGAACCCTGCATCTCGCCGAGGAGCTGGACTCCCTCCGCGCGTTCAGGCACATGGACCCGGTCTTCGCCGCCCGCCCTGACCTGGTCAGGCGCGACGCTCGTGTGGCTCATACCTACTGCGTGATCTCCGCCGTCTGGTCCGCCGTGGCGGTGGCGTTGCCCTCGATCGTCTGGGTGATCACGGAGCTCTGCTGCGCAACCGCTGTCGCCGTCGAGTCGAACGAGGCGATGTTCGTCGCGACCGAGGCGTCGATCGGAGCGGCGACGTTGGCCTGCGCGGCCACCGCACCCGCGATCGGAGCGGCCATGTCGGCGTCGAGGTCGACATCCACGTTGACGTTCAGCAGACCGTCGTCGAGAAGGCCGCCCTCGCTGATGTCCGTGACCACACCGGTGGTGTCGTCGACCGTGCCGCCCACCGTGTCGGTCGTGTCGCTGACGGTGCCCGTCGTTCCGCCCAGGGTCTCTTCGGAGACACCGACGACCTCGTCCTGCGCCGTGATCGCGTCGGTGCCGGTCGTACCGTCGTCGATCACGTCGTTGGACTGGTCGATGCTGGCCGACTGCGGAGCCGTGGCCACGGAGTCGCCGGTGATGTCCTGCGTGATCTGCGTGAGCTGCGTGCTCACAGCCTGCGACGCGCTGCCGAAGGAGATCAGGTTGGCGGAGACAGCCCCCTCGATGGGTGCGGCGACGTTCGCGTTCGCCGCGACAGCGAGGTCAATGGGCGCGGCCAGGTCGAGTGCCAGGTCGATGTTGACGAAGAGGTCGAGCAGTGAGACGACCTCCTTGTCAGGAAGCTGGGTGCCGCACTCGGCCTCCAGCTCCGCAGGTGTGATCCTGTCTCGCTTCTCCCTCATCAAGAACCAGTCCCTCCACGGCCCAATCTCCAGGACCCTCGATCGGAAAATGTGGTCATTGGTGCCCATGTCGCCGCTGGATCAAACAGCCCGTTTCGTCACGAGAAAGCTTGAGACCGTCGCTTCTGGGCTCCTTCCGCTGCCGGAGGGAGGAGCAGGCCAAGGGACCTGCAGCAAACTGCAGGAGCCTGCCCGCGGTGACACTGTCATGCCGAGCCCCACGGAGCCGACGGAGGGACAGTCGGGCTGGCTCCCCTCGATCGGGTCCACGCTGGGCGACATGGTGATCCTCACGCTCGGCGCTTGCCCTGATGCGCAGCCGCGTGTCAGTGCAGCTCGCCTCCTGAGCCGGGAATGCGACTCAAGCTTTTTCCGGATCAGCGGCTGCTTCCGCGCGTATCGTCATGGCTGTGTCAGAGGAGTCGGGGGCAGCGGAGGCTCCGGAGCGCGGCGCCGTACAGATAACTTGGCCGCAGGAGGCGCCGCGCTGGTTGCGGCGCGGCGTGCTGTTCGTGCTCATCGCAGTCGCCGGCCTCCAGGCCGCCGAGTGGGTGTTCCTCAACCTGCGTGGCTTCCTGGGGCTGCTCTTCCTCGCCTGGCTGTTCGCCATCAGCCTGGAGCCGCTCGTGGACCGGCTGGAGGACCGGGGCATGCGCCGTGGCGCGGCGACCGGCATCGTCATGTCCGGCCTGGCCGTCGTCCTCGTGATCTTCCTCGTCGTCTTCGGCGCCCTCCTCGTCGACCAGCTGGCACAGCTCGTGGTGGCACTCCCGAACACCGTCAGCGAGGGGGTGGCCTGGGCGAACCGGACCTTCGGCACGTCGTTCGACCCCACTGAGATCAACGACTCGCTGCGGCTCACGCCGGACCGGGTCGAGCAGCTTGTCAGGGAGCTCACTCCGGGCGTGGTCGGGATCGTCTCCTCGCTGGTTGGCCTGGTCTTCCAGGGCTTCACGCTCCTGCTCTTCTCGTTCTACATGTCGGCCGAGGGACCCGCGCTGCGAGCCAGGGTGTCGGGCTGGTTCCCGCCGAGGCAGCAGCGGGTGATCTCCACGGTCTGGGAGATCGCTGTCGAGAAGACCGGTGGCTACGTGGTGTCCCGGCTGGTGCTCGCCGCCCTCGGGGCATTCTTCACCGGCGTGTTCCTCTGGCTGCTCGGCGTTCCGTTCTGGCTGCCCCTGGCGATCTGGACCGGCGTCGTCTCGCAGTTCATCCCCACGCTCGGCACCTATCTCGCCATCGCGGTGCCGGCCATCATCGCGTTGTCCCGGCAACCGATCGACGCCCTGTGGGTCGTGGTGTTCGGCGTCGTCTACCAGCAGGTCGAGAACTACCTGTTCTCCCCACGGGTCACCGCGCGCACCGTCTCCATCCACCCCGCCGTGGCGTTCGGCGCGGTCGTCGTGGGTGCTGCGCTGTTCGGTCCGATGGGGGCGCTCGTCTCCATTCCTATAGTCGCGGCGATCGAGGCGGTCATCGACACCTACGGCCGGCGCTACGAGCTCGTCGGTGAGGAGACCGGAGTCGCCGACGAGCCGGTCGCGTCGCACGGGGCTCCACCCGGAGAGGAGGGGCCGCCCGCCGGCGGCGGGCGGCAGGATGCGCACGGCGGCGCGGAGGACATGTGACGGCGAACGTCGGGGGTGAGCGTCAGCGACCTGACGGAGGCCCGCGGCAGGTCCCCGCGGCAGGAGAGGAACATCGTCGGGTGCTCGTGCGCGAGTTCCTGGCCAGCACCCTCTACCTGACCCTCGTCCTGCTGGCGGCGCTCGTCGCGGTGCACGTGGAGCGGTCGCCACCGGCCGCCTTGTGGTCGCTCCTGCTCCTCGCGGCACTTCTGGCCGTCGCCGGTTTCCTCGTCGCGCGGCTCGGCGGACGCTCCTGGGTCTTCCGCTCACGACGGGTGGGGTAACCCTCGTCGTCGCGCTGGCGGTCGTCGTGCTGAAGAACTTTCTGGGTCACTAGGGCGGAGGCTCGCGAGTCCGAACGACATCCGCACGAGACTCCCCTCGAACAGGGGCCGAGTGCGAGAGTGGGACCGTGAACGATCAGCCGGACGGTCTCGTCCTGAACCTCGAGCTGGTCCTGCACGCCTCGCGCGAGCCGGTCTTCCGGGCGCTGACCGAGCCGGCTGCCTTGGCCCGATGGTGGGGGCCGGCCGGGTTCGCGACAACCGAGATCGAGCTCGACCTCAGGGTGGGCGGCGCTTATCGCATCGGCATGCAACCACCCAGCGGGGAGCTCTTCTACCTCGCGGGCGAGTTCCTCGAGATCGACCCACCCCGACTGCTCGTCTACACCTTCCGCTGGGAGGACCCCGACCCTGATGACCGGGAGACCACAGTGACGTTGTCTCTCGCCGCCGGTGACGCCACGGTGGTCTCGCTCCGGCAGGGGGAGTTCGCCACCGAGGCGCGGCTGGAGCTGCACAGGAGCGGCTGGACCGACAGCTTCGTGAAGCTGCGTGAGCTCCTCGAGTCGGGCGCGTAGGGACGGATGGATCCGCCTCGTCGAGCTCCACCCGACCGTCGTCGGCAGCTCGACGCGTTCCGCATCCACTTCCTCGACCGGCTCTGCCAAGAGGTCAGTGCTGCCAGCCACGCGCGAGCGCGGCGGCGGCCGTCTTCCGTCCGAGCTCGATGCTCTTGGCGAAGTAGTCCTCGTCGAAGAAAAGGTAGCTCAGCAGCTCGCTCCTTCCGACCCCGTCCCCGGCGCCGCGGAGGGCCTGCCCCAGGACCCAGTTGTCCAGTTCGGTGAAGCGCCCGAGGCCATGCGTCCGGCGCCCGAAGACGTCTGCGGCCAGCCGGCCCATCTCTCCGGGTGGTGGTGACACCTCCAGGAACTCGAGCACGCGGTAGGGCTCGCCGGTGCTGCCGGTCAAGAGGTCCGGATGTCCGATCTCGGAGACCTGGGCGACCATCGCGTTCCGGCGGCGCAGGGCGGCGAGGTCCTCGGTCGTCCGGTCGGCGAGAGCGGCGTTCAGGACCTGTGCGGCGGCGTCGGCAACATCGGGCATCTCCCCGGTTTGCTGGGAGCTCGGAGGCTCGCCGTACGTCGTCGCCGTCGCCGAGACGACCACGATCCTCGTGGCGCCGAGCCCCACCGCCGGGTGCAGCGGGGTGTTGAGCCGGACGCCGCCGTCGAGGTACCAGCCTGCGGCACGTGCGGGACGTGTCACCTTGACCGGTGAGAAGGCCACCGGGATCGCCGACGAGGCCAGCACGTGGTCCGGTGTGATCGGGCCACGCACCACATCGAGCGCGCGGCGGGGTTGTCCGGAGTAGTTGCCGGGGGTGTGCTCGTCGAGGAACAGGACGCTGCGTCCGCTCGCGGTGCCGCCCGCGGCGTTGTCCCGCTCAGCGGGCATTCGCGTTGCGACGACGCCGACCGCATCCAGCCGTCCGTCGGAGACGTTCACCTCGAGCCTTCGCTCGTCCAGCTCGGTCTCTGCAGTACGGCGCAGAGGCGCTGTATCGAGGACGCTGGTGGCGCCGGTCCCCGCGCACAGCACCGCGCCGGCGACATACTGAGCGCCGCTGCGTGCCAGCGACCAGGGCAGCGGCCGGTACACGTGGTCGTCGTTCATCCGGCGCCAGACCTCGAGCACCTGTTCGCCCGCGACATCGGGGCCGAGATGTGCTCGCGCTCCCCACAGGGCGGCGTTGATTCCGCCCGCGCTCGTGCCGAGCCAGATCGTGGGCTTGAGCCCCTCGCGGTCGAGGGCGGGAACCAGCTCCGCCAGCGCACCGGCTTGGAAGGCGCCGCGGGCGGCCGCGCCGGACAGGACGACGGCCACCGTCTCGGTCGCGCTCTCGGCAGGCGCTGGGTCGAGGGTCATGCCGGCCGCCTCCTCGGTGGTTCCTGGCAGGGGTGCGGGGCTGCGGCTGTCCCGTCACCGCGACCCCGCGCCTTGCCGTGATTCGTACTAGCTGCGGAACAGTCCCACCTTGAGCGCTCCGGTCTCCTCGGGAGCCGAGAACACCTCGTAGGCGCTCTGCATCTCCTGCAGGTCGAAGCGGTGCGTGATGAACGACTCTGTCTGAAGCTGGTGGTTGGCCAGCATGCGCAGCAGCGTCGGCGTGGTGTTCGTGTCCACGAGCCCGGTCGTGACGGTGATGTCGCGGATCCAGAGGGTCTCGAGGTGCAGCGTCGCAGGCTTGCCGTGGACGCCCACGTTCGCGACGTGGCCGCCGGGACGCACGAGCTCGGTGCAGGTCTCGAACGTCGCAGGGATACCCACTGCCTCGATCGCCACGTCGGCACCCAGGCCGTCGGTCAGCGCCAGCACCTGCCCTTTGACGTCGTCGTCGGGCGAGAGGGTGAGGTCCGCGCCGAGGAGCTTGGCGGCGTCACGCCTGGCGGGAGCGGGGTCGACGACGATCAACGGGTAGGGGCTGAGCAGCTTCGCGGTGATGACCGCGGCCAGTCCGATCGGGCCCGCGCCGACCACCACGACGCTCCGGCCCGGCTGGACGTGCCCGGCCCTGACCCCGACCTCGTACGACGTGGGCAGGATGTCGGCGAGCATCAGCGCCGCCTCGTTCGTCACCTTCTCCGGCAGGACATAGGTGGACGTGTCGGCGAACGGGACGCGCACGCGCTCCGCCTGGACGCCGTCGATGCGGTGGCCGAGGATCCAGCCGCCGCCGCCGAGGCACTGCCCGTAGCGTCCCTCACGGCAGTACTGGCAACGCCCGCACGCGGTGATGCAGGAGACGAGCACGCGGTCGCCGGGCTTCACGTTGCGCACGGCGTCGCCGACCTGCTCTACCGTGCCGACCGCCTCGTGGCCGAGGGTCGTGCCCGGTTCACAGGTGGGAACGTCCCCCTTGAGGATGTGGAGGTCCGTCCCGCAGATGGTGACCGCGTCGACACGGACGATGGCGTCGTTCGGATCCTCGACCACCGGGTCCGCATGGTCCTCCCATGCACGCTGCCCGGGGCCCTTGTAGACGAGTGCCTTCATTGTTGCTCCCTTCACTTCTCGGCTGACGCCCGGGCACGGCGTACTCCCGGCCTGCATCTTTGTTCGGTCAGGAGTCCGCCTTGCGGCGACTCGCCTTCGCGCGGGCTCGGGCCACCCGCGACCGGCTCAAGAAGTAGGCGATGACCGCCAGGCCGACCATCGTCACGACGCGGTTCACGTCCACCGCCGGCAGCCAGCTGACCTTCCCCTCCTGGATGACGTACGCGCCCGTCGGACGGCCCTGTACGCCGAAGCCGCCGCCCTCACCCTCCTGGCCCTTGTCGTCATGACCGGTTCCGCCTCCGGCTCCGCCGCTGACCAGCGCGGCGGGGATGACGGTCAGGCCGTTCTTCTCGTAGGGCTCGCCGTAAACCCGCTCGACGGTGATCGCGTCCCTGGCCTGGTTCAAGGCATCGGTGATCTTCATGTCCCTCCTCCCGGCGCCGGTCGTTCGGCGCCCACAGTCCCCAGACTCTTGGTGGGAGGTCGGGACCGAAAGGGCTGAAGGTCCCTGGTGCCGGGACGGCGCGGGTGGTGGGGGAATACAGTCGAACCGCGTGCGAGGAGGGGAGGAGGGCCGGTCGATGAGCGGTGTGTTCCTGTACGACGGGGAATGCCGGTTCTGCTCGAGCTCGGCGCGTTGGCTGCAGCGTCATGCAGCGAGCACAGCTCGGGTCTCGGCCTGGCAGCACGCCGACCTGGCCGCCCTCGGCCTGAGCGCCGACGACTGTGCCGAGGCCGTGCTGTGGGTCGAGGACGGCCAGCGCGTGGCCGGGCCGGACGCCGTCGCGGCCTACCTCAAGGCGAGCAGCAGGAACTGGCGAACCGCCGGCCGGGTCCTGGCTGCCCCTGTCTCGAAGCGTGTCACGTGGCCGGTCTACCGATGGGCGGCTGACCACCGAGGCCGCCTGCCGGGGGGTGCGCCTGCCAGCGAGCTGCCTCGCGTGCCCCTGTCGATCGAGGGCGTCCGTCGTCGTCGGTCGAGGGATCTCGGGCCCTGCGCGCGACTTCTCCGAGTGGTGTACGCCGAGGGGCAGTACCCGGTCCACTGGCCAGACGCGCCGCGTGCCTGGCTCGACGGCGAGGACGTCATCGACGCCTGGGTCGCCGAGCGTCAGGGCGAGATCCTCGGCCACGTAGCGATCTCCCGGGTGGGCGGCGACGCCGTGTCGGAGCTGCGCTGGAGGGAGCTCACGGGTCACCGACCGGCTGAGCTCGGCGGCGTGTCCCGACTGTTCGTCCGGCCTCGCGTGCGAGGGCAGGGCGTCGGGACGGCACTCCTCGACGTGGCCCTCGGCGAGATCCGTGCGCGCGGGCTGGTCCCCGTCCTCGAGGTCGTCGGTGCGAGCAGGGACGCGATCAGGCTCTACGAGGAGCGCGGCTGGCGGTTGCTGGCGATGTACCCGTGGGGCGAGGACCTCCACATCTACTACTACGGCGCACCGCGGACCGGCGCCGGGTCCTAGCCGGCTGGATCGTCTCGGACACCTTGGGGGGCCGAGGTCTGGGAACATTGGACCATGGCGCAGAGCTCCAAGTGGGGTGTCGCCCCGCGCGAGAGCATCGAGGCGGCGTGTGCGCGGCGTGGTCGTGATGCCGTCGCCGACGGCTGCATCGCGCTGCTCGGGGGTGAGGCACCCGAGCGGGAGCTGCTCCTGGCGCTGGGAGGCCCGGCGGCCGACAAGTTCTTCGACGGCGGGGAGCACGAGGACACGTACTGGTTCCGGGTCTGGGCTTTGCGCGGGCTGTTGTGGTCCTGGGACGGCCGTGCACTCGACGTGGTGCGCGAAGCCCTGGGCGATGACTCCTGGAGAGTTCGCGAGATGGCCGCGAAGGTCGTGGCGCGGAATCTGCTGGGCGATACCTTGCCGGCTGTGGCTGAGCTCGGGGACGACGCGGTGCCGAGAGTGCGCCGCGCCGCGGAGCGGGCCCTGGTCCGCCTGAGCGCAGCGGATGCGTGAGAGGTCGATGTCACAGGAGTGCGATGGCCGGTGTCTCCATGGTGAACGGACCGACGACGGTCCCGAGCTGACGGAGGTTCGCATGACACCGACGACGTCGACGTTGCCGGACACGACCCGGGCACGCCTCGCGGCGGTGCGCGTCCCCGTGGAGAGCCCGCGAGGTCTCTTCGCGCGCGCGATGGCCTGGTACTCCCGCCGTACCTATGGAGACGTCCTCGACAACGGACTCGTCCTGCTGCACCACAAGCGTGCACTTCTGGCGCTGGCGGGCTTCGAGCGGAAGGTCGACAGGTGGGACGAGCTCGACCCGGACCTGAAGACGCTGGCGACGATGGCGAGCGCGTCGGTCATCGGCTGCAGCTGGTGCGTCGACTTCGGCTACTACGCGGCCCACTCCAAAGGTCTGCGCGTTGACAAGCTGCGGGAGGTGTCGCGATGGCGCGAGTCCGACGTGTTCGACAGCACCGAACGGCTCGTCCTCGAGTTCGCCGAGGCGTTGACCGTGACCCCGCCTGAGGTCACCGACGAGCTGGTGGAGCGGCTCAACGAGCTGCTGGGGGTGCCCGCGGTGGTGGAGCTGGCCCTGATGGTGGCCGTGGAGAACGAGCGCTCCCGCTTCAACTCCGCCCTCGGCCTGACCAGCCAGGGATTCTCCGACCGTTGCGAGCTGCCGGGATGAGGACCGAGGTGGGCATGGGCGACGAGTTCGTGCGCCATCGACCGCTGCTGTTCACGATCGCCTACGAGATGCTGGGCAGCGCGGCGGACGCGGAGGACGTGCTCCAGGAGAGCTGGCTGAGGTGGGCCGACGTGGACAAGGACGCCGTCTGTAACCCTCGGGCCTACCTGGCCCGGCTCGTCACGAGGCAGGCGTTGAACCGGCTTCGCACCGTGAAGCGGCAGCGCGAGCAGTACGTCGGGCCGTGGTTGCCCGAGCCTCTCGCGACCACGCCCGACGTGGCCGACGACGTCGAGCTGGCCGACTCGGTGTCGTTCGCGATGCTCGTCGTCCTCGAGACGCTGAGTCCGCTGGAGCGCGCCGTCTTCGTGCTGCGGGAGGTGTTTGCGTTCGGGTACGACGAGGTCGCCGAGGCCACGGGACGGAGCCCCACCGCCGTGCGGCAGGTCGCCCACCGGGCCAGGGAGCACGTGCAGGCGCGACGGCCCCGTGCGGACGCGCCCGCCACGCCTCGCGACGAGGTGGCGGAGCGGTTCCTCATGGCGGCGAGGAACGGTGACCTTCAGCAGCTGATGGACGTGCTCGCCCCGGACGTCGTCCTGCTCAGCGACGGCGGCGGCAAGGTGAAGGCGGCGCTGCGCCCGATCCACGGGCCCGACAAGGTCGCCCGCTTCCTGCAGGCCGTGGCGCCTGAGGCGGAGCGGCTGGGCATCGAATGGTCGACGGTCAACGGCGCCCCGGCGGTCCTGGTCTCCGTCGACGGAGTCCTGGACTCGGTGGTCTCCATGGAGAGCGACCAGGGCCGCATCAGCCGGATCTACTTCGTGCGCAACCCGGACAAGCTCGCGTCGCTGGCCGAGCAGCGGGCCTTGACCCGGTGAGGCTGCAAGGCCGCCCCAACCCTGTCGGGGCTAGTCCATCTGCGCGTCCTCTCTGCCTAACTTTGCATATGTCGCAATCGGGCCCCGAGATGCTTGCCTGTGCGTAAGGGGAGGGAAGTGCCATGAGAGATGCCGAGGAGCACCAGCGAAAAGTCCTGCACGAGGCGTTCCGAGCCGGCTGGCAGGCTGCGCTCGCGAGGAACGTCACAAGCCCGGCCGCGCTCGCGGTGATCGAGTCGTGCTTCGACCTGTGGCTCCGCGAGGAGGTCGGGGAGAGACGCGTGCTCGGCCTGCAGTTCAGGCGCCGTTATGACCTGCCCAAGCCGAACGGGCGGCACACGCTGCTGAGCAACTGGTCCACGTCTCCCCAGCGGTCGCCGTCCGGCCAGCAGGGGCCGCCGCCGCGGGTTCCGCGACAGCGCGGTGCGGGTGGCCGGGCACAGGCCCCCCAGGAAGGCAAGCGGCGGGGCCGCCACGTCTCGATGTGATCTGGGGAGGGGCCTGGCTCGGCCATGCACGTGCGGTCGGCCGGGCGCTCCTAGGATTCAGCCATGGCACAGGACCCGGACCGCTCGGAGCGCGCGATTGCAGCAGCCGAAGTGCTCGGCCTCACCTATGGCGTGACACGCCACGGTCCCGTCCGGTCACTTGCCGAGGCGGCGAAGGCGCGCGGCGTAGCCCCCTCCGCCGTCGTGAAAACGATCGTGGTGCGGCTGGCCGACGACGACTACCGCTTCGTGCTCGTGCCGGGAGACCGCGAGATCGCCTGGCCCAAGCTGCGCTCGCTGCTCGGCGTGAACCGGCTCTCGATGCCTGACGCCGAGACGGCCCGCGCCGTGACCGGCTACGTACGTGGCACGATCACGCCGCTCGGGAGCACGACGGCGTGGCCGGTGGTCGCCGACGAGAGCCTGACCGGCACGGTCTCCCTTGGCGGTGGCGCACACGGCGTCGCGCTGAGCGTGGACGCCGGTGAGCTCGTCGCTGCTCTCGGTGCGACCGTCGCGGACGTCACCGATACGGCCTCCTGAGCGCCCGTCAGGTTCGCGTCGCCCGAAGCAACGACGAGACCATCCGCTCGTACGTCGTCCAGCCGTTGAGGCCGCCGTTGACCTCCAGCCGTACGTCGCGCCACCGCCCTCGGCGGGCATGGTCGTCGATCCCTCGCTCCTTGAAGTACCTCGCGAGCACGCGTGCGCCGACAGCGGGTCGCAGGGCGAGCCCGGGCCGGCGTTCGAGTGCCACGCCCAGGCGGTCCCCGTAGCTGCGGTAGTTGGCCCGGCCGGTCAGCTGGATGTAGCCCCGGCCGTGGTAGCGAGCACCGTCGCCCGGTCGCGTGTTGCCGAGGTCGGTGCGTCCCTCGTACATCTGCGTGTAGTAGTCGGGCCCACCGTGCTCGCGGATCGGGCGGAACCCGGTGCCGACCTCGGTCACGATCGTTGCCACGGCAGCGATCCGGGTCCTGTCGTCGTTCATGCCCTCTTCACGTAGCGCACCCTCCACGACCGGCCAGTGCGCGGCGACATCCGCGGTCGGCGCACCGACGGCCTCGGCGATCTCGTGCGGGGGGAGCCACGAGGTCTCGGGGCGTACGCCCGACCGCGAAGGCCGGTCGTCGATCTCACGGTCTGTGGTCGGGCGGAGCGACAGCCATTCTGTGGCATCCGGCTGCAGCACCGTCGGCCGGATCGCGGCCGGCTCGACGCTCGTGTTCGCCGAGGTGGGCTGCGGGACATCGGTGTTCGTGCCGACGGCCGCGAGTGCGACCACTGATCCAGCGACGCCGACGACCCTTCGAGCCGCACGCGTGAGTGAAGCCAAGCGCAAGTTGCATTCCTCCCCAGAACTGATACACCCCCGAAGCGTCGAGTACCGGTGGCGACGCTTCTGGAACGCATACCCGTCGGGGTATGGGAGAAAACAGTGACCGTGAGGGTCAGGGGGAGCGTGGGCGGCGTCCGGGCCGGACGAAATGGTGCATGCCGGTCGACAACGACCCCGTTTGCGGTCCTGCGTGTGCCCGACCTCACCGTCGGAAGGATCGCGGAACACGGCCCCCGAGAGGTGAACGGCGCAGCGCAGCATCGAACGCCCGCGCGCCCTCAGGGCGCGAGGAGAAGTGGTCAGGCGATGAAGTGTGGTTCCTCGCCCTCGGGCTTCGCGGCCTGAAACTTCGCGATGACGCGCTTGATCTCCGCAACCGTGTCGGCCTCGCGGTGACCGAATGCGTGGAGGTACGCCTGCAACGCGTGACGGGCCATCTCGAGCTCGGAGTCCGTGAGATGGATCGTGTTCATCTCTCCAAGGTAGGGCGTCGGCGCGGGCGCGCAGGCGGTATCGAGACAATATGACGCCCGGTTCGAACAGCGGCAGCTGCTGCACGAGGTCTGGGGTCCGGTCTACGAGAAGGAGACCAACTATCTCCGGGTCGACATGGCCAACCTCCGTCGCAAGCTGGAGCAGGACCCGTCCCACCCCCCCGCCACGTCATCACGGTGCCGGGGATGGGCTACCGGTTCATGACCTAGCGGCGTTGCCGGACCGGCCACGACCCGTTCGGCGAACGAGACTTCCAGCGCCCGGCCGGGGCGCTAGGCTGAGGGGCACAAGGCCCTCCTCGGACCCTGGTGGCGCGTTGTGGCGACTGGACGGAGCACGGAATGGCCGGACCCGAAGGAGAGCGCGCGAACCTGCTGAGCCTCGGCGTCGTGGCGCGGTCGCGCAAGGAGAACGAGCGCCGGCTCCCAGTGCATCCTCACCACCTCTCCCGGATCCCCGAGGACCTCCGGGAGGGTGTCTTCCTCGAGCACGGCTACGGCGAGCGTTTCGGCGTGTCCGACGACGACCTGAAGGGCTGGGTCGCAGGCTTCAGGACGCGCGAGCAGCTGGTCGAGGAGTGCGACGTCGTCCTGCAGCCCAAGCCCATGCTCACCGACATCGAGGCGCTGCGTCCGGGGCAGGTCCTCTGGGGATGGCCGCACTGCGTTCAGGACGCTGAGCTGACCCAGCTGGCCATCGACAAGAGGCTCACGCTGATCGCGTTCGAGGCGATGAACCACTGGCACAAGGACGGATCCTTCGGGCTGCACGTGTTCCACAAGAACAACGAGCTGGCCGGCTACTGCTCCGTCCTCCACGCGATGCAGGTCGCGGGGTCGACCGGCGACTTCGGCCGTCGGCTGCGCGCCGTGGTCATCGGCTTCGGCGCGACCGCGCGAGGCGCGGTGACGGCGCTCAACGGCCTGGGTGTCCACGACGTCGACGTACTCACCCATCGTGAGGTGGCGGCTGTCGCCGCCCCGATCCACTCGGCGCGGATGGTCCACTTCGACAGCGACGAGACCGACGCGCACGTCAGCCATGCGGTGACGGAGAACGGCAGGCTGCCGCTCCCGGGGTTCCTCGCCGGGCACGACATCATCGTCAACTGCGTGCTCCAGGACACCGACGCGCCGCTCATGTTCATGACCGACGACGACCTGGGGAACATGAGGCCGGGAACCCTGGTCGTCGACGTGTCCTGCGACGAGGGCATGGGGTTCTCCTGGGCGCGACCCACGACGTTCGAAGACCCCGCCTTCGTGGTCGGCGACAACGTGCTCTACTACGCCGTCGACCACAGCCCGTCGTACCTGTGGAACTCCGCGACCTGGGAGAACAGCGAGGCGCTCCTGCCCTTCCTCCGCGCGGTCATGGAGGGAAGCGCCGCGTGGGACGCGAACCCCACCATCCGGCGGGCCATCGAGATCCGTGACGGGGTCATCCAGAACCCCGCCATCCTCTCCTTCCAAGGCCGCGATCCGGTTCACCCCCACTTTCCTCTGGCGACCTAGCCGCTCACGGGGGCGTGTCACGGTGCCGTCGGCACGTCCTGGTCTGCGCCGATCAGCGCGAAGGGAGATGCTCGGATGCCCATTCTCAGGATCGAGCACCCGGTCCCGGACTTCGACATGTGGAAGCGGGTGTTCGACTCGGACCCCGCTCAGCGTGAGAAGTCCGGTGTCCGGCGGTATGCGCTGTCCCGGCCGGTCGACGATGCCAACTACATCGCGGTGGACCTGGAGTTCGACACCAGAGAGGAGGCGGAGGCGTTCCTGGCGCGCCTGCGGGAGCTGTGGGCCGGGCCGGGTGGAAGGGTGTCGTCGGAACAGCAGGCCCGGATCCTCGAGTCGGTGGAGACCAGGGACTACTGAACGCGATGGCTGTGGCGCGGGTGAACGACGTGGACCTCTACTACGAGGTGCACGGAGCCGGTCAGCCTCTGGCTCTGGTCCATGGGTCCTGGGTGGACGCATCGACATGGGGTCGGGTGGTGCCCGGTCTGGCTGAGTCCTTCCGGCTGCTCGTGTACGACCGGCGAGGGCACTCGCGAAGCGAGCGGACCGAGACGCAGGGCAGCATGGAAGAGGACGGCGACGACCTCGCCGCGCTCCTGGAGTATCTCGACCTCGCGCCGGCGCACGTCGTGGGTCGACTCTGCCCCGGGAAAAGGGGCGGTCGAACCGTTGCAGGTGGTAGCCCGTCACGAGGCCGGCCTGTCCGGTCCCGATGATCAGTGTCTCGATGTGCTGGGTGGTCATGGCAGGACCTCCTTGGAGTGACTCGGACGCAGCCACGCTAGGAGCTCGACCCGCCCCACCGCGTCGGTCAGAACTCGCAACTGCCACCGGGCGGCATGGGTAGGTTGACGCACGTCGTCCCCAAGGAACACCCCGATGCCACGGCTGCTCGCTGTCAGAACGCTCTGACCATCGGGGCCAGTGCAGCTGTCTTGTGCGGACTCGATCGCGGTGGTCGCCCACGAGCGGCGGCGTGTGTGGTAATTAGTGAACTGACTTCATGATGAAGTATGGTGGCGACATGGCGACGCTAGAACGGAAGATCGCCGCGCTCGACCAGGTGCTCGAGGTCGCCGTGCTGATCAACC
>DASSMS010000030.1:0-2846 GCA_035688575.1 Nocardioidaceae bacterium
GCCACACTAGCCTTGCGCATGTGAGTCAACAGCCCGCCGCCGCACCCGCCCGCCGCGTCGTGATCGCCGAGGACGAGGCACTCATCCGCCTCGACCTCGCCGAGATGCTGGCCGAGGACGGCTACGACGTCGTGGGTCAGGCCGGTGACGGTGAGCGGGCGGTCGAGCTGGCCGAGGAGCTCCGTCCGGACCTCGTCGTGCTCGACGTGAAGATGCCGAAGCTGGACGGCATCAGCGCGGCGCAGCGGATCGCAGAGCAGCGGATCGCGCCCGTCGTCATCCTCACGGCGTTCAGCCAGCGCGACCTGGTCGAGCGCGCACGAGACGCCGGGGCGATGGCCTACCTGGTGAAGCCCTTCGGCAAGAACGACCTCGTGCCCGCCATCGAGATGGCCGTCAGCCGGTTCGCCGAGCTCCAGATGCTGGAGACGGAGGTGGCCGACCTCACCGAGCGCCTCGAGACCCGCAAGCTCGTCGACCGCGCGAAGGGCATCCTTCAAGAGCAGCTCGACCTCAGCGAGCCCGACTCCTTCCGGTGGATCCAGAAGACCGCGATGGACCTCCGCCTGTCGATGCGACAGGTCGCCGAGGGCGTCATCGCGCACGGTCCAGGGATCGCCGGCAGCGAGGCTGAATGACCCTCGAGCCGCCGGTGTCCTGACCGCCCGGGCGGCGGCAATAGATGCCCCTCGACAGCGTGTGAAGGACTCGAACGGCTTCTGACGGGAGCCCAGGTCACGAAATGGCAACGACCCGGGCGCATTTCGCTTTGAGAGTCGCATCACAGCAGGGGTTTGGCGCTAGGTTCGCTCCAACACAAGGACGCGGTGGACCTGACGACAATGCTCGTGAGGGCACCGCATACTCCCTTACGACGGAGGCTCCATGATTCGCCCAACCCGCGCCTGGCGTGCGGCCGCTGTGCTGGCGACCGCAACGCTCGTGCTGACCGCCTGTGGCGGCGAGAACCAAGCCGGCAACGAGCCGGAGACCACCGAGAGCCCGGAGGCCACCGAGGCCCCCGCCGCCAAGGGTGACGGAGAGCTCGTCGTTGGACAGCTCCTGCCCCAGACCGGCGACCTCGCGTTCCTCGGCCCGCCGGAGTTCGCCGGGGTCGACCTCGCGGTCCAGGAGATCAACGACGCCGGCGGTGTGCTCGGCAAGCCGGTGAAGTCGGTGCGTGCCGACTCCGGTGACGGATCGCCGAACATCGCACCGGGCGAGACCGACAACCTGCTCTCCGCCGGGGCCGACGTCATCGTCGGTGCCGCGTCGTCCAGCGTTTCGCTCTCGGTCATCGACAAGATCGTCAACGCCGGCGTGGTGCAGATCTCGCCCGCCAACACGTCGACCGCGTTCGACACCTACGACGACAAGGGCCTGTACTTCCGTACCGCTCCGTCGGACGTGCTCCAGGGCGCGGTTCTCGCGAACACGCTGGTCGAGGACGGCCACCAGAACGTCGCCATCCTCGCTCGCCAGGACTCCTACGGCGAGGCGCTCGCGAACCAGGTCGAGAAGGTCTTCACCGAGTCCGGCGGCACCATCGTCGCCAAGGAGCTCTACGACGCCGACGTCAAGAGCCAGACCGCTCCGATCAACGCGGTCGCAGCCGAGGACCCGGACGCAGTGGTGCTGATCTCCTTCGAGGAGGTCAAGACCATGATCCCCGACATGATCACCGCGGGTATCGGTCCCAAGGACAAGCAGGTCTACTTCACCGACGGCAACACCTCGAACTACGGCACCGGCGCCGACGGCTTCCCGGCCGGCACGCTCGAGGGCGTGAAGGCGACCTACCCGGGTCCGGAGGTCTCCGGCGAGTTCAAGGACCGCCTGCTCGGGGTGGACCCGAAGCTGAAGGACTTCACCTACGGCCAGGAGTCCTACGACGCCACCATCATCTCCGCTCTGGCGGCGGTCGCGGCGGAGGACGACGCAGGTACGTCGATCGGGGCCAAGATGCAGGAGGTCTCGACCGGCGGCACCAAGTGCACGGCCTTCCAGGAGTGCGCTGACCTGCTCGCCGACGGTGAGGACATCGACTACGACGGTGCGTCTGGTCCGATCGAGTTCAACGACACCGGTTCGCCGTCCGCGGCCACGATCGGTATCTACGAGTTCGACAAGCAGAACAACTACCAGCCGATGACCTACATCGAGGGTCAGATCTGATCTGAGCTCCACCAGCAAGAAGGCCCCGGCATCGATGCCGGGGCCTTCTTTACGTCTGCCCCGCCAGTGCGCGAGGGCGAACCTGCCGGCGAGAGGGAGCCGTCTGCGAGCCCGTTGGCCACGTGCGGGTTGTCCACGCCGTCGACGCTCGTCCGGGTGGCCCTCGTCGATGCCGGGGCGCTGGACCGGTCGTCTGGTGGACAGCCGTGACCTCGCGAGCTCACCCGGAGCACCGTCCCACGCTGACCCCAACCGAGAAGGCGGAGCTCGCCGAGCGTCGCGCCGGGGGATGAGCTTCGGCCAGACGCACCAGGCGCCTGCAGCACGCGCAGGGGCGCCGGTACGGGGACAAGGAGACCGGACGGTTGACCGAGACCGTCGAGATGGTCCGACCCCTGCGCCGTCGTACAGACGGCAGAAGGCCCCGGCGTGATGCCGGGGCCTTCCTTGTGCTTACCGGTGCGGCCAGGCCGCACGTCGTGGGCGGGAGGCGTCAGGCCTTGGCCAGAGTGCCCAGGTACAGCTCGATCACCTTCGGGTCGTGCATCAGATCTGCGCCAGTGCCCGTGTAGGCGTTGCGGCCCTGGTCGAGGACGTAGCCGCGGTCGGCGATCTGGAGACAGCGCCGGGCGTTCTGCTCGACCATGATGACCGAGACCCCGCGGCTGTTG
>DASSMS010000110.1:0-32415 GCA_035688575.1 Nocardioidaceae bacterium
GCTTCCCGTTGCCGTGGCAGCGCTCACCGGAGGCGAGGAGGCACTTGCCGGATTCGGGCTGGAGGTGGGACGCCCGGTCCGGCCGATGCTGGCCTCGAGTGCCGCCGACCTGCCGTCGGCTCTCGAGAAGCTGGAGCCTGGTGCGGACCTCGCTGTCGACTGCAAGCTCGACGGCATCCGGGTCCAGGTGCACAAGTACGACGGTGAGGTGCGCGTCTTCACACGCACCCTCGACGACATCACCTACCGCCTGCCCGAGGTGGTCGAGGCCGTCTCCACGGTCCCCGCCGCCGCGCTGGTGCTCGACGGTGAGGCGATCGCCCTCGAGGCTTCCGGCCGGCCCCGCCCGTTCCAGGAGACCGCCGCGCGGACGGCGAGCAAGCTCGACGTGGCGACGCTGCGCGAGCAGGTCCCGCTGACGTCGTACTTCTTCGACGTGCTGCACGTCGACGGGACCGACCTGCTCGACCTTCCCGCGCGGCAGCGCTTCGACGCGCTCGTGGACACGCTCCCGGCCAGCCTCGTCGTGCCCCGGCTGGTCACCGGCGACCCTGCCGAGGCCGCTGCCTTCTTCGACGAGATGGTCGCGCTGGGCCACGAGGGTGTGGTGGTGAAGAGCCTCGAGGCCGGCTACGAGGCAGGCCGTCGCGGCGCGTCGTGGGTCAAGGTCAAGCCTCGCCACACCCTGGACCTCGTCGTGCTGGCCGTGGAGTGGGGCAGCGGCCGCCGGTCCGGCAAGCTCTCGAACATCCACCTCGGCGCCCGCGACGGCGAGGGCGGGTTCGTGATGCTGGGCAAGACCTTCAAGGGGATGACCGACGAGATGCTCGAGTGGCAGACCGAGCGGTTCCTCGAGCTCGAGACGTCGCGGTCGTCGTACGTCGTGAACCTTCGCCCCGAGCAGGTCGTCGAGGTCGCCTTCGACGGGATCCAGACGTCATCTCGCTACCCGGGCGGCATGGCTCTGCGCTTCGCCAGGGTCCTGCGCTACCGCGACGACAAGAGCGCGGACGAGGCCGACACGGTCGACACGGTCAGGGCTCTTCACGGCCGAAGCTCCCTGTAACCGATCGTGCCACTCGCGGTTGCAGGGCACGTAGCATGGGCTCATGAGCTCCGAGCCCCTCATGCACCCCAAGACCGACGGCAGGCGCTCGGCCGCTGCCGTCCGCAGGCGGGCCCGCGAGAAGGAGATCCTCGACGCCACCCGCGCCCTGTTCGACGCGCGAGGAGTGCGTGACGCGCAGATCGAGGACATCGCCCGGGCGGTCGGGATCAACCGGGCCATCATCTACCGGCACTTCTCCGGCAAGGAGGAGCTCTTCGCGCTCACCCTGGTCGGGTACCTCGAAGAGCTCGACGGACGGCTGGACGCGGCCGACTCCCCGGGTGCCGACGCCCGCACCCGGCTCCGGCTCCTCACCGAGGCCTTCATGGACTTCGGGATCGAGTTCCCCGCGTTCGTCGACTGTGCCCAGACCCTCATGCGCCGGCCCGGTCCGGAGCTCCTCGAGGAGGTCAGCGAGGGGGCGGTCTACCGGCTCGGACGAGGCATCGCCACCTGCCTGGCCAGGGTTGCCGCAGTCTTGGAGGCAGGGATCGCAGACGGCGTCTTCCAGGACCAGGACGTGCACCTGGTCGCGAACACGCTGTACGCCACCGGCCTCGGCGGCATGCAGCTCGCCCGGGTCGGCATGATCGTGAAGGAGGCTGCCCCCGGCGTTCCCACCGTGGCGCCGCTCTCGCCGGACCAGGTCAAGGAGCACATGGTCGCGACCGCCCTCGCCATGGCGGCGGGCAGCCCTTCGGCCTGACCACGCGAGCCGTCACGTCCACCGGCGTTGTCCGGTGGACGCGACGGCTGCGACGGGCTACTTCTCGAGGATCGCCGTGACGCCCTGGCCGCCGGCGGCGCAGATCGAGATCACACCCCGGCCCGAGCCCTTCTCGTTCAGCAGCTTCGCGAGCGTCGCCACGATCCGTCCACCGGTCGCCGCGAACGGGTGTCCCGCCGCCAGCGAGGAGCCGACCACGTTGAGCTTCTCGCGGTCGATGGAGCCCAGCGGCGCGTCGAGGCCGAGGCGCTCCTTGCAGAAGATCGGGTCCTCCCAGGCCTTGAGCGTCGCAAGCACCTGCGAGGCGAAGGCCTCGTGGATCTCGTAGAAGTCGAAGTCCTGCAGGCTCAGGCCGGCGCGCTCCAGCATGCGCGGCATCGCGTAGGCCGGGGCCATCAGCAGGCCTTCGCCGCCGTGGACGTAGTCGACTGCGGCCGTCTCGGCAAAGGTGACGTAGGCCAGCACCGGCAGGCCCTTGGCCTCGGCGTACTCCTCCGAGGCCAGCAGCACGGCCGAGGCGCCGTCGGTCAGCGGCGTGGAGTTGGCCGCGGTCATCGTGGCGGCCTCGCCCTTGCCGAACACCGGCTTGAGCTTGGCGAGCTTCTCGACCGAGGAGTCCGGGCGCAGGTTCTGGTCCCGCTCCAGGCCGTTGAACGGCGTGACCAGGTCGTCGAGGAAGCCACGGTCGTACGCTGCTGCGAGGTTCTTGTGTGAGCGGACCGCGAGCTCGTCCTGCTCCTCACGGCCGATGTTCCACTCGAGCGCGGTCAGCGCGGCCGACTCACCCATCGAGAGACCGGTGCGCGGCTCCTTGTTCGCCGGTATGGCAGGGGCGAGGTGGCCGGGGCGGACCTTGGCCAGTGCGGCCAGCCTGCCCTGGAGGGTCTTGGCGCGGTTCGCCTCGAGGAGGATCTTGCGCAGCTTCTCGTTCACCGCGATCGGCGCGTCCGAGGTCGTGTCGGTGCCACCGGCGATGCCGACCTCGATCTGCCCGAGCGCGATCTTGTTCGCGACCGCGACCGTGGCCTGGATGCCCGTGTCGCAGGCCTGCTGGATGTCGTACGCAGGGGTGTGCGGGTCGAGCTTGGACCCGAGCACCGACTCACGGGTGAGGTTGAAGTCGCGGGAGTGCTTGAGGACGGCACCGGCGACCACCTCGCCGAGGCGCTCGCCCTCGAGGCCGTAGCGCGCGACCAGCCCCTCGATGGCGGCGGTCAGCATGTCCTGGTTGGAGACGTTCGCGTAGACGGTGTTCGACCGGGCGAACGGGATGCGGTTTCCGCCGATGACGGCGACCCTGCGGACGGGCTGGGTGTTGGCCTGCATGTGTCAGCTCCTGATCGTGCCGGGTGGTCGGGCCCGTGGGGACGGTCGGTGGCCTGGGGCCACTGTGGAAGTCTTGCAGCGTCCATCTTGCGTGCTCTGAGGGCCGCTGGGGAACGTAGTGAGTGCCACATCACGAAAAGTGGACTCAGAGTTACACCCATAGTTACATATCGGGAGAGCCGTCGTCCCCCGCCCGCACCGGGCGTCCGGGGACACCCAACTGGAGGAGAGGCGTCCGCATGACCACCCGCTACCAGTCCCTGATCAGCACGCCCGTCGGGCAGGTGCTCGCGAAGAACCTCGGGCTGCCCAACCCGGTGAAGCTCGAGCGCTACGAGGAGGGTGCCCCTCTCGTCAGCGGCACCGTGGTGGTCGGCGGCGAGGGGCGCCTCTCCTCGACGGTCGTCGGCATGCTCGACGACCTCGGCATCGCCAACGTCACCGGCGCGACCCCAGACGAGCGCTACAAGGGCCTGGTCTTCGACGCAACCGGCATCGAGACCTCCGCGGACCTCGTGGAGCTCCAGAAGTTCTTCACCCCCCTCATGCGCAGCCTCGAGACGAACCCGCGCGTCGTCGTGCTCGGCACCCCGCCGGAGATGACGAACAGCACCGAGGAGCGGGTCGCCCAGCGAGCACTGGAGGGCTTCACGCGCTCGCTCGGCAAGGAGATCGGCCGCGGCGGGACGGTGCAGCTCGTGTACGTCGCTCCGGCAGCCGACGCCGCCGTCGAGTCCACCCTCGCCTTCCTGCTCTCCCCGAAGTCGGCCTACGTCTCCGGTCAGGTCATCCGGATCGGCACCGCCGGCTCCACCGCGGCCGAGCCCGTGACCGACTGGACCAGGCCGCTCGAGGGCAAGGTCGCCATCGTCACGGGCGCCAGCCGCGGCATCGGCGAGGAGATCGCACGTGTTCTCCACCGCGACGGCGCGACCGTCCTCGGCGTCGACGTCCCGCAGGCCGCGAGCGAGCTCCAGGCGGTCATGAAGGACATCGACGGCGACCAGCTGATGCTCGACATCACCGCCAAGGACGCCCCGCAGCGGATCGCCAAGCACGTCAAGGACAAGCACGGCGGCGTCGACATCGTCGTCCACAACGCCGGCATCACGCGAGACAAGAAGCTGGCCAACATGAAGCAGGACGGCTGGTCCTCGGCGATCGCCGTTAACCTCACCGCACCCGAGCGGATCACCGCCGAGCTCCTCGACCAGGGCCTCATCCGTCCCAACGGCCGGATCGTCGGCGTCTCGTCGATCGCCGGGATCGCCGGCAACGTCGGCCAGACCAACTACGCCGCGTCGAAGGCCGGGGTCATCGGCCTGGTCCAGTCCCTCGCGGGCACCCTCGAGGACGGGATCACGATCAACGCCGTCGCGCCCGGCTTCATCCACACCAAGATGACCGCGGCAGTGCCCTTCATGACGCGCGAGGTCGGCAGCATGCTCAACGCCATGTCACAGGGCGGCCTGCCGGTCGACGTCGCGGAGACGATCGCGTGGTATGCCAACCCCGCCTCGACCGCGGTGAACGGCAACGTCGTGCGGGTCTGCGGCCAGATGATGCTGGGGGCGTGAGCACCATGAGCGAGGCCACCACCAGGGAGGTCACCGGCCGGCCGGGCGCCCTCCCCCTCCTGTTGAAGGCGGCTCTGCCGGTGATCCCCGGCATCTCGATGCTCCCGGGTGTGCGCAAGTCGGGGTCTACGCTGCCGCAGCTGACCCTCACCCGCCACGACGTCCCGATCGAGCGCGACCACGTGGCGGCGTACTCCGAGGTGTGCGGGTTCGGGCTCAAGGACACGGTGCCGCTGACCTACCCGCACATGCTGGCCTTCCCCCTGCACATGGCGATCATGACCGACGGCGACTTCCCGTTCCCGGCCATCGGCACGGTGCACCTGGAGAACTCCATCACCCAGCACCGCCCGGTCGCCGCCGACGAGAGCCTCCAGGTGACGGCCCGGCCCGAGGGGCTGCGCGACCACCCCAAGGGCAAGGTGTTCGACATCGTCACCGAGGTGCACTCGGCCGGCGAGCTCGTGTGGGAGGAGACCTCCACCTTCCTGCGCCGCGGCCGGTCGGAGGGGGAGGCGGCGAAGGACCCGGGGCTGCGGCTCGAGGAGGTACCCGGCTCCGGCATCGAGTGGCGACTCGGCGCCGACCTCGGTCGGCGCTACGCCGCAGTCTCCGGAGACCACAACCCGATCCACCTGTACGCCGTGACGGCGAAGGCCTTCGGGTTCCCGCGCCAGATCGCCCACGGCATGTGGAGCAAGGCCCGGTGCGTCGCGATGCTCGAGCCGCGGCTGCCCGACGCGGTCCGCGTGGACGTCGCGTTCAAGAAGCCGATCCTGCTCCCGGGCACGGTCGCGTTCGGCTCGCGGCAGCTGCCGGACGGCGGCGACCGCCGCAGCCAGGACTGGGCCTTCGCACTGACCGACCCGAAGAAGGGCGCGCCGCACCTGCTCGGACGCACCACCGCGCTGTGAGGATCAGGCGTCGTCCGAGGCGCCGTCCTTGTCCTCGCGGTACCTCCGCCGCTGCTCCTCGGCACGCTCACGGCAGCGGCGGAGGAACTCCTCGTCCGACTCGGCGTCGAGGGCGGCGGCGCGTCCCGGCCGGTCGTACTCCGGGAACGCAGGCGCCTGCCGCTCGTGGCGCCTGACCCGGTTCGCGGCGCGACGTGGCCGGCCGACGGCGAGCCAGGCGATGGAGCCGACGAGCGGGAAGAGCAGCACGAGGACCAGCCATCCCCACTTGGGCAGATGCCGCACCTCGTCGTCCCGGGAGACGACGACGTCGATCACGCAGAAGATCCAGAGAACCAGGATCACCGGACCCACGAACAAGCCGAGCCTTGCCATCACGCAACTCCTCGCTCTACCCGCCGATCTCCCGGCGTGCGCCGCAGCCTACGCCCTATCTGACCGCTGTAGAACCGAATTGCGAGGTCAACGAGGACGGCCGAAGGTCACGACGCGCAGCTCCGGCGTCGCGCCTTGGCGGGCTGCTCTCGGGGACGGTGGCACGCGCAGCGTGAAGGTCGCCGTCCACGGCGACCACACGCCCACATCGGTCACGCGGTCACCGTTCCAGTCGCCCGTGATCGGGAGGTCGGCGCCGCTGCCGAGCAGGACCGATGCGAGCCTCACCTGGCCATCCGCCGCGACCGTCCGCAGCGTGAAGGTCGCCGTCACCGCGTCGAACACCCCGAGGTCCGTCGTGCCGTTGCCGTCCCAGTCGCCGGTCACCGGCTGCGAGCTGCGGGTGCCAAGCCTGACGACCTCGAACGTGCCGTCCGCACGGAGCAGCCGGAAGCGCGTGTCCGCCGGACGCCAGAGTCCGACGTCCGTCGTGCCGTTGCCGTCCCAGTCGCCCGTGACCGGCAGGTCCCTGAGGCGACCGATCCGCGTGCGCGCCACCAGCCCGTCCGCGGTGCGGAGGAGGAACAGGCGCCCGGCCTGCCGTCGTACGCCGAGGTCGGTGACCCCGTCACCGTCCCAGTCGCCCGTCAACGGGAGGTCGCTGGCACGCCCCAGCCGCACGGAAGGCAGTCCCTGCTCCGGTGAGTACCTCTCGAACGTGCCGGCTCCGACGTCCCGGCGGAAGACCGCCACCTCGGCGGCGCCGTCGCCGTCCCAGTCACCGGCGAGAGGCACGTCAGGGCAGTTCTGCGACATTGTCGGCAACCCGTAGGCGAACGCGGCCTGGTGGAAGAGCGGACGTTCGACGAGGCTGCCCCGGCGTTGCTCGTAGTGCAGGTGGGCGCCGGTCACCCCACCGGTCGCCCCGACCCTGCCGACAGGGACGCCCTGGTCGACGAACTGGCCGGGGACCACCCACTGGACCTGCAGGTGCGCGTAGACGGTGGAGTAGCCGCCAGGGTGGTCGATCCGGACCCACTTCCCGTAGCCCTTGTCGCCCGTGTCCTCGACGCGCGAGACGAACCCGCCTGCGGAGGCCGCCACCAGTCGGCCGAGGTCACGGTCGCGGTTGAAGTCGACCGCATGGCTGCTCGGGCGGTGCTGGGCACGGGTCGTGCCAGTCCACTGCTCGGCGCAGCTGAACGGCAGCTCGTGGTCGGGCGCGGCCGACGCTGCGGCCGGAGCGCCGAGCAGGCCGGTCGACAGCGCGAGCGCAGCCAGCACGGGGGTCGGTCGACGCAGGAGCATGCCGCACGTCCTCTCGGCTCAGCGGAGAGTCGAGTTCACACCTGTCACAACAGGCAGCAAGTGCCTCAAGTCATGAACTGCGCCTCAGAAACGCTCAACCGTAACGCCGCTCGGCGTGTCCGTTGCCCCTTTCGCACAGATTTGTGCTAGCGCCTCAGCCGCGGTAGCGGATCAGGCCCTCCTGAGCCACGGAGGCCACGAGCACGCCTTCCTCGCTGAAGAGCCGCCCGAAAGCCAGCCCCCGGCCGCCCGAGGCGGAGGGTGATGCCTGGTCGTAGAGCAGCCACTCGTCGGCCCGGAAGGGCCGGTGGAACCAGATCGTGTGGTCCAGCGACGCCGATTGCATCTTCGGGTGCGAGACGTGCATCCCGTGCGGCACCAGCGTCGAGCCGAGCAGGGTCATGTCGCTTGCGTACGTGAACGCCGCCCGGTGGAGCAGCGGGTCGTCGCCGAGCTCGCCGTTGACCCGGATCCACAGGCGCGACTGGGAGGGTCGCTCGTCGTTCGGGATCGAGCCCCCTGGCCGCGAGTCGCCCACGTAGCGCAGCTCGAGGGCGGCCCACTCGCGCAGCCACTCGTCGGCGTTCTCGGGCGACCGCCTCCGGAACAGCTCGCCCATGTCGACCGAGTCGCCCGGCGAAGGCACCTCGGGGATGACGTCCTGGTGCTCGAAGCCCTCCTCGGGCACCTGGAAGCTCGCCGTCATGTAGTAGATCGCACGACCGTGCTGACGGGCGACGATCCGGCGCGTCGAGAACGAGCCGCCGTCGCGGATCCGCTCGACGTCGTACACGATCGGCACCGCGGTGTCGCCCGGGCGCAGGAAGTAGCTGTGGAGCGAGTGCACCTCGCGCTCCGGTGCGACCGTCCGGGCGCCGGCGACGAGCGCCTGCGCCGCGACCTGGCCGCCGAACACGCGCTGGAGCAGCGTGTCGGGCTGGATGCCGCGGAACAGGTTGAGGTCGATGGTCTCGAGGTCGAGGAGCTCGGTGAGCTCGTCGGCAGAACTGGGCAAGAGGTTCCTCTAGTCGTCGGGTCGGTCGCGCCGGTCGAGCCCGGCCAGGAAGCGTTCGAACTCGGCGCCGAGCTCCTCCCCAGTCGGCAGCTCCTGCTCCTCCGCCAGGGGGAGGGCCGAGCCGTCGCCGGGATCGGGCCTGTGGAAGGCGTCGTACTGCTGCTCGAGTCCCGCCACCACGTCGCGGACCTCCGCGGAGTCCTCGATCTGCGCGGCGATCTCGAGCGTCTTGGCCTCCCCCGCGGCGCGGAGCGCGTCGAGGCCCCACTGCAGGCCGGTCACGTTCTGGACCGACTCGAGCAGTGCGACGGCCGCGAGCGGGTAGTCGAACTGAGCGACGTAGTGCGGGATGTGTGCGACGAAGCCGGTGGCCGGATGGCCCCACTCCCCCAGCCTGAACTCGAGGAGGGCCTGTGCGCTCGCCGGCACCCGGATCTGGCCGCGCCAGACGTTCTTCTGCACCAGCAGGTCCGGCGTGGTCGCATGGTTGGTCAGCATCACCGGACGTGTGTGCGGGACGGCCATCGGGACCGCTCCCATCGCGACGGTCAGCCGGACACCGAAGTGCTCGAGCACAGTGCGCACCGCAAGCGCGAACGCCTCCCAGTGCATGTCAGGCTCGGGGCCGTGGAGGAGCAGGTAGGGGATGCCGTTGCGGTCGTTCTGCAGGCGCACGACCAGCCGGGGTGCCTCGTAGGCCTCGTAGTGATGCTCGACGAACGACATGGGTGGCCGCCGCGCCCGGTAGTCGTAGAAGTCGTCGATCGAGAAGCTCGCCACCACTCGTCCGGGAGACTCCGAGAGCAGGTGCTTCGCGGCGAGGTTCGCGGCGTTTCCGGCGTCGAGGAAACCGTCGAGGGCGTGGATCAGGACCGGACCGTCCTTGCGCCCCTCGAGCTCGGGCACGTCGTCGACGATGTGCACGAAGCGGGTTGCCTCAGACATCACAGAACCTTTCGGGGTACGTCGGGGTTGAGTGATACCAGGGTATGCGGGCGGCCTCTGGACTAGCGTCCCCGCTATGCCTCGACGAGACGAGGGACGCATCACATTGTCGCAGGCGGCGGCCGTCACCGGACTCATCGCCGACCTGCGTGCACGCATCGCCGAGGCGGCCGATCCGGAGCGCGCACCACAGATGCAGGCGTACATGAAGTCGGCCATGCCGTTCCGCGGCGTCAGCGCCGTGCCGCTGCGCAGGATCTGCCGTGCGGTGCTCGACGCCCACCGCCTCGCGGACAGGGCGTCCTGGGAGCGTGCCGTCTCGACGCTCTGGGACGAGGCCGCCTTCCGCGAGGAGAGGTACGCCGCCATCGCACTCAGCGGCCACCGGTACTACCGGGAGCTGCAGGACGCCGGGACGCTCGAGCTCTACCACCACCTCGTCGTGACCGGGGCCTGGTGGGACCTCGTGGACGACGTCGCGATCCACCGCGTCGGCCCGATCCTGCGCGCCGATCCGACGCGGGTCGGGCCGGTGGTCCGGGCATGGGCCCGCGACGAGGACCTGTGGGTACGTCGTACCGCCATCCTGTGCCAGCGAGCCTCCAAGGCGGCCACCGACACCGACCTGCTCGCCGACGTGCTCACCGCCAACCTCGAGGGCACCCTTCACGGCCACGAGTTCTTCATCCGCAAGGCGGTCGGGTGGGCGCTGCGCGAGTACGCCAGGACCGACCCGGACTGGGTGCTCGCCTACGTCGACGCGCACGCCGGCGAGCTGTCCGGTCTCTCCCGACGGGAGGCGCTCAAGCACCTCACGCCGCCCGCCTGCGGCGACGCCGAGGGTCCTGCACGATCCTGACGTTCTTGCCGGCTGCCAGTTCAGCTGTCGCGCAGGGCGAACCACACGGCCTTCGCCGGCTCGGTGCTCTCGTTCGCCCAGTGATGGGGCTGGTCGCCGAGGAAGTGGAGCGAGTCCCCCGGCCCTACCTCGTACCTGGTGCCCGCGATATCGAAGACCAGCTCGCCCGCGGTCACGAGGACGAGCTCCTCGCCCGGATGGGAGAGCGGCTTGTCCCCGCTGTCCGCCCCCGGGTCAACGGTGGCCTCCGCCGCCGCCCCCGAGAACTGGGCGTAGGGACCCGAGATCCCGGCCAGGTGCAGGCCACGGTGCGGTGTGAAGACGGCCGGTCGCTCACCGGCGCGGGTGAGCGTCGCCGGCTCGGGGGGCCCGTCGTCGGGCTCGATGAAATAGCTGACCGGTCGTTCCAGTGCGGCGGAGATCTTCAGCAGAGTCGTGATCGTCGGCACCATGTCGTTCCGCTCGATCTTGTGGATGGCAGCCGCTGAGACCTCCGCCCTCCCTGCCAGTTGCTGCAGGGAAAGTCGCTGCTGCCGGCGGAGGCGCTGCAGCCGGGGGCCGATCGAGCTGACGACCCCTTCGACGTGCTCGCCCACCCGCACCGCGTGCGCGGGTCGCGACTTCGGAGCGCTCGTGCTGTCAGCCATCGGAACCTCTCTCATCCGGCCCTCGTCTGCCCCCGCTTAGTACGTATCCCCAGATTGACGGACTTTCCTCATCCGAGCCCGTAACTCGCCCTTGTGTCGTCGCTCGTGCCGGGCGCTTGGGCGTACATGCGTCTGTGCTCACGTGCAGCGCGCTCCCACCTGAACCGACGTGCCACGACGCGCCCACCCTCGACGAGCCGAGCACGCAGGGCAGCATCACCGGCTACCTCGCGCATCCCCTCGGCCAGCGACAGAGGGTCACCGGCCCTGGTCAGCACCGCGGTCTCCCGGTCGGTGAGGTACTCCAGCAGCACCGGGATGTCCGAGGCCACGACGGGGAGGTCCGCGGACATCGCCTCCAGGACGGCCAGGCCCCATCCTTCCTTGACGGAGGGGAAGAGCAGGGCGTCCGCACTGCGGTACCACTCGTGCAGCTCGGCGTCGGTCACCGTTCCGAGCAGGAACAGGTCGCGGTCCACCTCGAGACCGAGCTCGGGCAGCATCGCGAAGGCCTGCTCCCGGTAGGGGCCGTAGTCCTGGAAGGAGTGCCCACCGACGACCACGAGCGCAGGCGACGGTTCGAGCGCCGCCGTCAACGTCGCCAGTGCCCTCAGCGCGAAGATGCTGCCCTTACGCGGTTCCACGCCACCGACCGCCAGGAACACGAACCGGTCCGAAACCCCGAACCTCCGCCGCAGCGACTCCCGACGGGCCGGGTCGATCGGGGGGAAGCGCGAGACGTCGACGCCGTTGTGGATCACCCGGGCGTCTCTCCCGTACTCCGCGCTGATCCGGCTCCGCCAGTCCTCGCTGACCACGACGAGCTGGTCGGGCTCGAGGATCGCCTGGCGCTGGCACTCGACCAGGGCCTGGGTCGTGAAGTCGTCCACGTGGTGGACGGTGCGCACGACGCGTACGTCTGCGCCGGCGTCGCGAACGCGGGCGGCTGCCCGAGCAGAGATGCAGTCCTGGGTGTGGAGGATGTCCACCCCGTCGGCCACGGCAGTCAGGCCCTGTTCCAGGGCGTCGATGGACGCGAAGACGCGTTCCTCGAGGGTCGGCAGTGGCTCCGGAACGGGCAGGAGTGTGTACGGCGCGCGGACCGGCCGATGGAAGCCGATCTCGGGGTCGCCGAGTGAGACGACCCGCACGTGCATGCCCTGCTCGACCATGGCCTCGGCCAGCGACAACGTGTGGACGACTCCTCCACGCGGCTTGGTCGAGTAGGAGACGAGGGCGACGCGAGGCTCGCGGCCCGGGCTGGACCGTGACATCACAAGGCCTCCACCGCAAGATTCGGTCGATCTGCCGCGATCGCGGCGGCCACCAGCGAGGCCCGCGCCGCGGTCTCGGTGACGATGCAGCCGGCCTGCACAAAGCTGTCTCGCTGCGCTCGACGGTCCTGCGGATCCGCATCCGTGCCGAGCACATAGACCACCACCTGGGGCCCGTTGGCCGCCATGATCGCCGCACACTCGGGAGCGAGGACCGCTGCCGGGTCCGGATGCGCTCCGAAGCCGAGCACGACGTCAAGGATGATCACTGCGACGTCGGGGTCCGCGGCATGCTCCCGGAGCAGCTCCACGCGCGCTTCGACGTCGATCATCGGGTGCGGTCTCCCCCGGGTGAACTCCTCCTCGCCGAGGTCGAGGCACAGGTGGGAGCCCGGCGGCGCCGGCAGGCCCAACGCCGGGTCCAGCGGCGTGTTCGAGTACACCGTGCCGAGAGCGCGACCGAGCAGGACCAGTGACTCGTAACAGAGGCTGCCGCCCGAGAAGAGCCCACGCACCAGTCGTCGCGACGGCCCGAGACGGCCGCGCGCGTCCTCCATGGAGGGCCCGGCCGTCGTCGCAGTGTCCGGCACCGGGCGCTCGAGAGCACGGAGCGTGGCCAGGACGCCGCCTTCGAGCGTGTCGGCGACCTCGACGGAGTCGGCCGACCCCCATCGGTCTCCTCCCCCGATCAGGGTGGCGACAAGAGGGAACCCCTCGGCGGACGCCAGCACCCGCGCCGCCACCTCGGCCGCCGGTGGTTTCGAGACCAGCAGGATGATCTCGGTCGCGGGGTCCCCGCGCAGAGCCCGGACAGCAGACAACGCTGCGCTCCCACCAACCGCGGAGGAGAGGTCCCTGCCGCCGACACCGAGGACGTGGCTCACCCCCACTCCCCAGCGGTCCAGGAGACACATCGCCTCCTGGGCGCCAGTGCCGGCGGCGGCGACGACGCCGACGACGCCGCGTCGCACCACGTTGGCGAAACCGAGGCCTACCCCGCTCACCACGGCGGTACCGGCCCCCGGGCCCATCATGAGAAGGCCCCGACCGTGCGCGTAGTCCTTGAGCCCCATCTCCTTCTCGACGGGGACGTTGTCGCTGAAGAGCAGCACGTGCATGCCCTGCGTGAGCGCCTGGTAGGCCGGCAGCGTCGCAAACTGCCCGGGCACGGAGACGACCGCCACGTTGGACCCGGGCTGTCGCGCGGCGGCCTCTCGCAGCGATCGCACGGGCGCCTCGACCGGCCCCACCTCCGCCGCCGCCCGGCCGGCGAACGCGGCCTCCTCGGCCGCCGACAGTGCCCTCCGGATCGCCTCGTCGTCGGCTGCCCGCACCGCGACGAAGAAGTCGTCGGAACCGCTGTCGTTCAGCTCGTCGCTCGCGACACCCTCCTCACGCAGCGCGTCGACGTTGGCGGGTGTGGCCATCCCGGCGCTCGCCCACTCCACCCCCTCGACCTTGCGCATGGCGCGCATCGCTCCCAGCTGCACGACCGAGTCGACGTAGGTGTGGTGGAAGACCCTGACACTGGTGCTCACGCGACCCCCTCGTGCAGTCCCGCGGCAACGATGCGTGTACCGAGCGTCACCGTCGCCTCGTCCACGCCCCGCAGCGTTGCCGCCGCCAGCGCAGCGGTCGTCACCACCGCGACCTTGCCCCCCGTACGGATGAACCGGACGGCCGCCGAGACCTTCGGGCGCATGCTTCCCTCAGCGAACTGCCCCTCCGCGAGATGGCGCTCGGCCTCGGTCACGTCGATACGTCCGAGCCGGCGCTGCGCGGCGGACCCGAAGTCCACCATCACCGCGTCCACGCCGGTGACGAGCACGAGCGCCGCCGCGCCGAGCTGCCTGGCCAGCTCGCAAGCCGCGTGGTCCTTGTCGACGACCGCGTCAACACCCTCCCACCCGGCGCCGCGCCGTGCCACGGGTATGCCCCCGCCGCCGTCGGCGATCACGACGTGCCCGGCGTCCAGCAGGCATCGCAGCGCCTGCACCTCGAGCAGTCCGCACGGTCGGGGAGAGGCGACCACGCGCCGGTAGCCCCGTCCGACGTCCTCGGCCATCTGCCACCCCCGCTCCTGACCCAGCCGAGCCGCTTCCTCCTTCGAGTAGAACGGTCCGATTGGCTTGGTGGGGCGGCCGAACGCCGGGTCATCCCGGTCGACCACGACATGGCTCACGAGTGCCACGACCTCGTGACGGTCCCCGATCACGTGGCGCAGCGCGAGGCCGAGCAGGGAGCCCAGCTGCCCCTGCGTCATCGCCCCCAGCGCGAACAGAGGCATCGCCGGCACGTCGCCTCGCCCAGCCTCCTGCTGGATGGCGAGGTTGCCGACCTGCGGCCCGTTGCCGTGCACCACGACCACGCGCCAGCCGTCGTGGAGCAGCTCGCACACCGAGCGCGCCATAGTGTCAGCGTGTGCCCGCTGCTCGTCGTACGTGCCTGACTCGCCCTCGGCGGTGATCGCGTTCCCACCGAGGGCGACCACGGCGGTGCCGGCCACGATGCCCTCGTTTCGGTCGGGTGGCTCCCGGTCCCCCCGGGCCCTCCAGGCATTTAGCATAGGACTTGCGCGTCCTCAATAGTGAACAGCGCTGCGCGCTGCAGAAACCGAGAGGGGCAGCCCACGATGGTCGATCCCGCCGATGGCACCCAGCACCTCCCCGCCGATGTGGCCGCACGGATGCGCGCCGCCGAGGACCGGCTCTACCCCCTGGCGATGGTCGACGTTGGGCTTTACCAGCGCGGCGCCACGTTGTGCGGGCTCCTGCTCGAGGACCTGCGAGGGCACAGCCCCGATCTCATCGCCCTGCTGGGCCGTCGTGCGCCGCTTCTGGACCGCCTCCCCGGCCTTGCGGACGAGGCAGGACTCAGCCTCCTGGGCCTGGAGCCGGAGACCTTGGTGGACGCGGCCATGGCGCTGCGCTGCCGCGAGCTCGAGCTGGAGCGGGCCCACGCGCAGCAGCAGGAGCGCCTCGCCAGCGCCCGGGACAACGGCCAGGAGTGGCTGGTGGACGAACCGAGCCCCGCCGCGGTGATGGCCGGCTTCTACCGGCGCGAGGAGCTGCACGTGCCGACCGGCGTGCAGTTGGTGAGCTCGGTGGAAGCCGGTGCCGCGGGTCGGCCGACGGCCTTCGTCCTCGAGGTGATCCCGCCGGACGTAGACCAGGGCCCCGCCCGTTCGGTCACGTTCGACGACGAGGACGCGTGGCTGCGGGCGGCCGCGGAGTACCGCTCCGAGATCTCCGGCCGCCCTTGACACCCCCCTGGGCAGGTCGTTCTCTATAGGAGAAGGATCGTGTCGCCAAGTGAACGTCAAGGAGAGCCGTGAACGTGCATCCTGAGCCTTCGGGTGACGCGGTCCCGGTCGGCCAGGCGCCCGCTTCGAACGCCTCGAGCCCCGACGACCCGAGCCAGCTCGCCTGGCTGGTAGCGGACCTCCAGGCGCGAGGGCTCCGGGTCGAGGTACCCCTCGAGCGACGCAGCGGTGGGGCAGGCCCCACCGACTCGGGGATGCTGTGGATCGACGGCTTCCCGGTCACTGTCCCCACCGACAACGCCACCGCGTCGGGGTCACCCTACGTCCTCAGGGCGGAGGACGAGGGGTACGGCATCTTCCAGGACGACCGTCGTCTGGCAGGTGCGGCGACCGAGCAACGCCCCCGCTTCTACGACCTTGCCACCAGCGACGGCATCCCGTACTGGAAGATCGGCCTCCTCCACCTGGACTCCTTCGCAAGCACCGTCGTACAGACCTGTGCCTACTGGGGCAACGAGGACCAGTGCCGCTTCTGCGGCATCGGCGTGTCCCTCGACTCCGGCCGCACGATCGTGAAGAAGACACCCGAGCAGCTGGCGGAGGTCGCCTGTGCCGCCAAGGAGCTCGACGGCGCCGTCGACGCCACGCTGACCACCGGCAGCAGCAGAGGCGTCGACCGGGGCGCACGCTACGTCGCCCGGTGCGCCCAGGCGGTCAAGCAGGCCTCCGGCCTGCCCGTCGAGATCCAGTTCGAACCACCGCACGACCTCGACGTCATCGACGAGGTCGCCGACATGGGAGTGGACTCGGTCGGCATCCACGTCGAGTCGTTCGACCCGGTCGTGCTGGCGCGCGTCGCACCGGCGAAGGCACGGACCGGCATCGAGCGCTACTTCGAGGCCTGGGAGCGTGGGGTGTCCGCGCTCGGCGAGGGGCAGGTGTCCACCTACGTGATCCTCGGCATGGGAGAGGACCCCGAGCTGACCGTGGCCGGCTGCCGTCGGGCGGTCGACATGGGCGTGTTCCCGTTCGTCGTGCCCCTCCGTCCTGTCGCAGGAAGCCTGATGGAGGACGCGAGACCTCCGGACGCCGCCTACACCGCGAAGATCTACCGGCAGGTGGCCGCCTACATGGCTGCGCACGGCATGGGAGCCGACATCGCCAAGGCAGGATGCGCTCGTTGCCAGGCATGCTCGGGCCTCAGCTCGACGGAGGCGGCTATGCGGACCTCGCCCCTGCTGCAGATCGGCCGCCGCCCGGGCCTTTCGGTGAGCCCGGTATGAGCAGGGCGACGAGGGATGCCCGCCGTGTCCACCTCCACTGACCCGCTGCACACCGAGGCGCCGCACACGCCGATGCTGTCGTGCCGACAGGCAGGATCGCCCGAGGCAATGCGCGAGCACCGTGCCATCCGGCACCAGGTGTTCGTGCTCGAGCAGGGGATCTTCGCGGGTTCGGACGAGGACGAGCGGGACCGGGAGGGCAGCGCCATCTGCCTCGTCGGGTACTACGAGGGCACGGCCGCCGGGTGTGTACGCCTCTACGAGCTCGACCGGCGTGCCGGGCTCTGGCAGGGCGACCGGCTCGCCGTGCTGCCCCGGTTCCGGACAAGCGGCATCGGAGCCCCGCTCGTACGTTGCGCCGTGGCGACGGCGGGCGCACTCGGCGGGCGGGAGATGCTGGCGCACATCCAGCTCCCCAACGTCCGGTTCTTCGCCCGCCTGGGATGGAGCCTGAACGGGGAGACGGAGATCTACGCCGGGCTGCCTCACCAGCAGATGCGGATCTCTCTTCCCGATCCCACCCGCGGAACCGCTCTGGCCGAGGCTCTCGCGCGCGGAACGGACCTCACCTAGGCCGCGCCGCCCTCTATCCTCGGCCGGCTCAGCGGCGGAGGCCAGTCACGTCGGTGACCGACAGGTCCAGCACGGTTCCCTCCTCCCCTCCCGCCCGGATCCTCACGAGGCCGGAGTCGTCCACGACGCCGACCACGGCGGCGTCGAGTCCCCGCTCCGTGAACGCGGTGACACACTCCAGCGCTCGTTCCGGGGGGGCGCACAGCAGGAAGCTGTACGCCGGGAAACAGGTCAGCCACGCGGCCATCGACACCCCCCTCGGCCGCGGCAGGGCGTCGAGGTCGATCGTGACCCCGAGACGGCTCCACTCGAGCAGCATCGCCGCAGAGCCGACGGCCCCGGCCATGCTCACGTCCTTGGCCGCGACACAGGCGCCGGAGGCTGCAAGAGCGGGGAGCAGTCGGACGTCACCGGCCATCGACGGACCGCGCACGTCGTAGGAGCGGAAGAACGGGAAGTCCTCCCGCATGGTCCCGTCGGTGCAGCTCGCCACGAGCAAGGACTGGCCCACCGCGACCCGGGTGGTCGAGAGAACCGCCTTTGCGTGCCCGACGCCGAAGGCCGACACGGAGGGCGATCCCTCGTGGATCGTGAGGTGGCCCCCGACGATCGGGACCTCGTACAGCGCACCGGCGTCGGTCATGCCCCGCAGTGCCTCGCGAGCGAGGTCGGCGCTCCCCACGATGGTGTCCACGATGCCGCTCGGGACAGCGCCCATGGCCGCCAGGTCGTTGACGTTCGCCAGGACGGCGGCCACACCGGCTCCGTAGGGGTCTCGGGCCACGAACTCCGGTAGGAGCGCCTCTCCGCAGACAACCACCTGTGCGGGCGACAAGGCTGCTTCCGTCGGCACCGGGACCACCGCGCCGTCGTCCCCGGGTCCGTGGACCCACCCCGATTTCCCGACGACCTCACGGACGAGGGCGATCTGGGCCTTGGCCGCGAGAGCGGAGTGTGTGCGCAGGTAGCCGGAGAGCTCCTCGAGCCCATGGGCGCCGTTCGCCGACTGCATGGTGCCCCCTCGACCCAGCCCGCGGGACTGTTGAGAGACAGATTGCTCTGTCGGAAAGTGTACGAAACTTTTAGTATAGGCAACGTGACGCTGCCCACCTTCCTCACTCTGCCGCACCGGGGGAGCAAACCCAGGGAGATCGGCGTGACCCACGTCCTGGACCGGGGCGCCAGCGTGGCAACGACCGAGTCGGTGCTTTCGACCGCGGCGGACTACATAGACCTGTGGAAGTTCGGCTGGGGCACCGCCTACCTCGACCCCGGCCTGCGGAACAAGCTCGAACTGCTCGCCGATGCCGGCATCGGCTCCTGCGCCGGCGGCACGCTCCTCGAGATCGCCTGGGCCCAAGGCAAGAAGCGCGAGTTCCTGGACTGGGCGCGCGAGGTCGGCTTCAGCTACGTAGAGGTGTCTCGCGGCGTCGCCCCGATGCCGAGAGAGGTGAAGCAGGAGCTGATCCGCGCGGCGGCCGCGTGGTTCGAGGTGCTGGCCGAGGTCGGGAGCAAGGACCCGGGCACCGAGCCCGCGCCGGACATGTGGGCCGACGAGATCGCCTCCGACCTGAGGGCAGGCGCGCGATGGGTCATCGCCGAGGGTCGCGAGAGCGGCACCGTCGGCCTGTACCGCGCCGACGGCAGCGTGCGCGAGGACGTCGTCGCTGCGGTCGTACGCGGTGGCGGGACCGACCGGGTGCTCTTCGAGGCCCCACGCAAGGACCAGCAGGCCTGGCTCATCCGGAAGCTGGGCCCCGAGGTCAACCTCGCCAACATCGCCCCGGACGACGCGCTGGCGTTGGAGACCCTCCGCCGCGGACTGCGTGCGGACACCTTCCAGATGGCCATGCCCCCGGTGCCGTCATGAAGCCGCGCACCCCGGCGCTGCGCCCCAACCTGGTACCCGGCGCCTACCGAGGGGTCGCCGTCGCCGACGTCGACTGCGACCTGGACGAGGCGTCAATCGCCGCCCACTTCGTCGGCAGGGAGGCCTACAGACGCACCCGGTTCATCGTGGTACGACGCAAAGGCGACACCGCGGTGGTCGCCGTCGAGAAGGAGACCTCGCAGCCATTGTTCGCCCCGATCACCTCCGTGACCTTGCTGGCGGGCCCGGACGACTGCGCGTTCGTGCACCGGCCGGACCTCGACACCGCGATCCCCACGCAGCTGGCTCGCGCCGCACTCGATCAGGCGCCCGGCGCACGTGCGGTGGTGGTGGAGGGCAGCTACGGGCATGTCAGCTTCATCATCGACCCCGCTCCCCTGCACCTGACCGTCCGCGAGGTCGTCCCCCCGACCCCGCCGAAGCTGTTCGACCAGGTACGCCGGCTCCTGGACGTCTCCGAGCACCTGCCGCCGATCAGACTCGTCGCGGAGGTCGTCGATCTCTCAGACCTGGCCCGGACGCATCCGGCAGAGGAGTACCTGTTGCCCTGCCGCGGCGGTGGCGTATCGGTCGACGGGGCCCGCACCACCTACCTGGACCAGCGACCCGAGCGCAGGGCGTGGACCCTCATCGGCTGCGAGCGGTCACAGCAGATCCATGAGTGGTTCTACGGCGAGCGGGCGCCGCAGGTCGACCTGTGCCCGCGGAGGGCCGACGGGTCGCAGGGCGCCACCCTCACCAAGTGCTGCCTGTTCGAGGACGAGATCCTGGTCGAGGAGACCCAGGTCGTCGTCCCGTGGGGAGCGTCCCTCGCCCAGGTGTCAGAGGCGCTGACCGTCCTCGCCGACCGGTGGGAACCGTCGTGGGCTCCCGCCTGACCGACTCCCGTCAGTACGCCCACCTGTGGCAGACGCAGGAGATGGCCGACGTCTTCGACGAGCGGGCGCGGCTGCAGGGCTGGCTCGACATCCTGGTCGCCCTGGCCGACTCCCAGGCGCACCTGGGCATCATTCCGGCCGACGCCGCCACGCAGATCGCCACGCGCGCCAACGCAGGCGACCTCGATCTCGGCCGCGTGGCGGAACAGACCCGGTTGACCGGGCACTCCACGCTGGGCCTGATCCATGAGGTGCAGCGCCTCCTGCCGGAGCCGGCCCGCGAGTACGTGTACTACGGCGCAACGGTGCAAGACCTCACCGACACCTGGTTCGGCCTCGTCATGCGCCGCATCGGGGGGCTGGTCTGGAGGGACCTGCGCGCGATCGAGCTCTCGCTCCTCGCGCTGGCCTCGACGCACCGGGACACAGTCATGGCAGGCCGTACGCACGGACAGATCGGTTCGCCGATCACCCTCGGGTTCAAGGTGGCCTCCTGGGCCGACGAGGTGTCCCGGCACCTGGAGCGCCTGCGGGAGGGACGTGACCGGTGGCTGGTGGGGCAGCTCGCCGGGGCGGTCGGGGTGCTGGGGTTCTTCGAGCCCCAGGGACTCGCCCTGCGTGCGGAGTTCTGCCACCGCCTCGGACTGCACGATCCCGGGATCTCCTGGCTCAGCTCGCGGGACCGGCTCGCGGAGTTCGCGACGGTGCTGTCGATGGTGTGCGGCACCCTGGCCAGGATCGGCAACGAGGTCTACGAGCTCCAGCGCCCCGAGATCGCCGAGCTCGGCGAGCCGACCACGCCCACCACCGTGGGCAGCATCACCATGCCCCACAAGCGCAACCCCGAGGCCAGCGAGCACCTGGACACCTTGGCCCGCCTGGTGCGGGCGAACGCCGCCGTGCTGATCGAGAGCATGGTCGCCGGCCACGAGCGCGACGGCCGCGCCTGGAAGGCCGAGTGGGTGGCTCTTCCGGAGGTGTGCCTACTCACCGGGGTCGCCCTCCGAACGGGCAGAGAGCTCGCCGGTGGCCTGGTCGTCGACGTCTCGGCCATGCGGGCCAACCTCGAGCGACTCGGGGACCCGTGGGTGTCCGAACGGCTGCTCGCCGGACTCGCAGGCCGGCTGGGCAAGCACGCGGCACAGCAGCTCCTGCACGACATCCTCACGCCGGGCACCACGCGCACCAGCCATGTCGTGGACGCGGTGGTGGCCTCCGGCGTAGCTACGGAGGATGAGTGCCGCGCCTGGCTTGAGGGCTCACCGGCAGGGAGCGCCGGTGCCATGGTCGACGAGGTGCTTCGACGAGCCGAGCTCCGCCGAGCAGCGGAGGACGAGGCATGGCCGTGACCCTCTCACGCACGCCGCTGGCGACGCTGCCGACTCCCTTCGTCCGCGCCCGGGGTCTCGAACGGGCGCTGGGCGCGGGGCCGCTCTTCCTCAAGCGCGACGACCTGACCGGCTTCGGGATAGCCGGCAACAAGGCACGCTCACTCGAGTTCCTGCTCGGCGCGGCTGCGGCCGATAACGCCGACATCCTGGTGGCGACAGGCAGCCAGAACTCGAACTTCTGCGCCGCAGCAGCCATGGCGGCCCGCGTGGCGGGCCTGGAGTGTGACGTGCTCTTCGCCGGCCCGCCACCCGCCTCCGACTCCGTTTCCGCGAGCGTGGCCCTGGCCCGCAGTGCCGGGGCCCGGCTGCGCTTCCTTGCCCAGACCCCCCGGGAGGCGCTGGACGAGGCAGTGCGGAGTCATGCCGACACCCTCCGGGCCTGCGGGCGACGGCCCTACGCCGTCCCGCGCGGAGGCGCCACGGCCATCGGTGCGGCGGGCTACGTCATGGCCGCCAAGGAGATTGCGGAGCAGTCGACCGCCGCCGCCGTCGATCCACAGATCGTCGTGGTGGCAACCGGATCCGGCGGCACCCAGGCAGGCCTGGTGGCGGGCCAGGTCGGGTACGACCTGGCCTGGCGGGTCGTCGGTGCCGCGGTGAGCCGGCCCGCGGACGCGACACGGGCTCAGGTCCTGTCCCTTTCCAGGGCGTGCGCGGACCATCTTGGGTTCCCTGCTCCGGAGCCCGCCGACGTGGAGGTGCAGGACCTGCGAGGGGCGGGCTTCGGGATACCCAGTCCCGAGGACCGCGAGAGCGCCCACATCGCACTGAGCGCCGAGGGGCTCCTGCTCGACCACCATTACGGGTCCAAGGCGATGACCTTGCTCCGGCGACTCGTGCGGGCCGGTGTCCCCGGGCCCGTGGTCTTCCTGCACACCGGCGGGGTCGCCGACGCCCTCGCCGGGCTCACCGAAGGAGCTGCCCTGTGAACCGTCCATCCAGGCCCATGGGTCCACCGACCGGCGCTGCTGCCCCCGAGCTGGTCGAGAGCGGGTTCGAGCTCGAGAACGCCGATGCGCCGTTCCTCCACCAAGGACTCAACCAGGCCGACGTCGCGCACCTGCTGGACCTCCATCGCCGGGGCCTGGTCCCCGATCCGGCGGCCCGCGACCTGATGCGGCTCCTGCTCGAGGTCTACGACACCGACGCGGTCGAGTTCCCCTACCGGGCCGAGTACGGCGAGCCGTACAACTCGCGCGAGCGGTACTTCGTGGAGCGGCTGGGGAACGTTGCCGGGTGGCTGCATGCTGGCCGGCCCCGGAGGGAGTCCGCGCGCATAGCACTGCGCCTCTACGTACGTCGGCAGCTCCTCGACCTCGTCGACGAGGTGGCCTCCTTCGCTCGTGAGACGACCGAGCTGGCTGGACGACACGTCCACACCCTGATGCCGGACCAGACCTACCTGCAGCAGGCGCAACCCTCCACGTTCGGCCACTACGCCCTCTCGTTCGTCTACCCGGTCGTCCGGGACGCCCGCCGCCTGCTCGAGGAGCTGGACTGGGTCAACCGCAGCCCCGGCGGCGCCGGATGCGTGAACGGGACCCGCCTGCTCGATGACCGCACCCGGATCGCGGCCGCGCTCGGCTTCCACGACGTGATCGAGCACACCCGCGACGCCATGTGGCAGATCGACGGCCTGGTGCACATCCTCGCCACCGCCGCGAGCCTGGTCTCGACGCAGAGCAAGCTCGCCGAGGACCTCGAGATCTGGGCAAGCAGCGAGTTCGACTTCGTGGACCTCGACGACGCCTTCACGCGTGCGAGCGTGCTCATGCCCCAGAAGCGCAACCCCTACTCACTGGCCATCGTGCGTGGCGCGTCGGGAGTGCTGATCGGCCGCCTCACCGGCTTCCTCGCAGTCGCGAAGAGCCCTTCGGCCCGTAGCGACAACCTGATCTTCGCCTACGGTGAGGTCCCCCGCGCCCTCGACCTCTGTATCCGTGTGACCCGCTTGATGAGCGGCCTGGTCCGGACACTGCGGGTCAACGGCCGGCGGATGCGCGAGGAGCTCGAGGCCGGCTACACGCAGGCAACGGACCTCTGCGAGTTCATCGTCGTGACGTGCGGGGTGGACTACCGCAGCGCCTACGACGTCGTGGGCCGGACGGTCCGCGAAGCAGCCGCTCTCGGGATCCCCGGCCGCGAGATCACCGGGGCCATGCTCGACAAGGTCGCGCTCGCCGAAACCGGGCGGTCGTGGGGACTGACCGG
Organism: Nocardioidaceae bacterium; assembly: GCA_035688575.1. GTDB lineage: Bacteria > Actinomycetota > Actinomycetes > Propionibacteriales > Nocardioidaceae > Nocardioides_C. The sequence continues at coordinate 23,565 of DASSMS010000110.1, forward strand.
ACAAGACCTCGACCCCGCGCTCGACCCGCTCGCGATCGTCGAGTCCAGAACCGGGCTCGGAGGGGCGGCCTCCGAGTCCGTCGAGGCGATGGTGGAGCAGTGCACCGAGCTCGTCGGCGCGCTGGACCAGGACGTGAGCCGACGCCGTCGAGCCCTCGCGGGTGCGGAACGCGACCTCCTCGTACGCGCCCGCAGGTTGGCCGGACTCGAGGAGGTCTCATGACCGAGCAGGCTGCGCCGGTCAGCTTGCCAGACGAGCTGTCGGTGGTGAATGTCGGACTCCCCCGGTTCGCCGACGCCGTCAGGGACCAGGCGGTTCCGGTCCAGCAGGTTGACTGGCGGATCCCCGCCGGTGGAGACGAGCCGGCGGTGGCGGCGCTCGAGCGTCTGTACGGAGTGCGCGCCGACGAGGTGAACCGGGCAAACGCCGAGGTGGTCAGGCGCCTCGACACCGGTACGCCCCAGCTCGTCGGCGTCCAGCCTGCCGGCGAGGTGCTGTCCCAGGTCACGGGGCGGTTGCTGCTGCACTGCGGTCCGGCGATCGTCTGGGAGGACGTGAGCGACCCGCTCCGGCGTTCGCTGCGAGCAGCGTCCGTCGCGGAGGGTTGGGCCGCGGACGTTGCCGAAGCAGATCGCCTGCTGGCGGCCGGTGAGGTCAGGCTCGAGCCCGCTTACCGACATGCCGTGGTGCTGCCCATGGCCAGCGCGATCGGCCCGTCGGCCCCCCTCTTCGAGGTCGTCAACCGCGCCGGCGGCACGCGGGCCTTCGCTCCGATCAACCAGGGTCCGGGGGACACCGCGTGGTTCGGCCGGGAGACCCCGGCGGCGGTCGAGCGGTTGGAGTTCCTCCGAGACGTCGCCGGGCCCCTGCTGCGCGCAGTGCTGGAGGAGGCCGGACCCGTCGACCTGTTCGCCCTGGCCGCCCAAGGCCTGCAGATGGGCGACGACGTACACATGCGCACCCAGGCGACGACCAACCTCCTCCTCCGCAACCTGCTGCCTCACCTGGCTGCCCTGCCCGGCGACGGTCGCGTAGCGCTGGCACGGTTCCTCTCCGGCAACCACCTGTTCTTCCTCAACCTGGCCATGGCCGCGGCGAAGTCCGTCGCGGTCTGGGCCGAGCAGGTCGAGCGCTCGAGCATCGTCACATTGATGTGCCGGAACGGCACGACGTACGGCGTCCGCCTGGCCGGCTCCGACGAGCTGTTCCTCGCCGAGGCGCCCCCCGTCGGTGACGCCCTGTACTACCCCGACTTCGGGCCGGAGAGCAGCGCCCGCGACATAGGGGACAGCGCCATCCTCGAGCTGGTGGGGCTCGGGGGCGCGGCCGCGGCCGGCTCTCCCGCGGTCGCCGGCTTCCTCGGCGGCCGGATGGCCGACGCGGTGGCCCTCACCGAGGAGATGGCGCTGATCTGCTCCGACGCGAGCACACGGTTCATCCTGCCGACCTGGAGCAACGCCGGCACGCCCCTTGGCGTGGACGCGCGCCGGGTCGTTGAGCTGGGCATCACCCCCAAGGTCACAACGGGCATCCTGCATGCGAGCTCGGGCGCCGGTCAGGTCGGCGCCGGGGTGGCCGCTGCGCCCGCGGAGTGCTTCCGGTCCGCGGTGCTCGCCCTTGCGGACGGGGGGTGACGAGACGTGTCCGGCTCCGCGCAGCGAACGGTGCACGCCCACTGGCACGGGGGCATGCGCGCCGTCGTCGAGGCCGGCCACTTCGACATCGTCTCGGACGAGCCGCTGTCTGCCGGGGGCAGCGACACCGGGCCCACGCCGACCGACCTGTTCCTGGCCTCCATCGCCTCGTGCTTCGTGCTCGCGCTTGCCTGGGCGGCCCGGCATGCGGACAAGGAGCTGCCCGGACTACAGGTCCGGGTCGTAGGCACGTACGCGGGCCCCCGGTTCAGTCGGATCGAGATCGAGGTGAGCGCTGACGTTCCCGGGACTGTGGTGGACGATCTCCTGCCGGAGGCCGAGCGAGTCTGTTACGTCACCAACAGCCTGAGGAACCCCCCGGAGCTGCACGTCGCACGCGTCGTCAAGGGCGCCCCGAGCCCGCGGAAAGCACCGTCGGCTGACGGGGGGAGGAGTCCTTGACATCGACCGCGGCTCTACTAAAGTAACTAGAAATTGCCGATACTAAATGACGGCGTTTTCTCTCTCGGGCGCTCGGCCTGACAGGAGCACCTCATGCCCCACAAGACGCTGGTGGTCGGTGGCGGAGCCGCGGGGATCGGAGCCGCGGGTGGGGTGAAGGCTGCGGACCCGGCGAACGAGGTCGTGGTCTACACCGAGTTCGAGGACGTGGGCTACAGCCCGTGCGGCATCCCCTACGTCCACGGTCGCGAGATCGACACCTTCGACTCCCTGTTCCTCGCGGAGAAGGAGGCCTACGTCCAGGCCGGCATCGACATCCACTACCAGACCCGTGTGGAGGCCATCGACCTGCAGCGGAAGGTGCTCAGGGTCGCCGGTGAGGGCGAGGTCGCGTGGGACCGCCTCGTGGTCGCCACCGGCTTCGTCTACGCCGATCCGGGAGTGCCCGGCGGTGGGCTCGACGGTCTCTACTACGTCAAGAACATCCGGGAGGCGATGGAGTGGGACAAGGTCCTCGACGATACGAGGACGGCCGTGGTCGTGAACGCCAGCCCGCTCGGCCTGGAGATGACCACGGCTCTCGCCCACCGGGGGATCGAGACCCACCTGGTCCACCCAGGTCCCTGGGCACTCGCGGACGTCGTGGACCCCGACATCATCGCCCCCGTGCAGGACTCGTGGGCGGAGCTCGGGGTCCACATGCACTTCAACACGACGCTGGAGTCGTTCGTCGGCGACCGAGCCGTCTCGGCCGTTCGTACGTCGTCGGGCACCATTCCCGCCGACCTCGCGGTGATCTGCACCCACAAGGAGCCGAACGTCACGCTGGCCACGGCGGCGGGGCTCAAGACAGGCTCTACCGGCGGGCTGATCGTGGACGAGCGCATGGCCACCTCGGCCCCCGACGTCTTCGCCGCCGGAGACTGCACAGAGCTTCCCCATGGACTGACCGGCGTCGGGGTGGCGGGCCTCACGGGCAGCCACGCCTACGCCCAGGGCAAGGTCGCGGGCTTCAACGCCGGCGGCGGCACGAAGCGCTACCAGCCCGTCTACGTGCCGTGGGGGACCCCCGCCGGGAAGTGGGTCATCGGAGGAGCGTCCTTCGGAGAGACCCTCGCCACCGCCCTCGGGCTCCCTTACGTGCTCGGCAAGGCGGAGGGGATCTCGCGAGCGAGGTACTACCCCGGTACGAAGAAGATCCTCGTCAAGCTCCTCGCCGAGCCGGAAGAGCTTCGCCTCATCGGCGCACAGATGGTCGGCCAGGAGGGGATCAAGGAGCGCGCGGACTTCCTGGCGACCGCCGTGAAGTTCGGACTGACGCTGAACGACCTCGCCTCCATGGAGAACGTGTACTCCCCCGCGATCGGCGCGCTGAACGAACCCATCGTCCTCGCCGCACAGAACGGCGTCGAGAACGCCAGCGCCGCCCGGGCCGGCTGAGATGTCCGCCCTGCGCTGGCTGCGCGCGAACGCCGAGCACTACCTGCTCGTTGCAGCCCAGGACCACATCGGCCGGCGCTACCGCAGCGAGAGGCCCCGCCCGCCGCGAGGACTCAAGGACCTGTTCTGGCTGCGGCTCTTCGCGCCTTTGCACGCACGCCTTCCCTGGTCGTTTCGCAGGCGTCTGCTGCACGCCATGCCCGGAAGCCACAGGCAGCGGTGGGCCTCCCTCAGCGACCCACCGCACCGGCGGCCTCCTGCCGTCTAGCCCTTCGGCGAACACCTGAATGCCGAGCCACAACAACAACCAACGAGGGATTGGAGATCAGCGATGGCACAGATCATCGGTGAACGCGCAAAGGTCGGCGACGCGATCGTCGACTACGAGGACAAGGTCTTCGAGGACATCCAGGCCGAGCCCGGCGAGAAGGCCTACATCCTCATGCACACGGTGCCCTTCGAAGGCTCGGTCGGGCTGATCAACATGCTCACCGCGACCAGGCTCAACCGGAAGGGCTTCGACACCCACCTGGTTCTCTTCGGCCCAGGCTCGCTCATGGCGTCGGCGACCCGCGGCTACCCGAAGGTGGGGGACGAGGCGTTCCCCGGCCATCTCGGCTACAACAAGCAGCTGAAGACCTTCATGGACGAGGGCGGCCACGTCTACGCGTGCCGCTTCTCCGCCGCGGCGCTCTACGGTATGCGTGAGACCGACATGATGGAAGGCGTCAAGCCGATCAACCCGCTCGACGTACTCGACTCCGTTCTCACCGCTCGCCGCCAGGGCGCGCTCATCATGCAGACCTGGACGGTGTGACCGTCCAGGCGGAGGGAGTCAGGATGGCCTCCATCGAACGAGTCAAAGGCCACGTCATCGACGCGCACAGCCACATCGGCGAGCTGGCGCCGTGGAAGTTCTACAACCTCGCCGAACCGGTCAAGCCGACCGTCTACGACTACGCGAAGACCGACGACTACCTGGCGAAACATCTGGACCTGCGCGGCATCGAACGGGGTCTCGTCCTGCCCAACTACGGCATCCCCGTGCAGGAGCAGCCGTTCTCGCTCAACGATCTGGTGCTGGAGAGCGTCGAGGGCAACGACCGCCTTCGAGGTGGGCTCTGGGTGTCCTTCCTGCCCCAGAACCGTGAGATGACGATGAAGTCACTGGAGAAGGCCGGGGCACCGGGCGTCGTGGCACTCAAGACCACTTTCCTCCTCGGCGGGAACCCTGACCCCCAGAGCTGGGACGCAGAGACCCGCCAGGTGGCCGAGGCCTGCTTCGACACCGCCGAGCGACACGACCTCGTGTTCCACTTCCACACCAGCGCCGGCGGCACCTCGGACATCAACAACTTCGTCCCGATGATCGAGGAGTTCGGCAAGCGGGTGAAGATCCACATCGTCCACTTCGGCGGCGGCGTCAGCGGGCACATCAAGCTCGTCCCACGCTTCCTCGCTTGGGTCGAGCAGGGCTACAAGGTCTACACGGACACGACGTGGGCGATCGGTTTCGGGGCCCGTTGGCTACTCACCGAGATCGAGAAGTCCGGCGTGGGGGCCGACCGGGTGCTCTTCGCGTCCGACGAGCCGTGGAGCGACTTCTGGGGTGAGTACTACAAGATCGCCGGCGCGGACGTGAGCCAGGAGCTCAAGGACCGTGTCCTGTACCGCAACTTCGAGGAGCTGTACGGCACCGGCTGAGCAACTGAGCAACCCGCCACCCACCTCGCCGCGCGGCCGCGATGCCGCGGAGAGCGCCGCTGCCCGGCGGCCCGAGGAGGATCGCCGGGGGGTTCGAGCGGTCTAGGCGGGTGACCACCGGCACACCCTGGGCACCTTCCTGGCTTTGTTACTTGCGGGTAGCATCGCGGGGTCAATCCCCTACGACGCATGAAGGAGCCCTTCGTGGCCCGACAGTTGCGAGAGGTCGTCTTCGTCGACGGTGTGCGGACGCCGTTCGGCAAGGCCAAGGGCCAGTACGCCGAGACGCGTGCGGACGACCTGGTGATCAAGTGCATCCGCGAGCTCATGCGGCGCAACCCCAACCTGCCGCCCGAGCGGGTCGACGAGGTAGCGATCGCCGCCACCACCCAGATCGGCGACCAGGGCCTGACCATCGGCCGCACCGCCGCGCTCCTCGCCGGGCTGCCGCGGAGCACGCCCGGCTACTCGATCGACCGGATGTGCGCCGGCGCGATGACCGCCGTGACGACCACCGCCGGCGGGATCGCCTTCGGCGCCTACGACATCGCCATCGCCGGCGGTGTCGAGCACATGGGCCGCCACCCGATGGGCGAGGGCGTGGACCCGAACCCCAGGATCATCTCCGAGAAGATCGTCGACCCCGAGGCGCTCTCGATGGGCAACACGGCCGAGAACCTCCACGACCGCTACCCGAGCATCACCAAGGAGCGGGCGGACGCCTACGCCGTGCGGTCACAGCAGAAGACCGCTGATGCCTACGCCGGCAACAAGATCCAGCCCGACCTCGTACCGGTCGCGACTCGCTCCGCCGAGGAAGGCTGGGGCCTGGCCACCGTCGACGAACCGCCCCGTCCGGACACCACGATGGAGAGTCTCGCAGGTCTCAAGACGCCTTTCCGCGCGCACGGACGCGTGACTGCCGGCAACGCAGCCGGGCTCAACGACGGCGCGACCATGGCCCTGCTCGCCGACGAGGAGACCGCCCGCGAGCTCGACCTGCCCGTCAAGATGCGCCTGGTCGCCTACTCCTTCATGGGTGTCGAGCCCGAGGTGATGGGAGCCGGGCCGATCCCAGCGACCGAGAAGGCCCTCGAGCAGGCCGGCCTCGCCATCGAGGACATCGACGCCTTCGAGATCAACGAGGCGTTCGCGGTCCAGGTGCTCGCGTTCCTCGAGCACTTCGGCATCGCCGACGACGACGCGCGCGTCAACCCCTACGGCGGGGCGATCGCCATGGGCCACCCCCTGGCCTCGTCCGGAGTACGCCTGATGACCCAGCTCGCCCGCCAGTTCGAGGAGCGCCCTGAGGTCCGCTACGGCATGACCACGATGTGCATTGGCCTCGGCATGGGCGGCACCGTGATCTGGGAGAACCCGAACTGGACCCCGGCGAGCAAGACCGAGGAAGGTGCAGCCTGATGACCACGACCCCTGAGCTCCAGGCCCTTCTCGACCGGGGCGTCGCGATGTCCGGCGACGAGGTGGTGACCGAGGCGAAGCTCCGCTTCGTCGATCTGCCCCTCGGCGCAGGCACCATGGCGCTGATAACACTCGACAACGGCCTCGACCACAACCGCCCCAACACCTTCGGCCCCAAGGGGCTCGCGGCCCTCAACGCCGCGATCGACGAGGCGCTATCCCGTGACGACGTCGCTGCGCTCGGTGTGACCGGCAAGCCGTTCATCCTCGCCGCGGGGGCGGACCTCTCCGGCCTGTCCGGCCTCTCGGGCCGTGACGACGCCAAGCTCATCGCGCAGCTCGGGCACGGTGTCTTCCGCAAGCTCGTCGACGGCGGCAAGCCGTCGTTCGGGTTCATCAACGGCCTTGCCCTCGGCGGTGGCCTCGAGGTCGCCCTCAACTGCACCTACCGCACCGTCCAGGACAGCGCCCCCGCGGTCGGCCTCCCCGAGGTCATGCTCGGGCTCGTCCCAGGTTGGGGCGGCGCCTACCTGGTGCCGAACCTGGTCGGTGCCGAGAAGGCCGTGAAGCTGGTCATCGAGAACCCGCTGAACCAGGGCAAGACGCTGAGCGGCCACGCGGCGTACGAGATGGGCCTGGCCGACGCGGAGTTCTCCGGCGCCGACTTCCTGGAGCAGTCGCTGCTCTGGGCCGCCCGGGTGCTCAAGGGCGAGGTGACCGTCGAGCGCCCCGAGGTGGACCGTGGCGAGGCGTGGGACGCCGCCGTGGCGAATGGCCGCTCGATCGCCGACGCCAGGACCGGTGGGGCCTCCCCCGCCGCCTACCGCGCGCTCGACCTGATCGCGGCCGCCAAGAACGGCAGCCGGGACGAGGGCTTCGCGGCCGAGGACGAGGCGCTCGCGGACCTGATCATGACGCCCGAGCTCCTCGCAAGCCTCTACTCCTTCGACCTGGTGCAGAAGCGCGCCAAGCGGCCGGCGGGCGCACCTGACAAGGCGCTTGCCCGCCCGGTGACGAAGGTCGGCATCGTGGGGGCCGGTCTCATGGCCAGCCAGCTCGCGCTGCTCTTCGCCCGCCGGCTCCAGGTCCCCGTCGTCCTCACCGACCTCGACCAGGCGCGGGTCGACAAGGGCGTCGGCTACGTCCACGAGGAGGTCGACAAGCTCCTGCTCAAGGGCCGGCTGACCCAGGACAAGGCCAACCGCCTCAAGGCCCTGGTCACCGGCTCGGTGGAGAAGGGCGACGTCTTCGCCGACGCCGACTTCGTGATCGAGGCGGTGTTCGAGGAGCTGGGCGTCAAGAAGAAGGTCTTCGCCGACGTCGAGGGGATCGTCTCCCCCGAGTGCGTGCTCGCGACCAACACCTCGTCGCTGTCGATCACCGAGATGGCGTCCGAGCTCGAGCACCCTGAGCGGGTCGTCGGCTTCCACTTCTTCAACCCGGTCGCCGTGATGCCGCTGCTCGAGATCGTCAAGGGCGAGCAGACCGACGACGCCACGCTGGCCACGGCTTTCGCCACCGGCAAGGCCCTGAAGAAGACCACGATCCTGGTCAGGGACAGCCCCTCGTTCATCGTGAACAGGCTGCTCGGCCGGTTCATGGGCGAGGTCAGCAAGATCGTCGACGAGGGAACGCCGATCCAGGTCGCCGACGGCGCGTTCGCAGGCGTCGCCCCGATGCCGCCGTTCGTGCTGCTCTCGCTGGTCGGCCCGGCGGTCGCGCTGCACAACAACGCGACGCTACTCCGCGCCTTCCCCGACCGGTACTACGTCTCGCCCAACCTCGAGAAGCTCGTGGCAGCCGGCAAGCCTGCCATCTACGGCGCGGACGGGGCGGTCGACCCCGAGGTCGCCGCGATGTTCGAGACCGGCGACGTCGAGCTCACCTCGGAGCAGGTGCGCGAGCGGGTGCTCTCGGCGCTGGCCGAAGAGGCTCGCCTCATGCTCGACGAGGGTGTCGTGGTCGGCCCCGAGGACATCGACCTGGGCATGATCACGGGCGCCGGGTTCTCCTTCTGGAACGGCGGCCTCACCATGCTGCTCGACCGCACCGGCGTCTCCGAGAAGGTGAACGGCAAGAAGTTCCACTGACAAGGGTGGGGAGCTTCTTCCCCGAGAAGCGCACGAGGCGCCGGTCCCTCAGGACCGACGCCTCGTGCTGGTTGATGCGGTGGATCAGGGTCTGACAG